>MEVD01000013.1:0-46713 GCA_001772865.1 candidate division WWE3 bacterium RIFCSPHIGHO2_02_FULL_38_14 | reverse complement strand
TATTCAGATTATATAGCACGATTAAACTATTTACACTTGATTGGCGGTTTTGTAATGACAGGACGTTCTTGATTGGCATTAAATCTTGTAAATATCCACATATAAAAATATACTTAATGTAATGCCCGTTCAGAAACAAGTTATTCAAAAGACTGCCCTTGCACCTACGGTATTAATAGCCGGCGGAGCCGGGTTTATAGGTTCCCATTTGGCTGAAACTTTATTGTTGAAGGACGCCAGAGTTGTAGTTTTGGATAATTTTAGAACAGGCAAACAGAATTACGTAGAACATTTATTAACCAATCCTAAATTTGCGTTATTTGATGTTGATATTGGTAGGGAGCTTCCGGAAGAAATCGGTACCGTAGATTATATTTTTCATTTGGCGGGGTTGGAATCATATCTTTTTAATCAAACCGATGTTAATTTAGACGCTCTTCTAACCAATGCTTTAGGTACTAAAAACCTTTTGGATCTTGCGGTAAAATCCCAGGCAAAATTTGTGCTTGCCTCAACAATAGATGTATATCAGGGATTGATGTCACCGGTTGATTTAAACAAATATTTCGGGGGTACCAATGAAGAAGAAAAGAAATTCTCTCTGACGGAGGCGAAAAGATATGCTGAAGCACTGGTTTGGGAATATTTTAAGAAAAATACTGTAAACGCAAGAATTGTCCGAGTTCCCGAAGTTTACGGACCTAAAATGGACTTTTCAGCCGGCGGAAACTTGGGCAGTATGATGAATGAAATGGTAAATAAGAAGAATCTGACTGTTTACGGCGACGGTTCCAAAAAGCAGTACTATTTGTTTGTTTCGGATGTGGTTTCAGGTTTAATTAAATCTCTTTTCAGCCCGAGTACCGAAGGCAGAATTTTTAACCTGGTTGCTAACGAGCCTTTTTCAAATTTGGAAATTGCTTATTTATTAAAAAGCCTGGCCGACGGAGATATACAAATCAGTTTTAAACCAGAACCTTCAAGCTTTAATTTTTTTGAAGTAAAAGCCCCTGACAGGGAAAACCTGGAAATCATAAAATGGGAGGCTAAAATCCCTTTCAGATTTGGATTAATTAAGACATTAACTTCTTTTGGATATAACGTTAATGAAAATACATTCAAGCCGACAAAGTTAATAGAAGAAAAGCTAAAGGCTAAAGTGGCGGTAAGTTCGCTGGCGCCTGTTCAGGAAAAACCTCAGCTGGCTGTAGAAGTTAAGGAGGGGATCACATCACTGGCGGGTGTGAATGAAATTCCGGCGAAAGAGCCTTTGGTAAAAGTGATACCTGCGCAGGAAACAAAACAATTTAATACCCGGGTTTTAATACCTGCCTCCGTTCTTCTTTCATTTATGATGATTTTTATTGTTCTGCCTGTAGGCCAGACTTATTTTACCGTAAAGGCGGCGGTAAAATCTTTGGAGCAGATTCCCACACTTGTTACACAGCTGGATTCCGAAGCTTCAAAGAACAAAGCTAATGAAGCTTATTTAAGTTTTTCAAAAGCACAGAATTCTTTTTCCAAGGTTAAATGGATTTTTAAAATTCTGGGAAGATCGGAACAACATGATTCTTTAAACGGGCTTCTAACTTCAGCGTCTTACTTTTCCAAGTCAGCCTACAATTTGTCCAAAGCCGCAAATCCTTTTAATCAAATATGGGAAACCATAAAGCCGAACTCTGATAAATACTTGGTTGAAGAAGATTTCGCCCAGGCTAAAGTTAATATAGAAATAGCCAAAAATAATCTGCAGCTGGCTCTAGCGAATATTAAAAACACCGACACAAACACCCTGCCTCAAAGCCTCGTGCCTAACGTTTTGGAATTTGAAAAAATAATTAATAACGTTTCCGGCGGGCTAGACTTGTTATTGTCTGCTACTGAATCTGTACCGGAGCTTTTGGGAACTTCCGAAATTAAAAAATATCTGATTCTGTTCCAAAATTCTAATGAAATCAGGCCGACGGGAGGATTTGTAGGTTCCTATGCGATTTTAGAACTTGAAAAGGGGAAAATAAAATCACTTACAATAGATGATGTTTATAATCCGGACGGCCAGATTGATGTAAGAAATATTAAAATAGAACCGCCAAAACCTATTGAAAACTTGTTAAAAGAAACTAAATTTTATATAAGAAATGCAAACTGGAATCCGAACTTTCCGGGGTCTGCACAGGATATAGACAATTTGTTTTACAGGCTTAACGGTGATCATTTTGACGGTGTGATAGCGGTTGATCTGGCATTTGTGCAAAGCCTGTTAAAGGTAGCCGGACCAACATTTTTAGCCGCATACAACGAAGAAATTACTGCCGATAATTTATTTGAAAAAACCCAGTTCCACAGCGAGTTTAATTACAGCAACGGCTCTGATCAAAAAAGGTCTTTTCTGACAATTTTAGGAAGCAAGCTGCTCGAAAGCATTTTTGCGCTTTCTAAAGAAAAAATGTCGGACCTATTTAGCAATATGAATAAATCACTGAACGAAAAGCATATTTTGGTGCATTTATTCAACAACCAGTTTGCGGCTGTATTAAATAAAGGACATTGGGACGGATCGCTTGTGAGTGCTGAGGGCGACTATTTATACGTGGTTAATGCTAACTTAGGCGGTACGAAGTCAAATTATTTTGTGGAAAATAAAATGAAATACGAAGTTTCGTCATTAACCAGAGACGGATTATTAAGAGGCGAACTGACTCTGGATTATATTCATAATGGAACGGACGATGCTTGGCCGGGCGGGCCTTATACAAATTATGTGCGAGTTTTGACCCAAACCGGAACAAAACTCACCGGCGCCAAGCTTTTTTATGCCGATGAACCCGAAAAAGATATATTTAAAGAAATAGTTATATCAAAAGAAGGTGTTTACAATTCGTTTGAAACCGGATTTAAGCTTGAAACCGGTAAAATATTGAAACTGGTAATAAACTTTGACCTTTCAAGCCAATCGGTAATTAACTCTGATAATATGGAATACAGATTATACTGGCAAAAACAGCCGGGTACTTTAGCCGACCCTGTGGAGTTCATATTTAATCCTCCTTTCGGATTGAACTTAGATGCATCTGTTACTAAGGTTGCAATTGAAGGAGAAAAAGGTGTTGTTAGAGATAGTCTTTTAACAGATAAGTTTTTTTACATAAAGCTGAAATAGTTCATTCATTGGTTCTGCCACTGACGCAATAAGATATTTTCTTATATAATGATTTAAGAAATGCCTATAAAAGAAGTACAAGTTACCAACAAACAACACGCCGTCCCGCAAAATATAATGGACGTCGAATTTAAATTAATTGGCGATCTAACTATGAGACAGTTTGCTTATTTAATGGTATTCGGGGGGTTGGCATGGCTGTGCTTCAGCACCTTAGCGGGAATTTTTAAATTTCCGTTAACTTTATTCTTTGCTATTCTCGGGCTGGGTTTGGCATTTTTTTCTATAGCCGACAGAGGCTTGGACCAGTGGATCGTTAATTTTCTCCGTTCAATGTACAGTCCTACCCAAATGATCTGGCAAAGGGAACTAAATGTTCCCCCGATATTTTTGTATCAAAATCTGGCTGTTGTGAAACACGAACTTGTTACTTTAGCGCCTACTTCAAGCAGGAGAAAATTGGAAGAATATCTGGAGTATCAGAATAAAACTCCTAAAATAGACAAGCTGGATATTCAGGAAGCCGAATATATTAAAAAAGTCCGGGACGCTTTTATGGGAGAAACGTATATAACACCGGCCCCGTCGCCGTATATTTCGGTTGCAGTTCAGGAACCTCAATATTATCAGCCGGTACAGCCCGCTCCGCATGTAAAACCTGTAACTGAAGTAATTCCGGAAGTTGGGTCGGAAGCCAAACCTGGAGAACTAAAAGAAGCAAAAGAGGTAAAAGAAGAAGCAGCGCCTCCCAAACCTGAAGCCGCTGACATCATTAAGCCGTCTTATATCACGCATCCGTCTGCTGAACAGCTCACTTCCGAACAGCTTCAAATAATAAAATCAGCCGTGCCTCCTTCGGTGCCGGCGGGTGTAATAATGCCTTCAATCAGCGCTTTTATTCCTTTAACTCCTATAACGCCTGATAGGAGGACGGGGAGAATGTTTACCAGTTTAATTCCTGATAGGGGGGAAATTATTCTTCCGGTTCGGGGGGAAAAAGTTTTAAGAACGAGTGAACAACAAGTAATGGAATCCGATTTGGAAAGCAAAACGGACCAATTAAAGAGGCTTATTGATCAGATAAAACGCGACGAAATGTATAAAAATGTGATTTCCAGAGAAGGAGAAGAGCAGGAAGGCAGTGTAAAAAAGCAGGCCCAAAGTGTAATAGAAGCAATTAAGCAGGAAAATACTAATTTGACTAAAGAAATCGATAAACTAAAAGTGGACCTGGAAAAGTCAAAACAGGAAGGACAGGTAAATGTAGATACTCAGGAAAAAATACAAAAGCTGGAGCAGGAAAAATCCCAGCTTTCGGTTGATTACACAAAATTGAAATCCACTTTTAACGAGTTCAAAGACAAGGAAATTAAAAAACCGGTTGCTGTGGAGGCGCAGCCGTACGGTACGGGTGCTGTAAGCGCTTCATACTCTACCAAACAGCCGTTAGCCGACAGACCGAATATATTATTGGGAACTATAAAAAACAACGCCGGTCAATCAGTTGAAGGGGCGGTAATAATAATAAAAAATCAAAAAGGCGAATCGGTGAGAGCATTAAAAACAAATGCACTAGGACAATTTTTTATCAGCACACCGTTAATGAACGGCAATTATTATATAGAGACTGATATTTCCAAAAAGACCGGTTTAACTTTTGATATAATTTCTGTAGAAGTTAAAGGAGAAATAATCGCTCCTTTGGAAATTGTCGGAAGGTAATTTATTAAAACTCCCGGCAAAATGATTATAGTAAGGACTGAAAACTATGCCCGCCAAAGTTGATGCTACAACACAGGAACATCTTGATATTGAAGAAATAAAAGATAATTTGGTAATTTTAAAAAGCGGAAGTGTGGCAGTTGTATTGCAGACAACCGCAGTAAATTTTGACCTGTTATCGGAGATTGAGCAGGATGCTATTATTGCTGCGTTTTCGATGTTGCTGAATTCTCTTACATTTCCCGTTCAGGTGGTAGTGCGCTCTAAAAGGTTGGATATTACAAAATATATAGAAAAAGTTCAGAGAATAGAAAACAGACTTCAGGATCCTCTTTTAAAACACCAAGCCGAAGCCTACAGAAGATTTGTTCAGGAGATAATTAAAACCAACGACGTGCTGGATAAAACATTTTATGTAACTATTTCCACGGGAGGTGGAATGGAGTCGGAACTTTCTTCCGGTCCTTTTGACTTTTTATCTAAATTGCTGGGCACTCACACAAAAAGAGTAAGAGTAAATGTGGATGCTGCGATAAAAATGTCGCAGACACAGCTAATGCCGAGAGTAGATCATGTTATAGGTGAATTTAACAGGATCGGAGTTAAAGCGAGGCAGCTCACTACTCAGGAGCTAGTAGAATTATATTTTGATATTTACAATCCGAGTTCTATTCACGGTCAGAGAATAAGAACAAATGTAGATGATTATAAGACTGCGTTGGTGAATCCGGCTATATTCGAGGAATAATTTATGAAACTTCCACCGCTGACGATTTTTAAGAAAAAACCGAAAACTGAAGCCAAACAGGAAAAACCCACGCCTGAGGAGTCCAGTTCTCCCCAGACTCTAGCTAAGGGAATGGTAAATGTCCGAGATATAATAGCGCCTTCTGCTATTGAAGTTGATTTCAATCATATAAAAATCGGAAATACTTATTACAGGACTTTATTTGTTTCTGGTTATCCAAGATTTGTTGGAGCCAACTGGCTGTCACCGGTTATTAATTTCGACCATTCTTTGGATATCGGAATGTTTTATTATCCGGTTAAATCAAAGGGAGTTTTGGACGATCTCCGCAAAAAGATGACCGAGCTTGAGGCAACTGTTCTTTCAAATAATCAAAAGGGAAGGTTGCAGGATCCGGCAGTTATTGCGGCGCTCGAGGATGCTAAGGCATTGCAGGATCAGCTGGTTAAAGGAATAGAAAAATTCTTTCAGTTTTCGTTTTATATAACCATTCCTGCCGAATCTTTAGATGAGTTGGAGCATATTACTACAAAACTGGAGTCCACATTGGGATCATTGTTATTAATTTCAAAGACGGCGACTCTTCAAATGGAAGAAGCGTTTCAATCCACTATTCCTTCAGCTATGGATAAGCTGGTAGTTACCAGAAATATGGACACGACCAGCCTAGCTACGACTTTTCCTTTTACATCATCTAATTTAACTTCGGACGACGGAATTTTGTACGGTATAAACAGGCATAACGGTTCGCTGGTAATTTTTGACAGGTTTTCGTTGGAAAATGCCAATACAGTAGTTTTTGCCAAGTCAGGTTCAGGTAAATCATACCTTGTAAAGCTGGAAGCGTTGAGAACAATGATTTTCGGTGCTGAAATAATGATCATCGATGTTGAAGAGGAGTACAGGCCATTGTGCGATATTGTCGGAGGGGATTATATAAGCTTTTCATCCAATTCACCATCCAAGATCAATCCGTTTGATCTTTCCGGTATTGCGGTTGAAGGTGAAAACGAGCTCGGCCAAAAGCTACTGTCCTTGCATACACTTTTTAAATTAATGCTTGGAGAATTGAGTCCCACAGAAGAGGCTATTTTGGACAGAGCGTTGATCGAAACATACAGGATAAAAGGAATTACAACCGATCCAGTCACTCAAAAAACAAAAGAGCCGCCGGTGATGGAAGATTTATACAAAGTTTTGCTGGGTGCCGAAGAACCGGAAGCGAAGGGAATGGCCGAAAGGCTGGAAAAATATATTAAAGGTTCGCTGGCGGGGGTATTTGATGCACAGTCTACAATAAACATCGGGAGCAAAATGACGGTATTTTCAACCAAAAACTTGGAGGATGTATTAAGACCTGTGGCATTTTTTATAATTCTTGATTTTATCTGGACCAGGATAAGAAAAGACCTGAAAAAGAGGATTTTAATAGTTGAGGAAGCCTGGAACTTGCTTCAAAGGGAGGATAGTGCGAGGTTTATTTATGGTATCGCTAAAAGAGCCAGAAAATATTACCTTGGGTTAACCACAATTTCTCAGGATGTGGATGACTTTTTGAGTTCGGAATACGGTAAAGCGATAGTTACAAACTCTTCAATCCAAATATTGCTAAAACAACACCCCGCAGCCATTGATAAAGTTGCCGAGACGTTTTATTTGTCTGAGGGAGAAAAAAGGCTTCTGCTGGCTGCCGACAAGGGGGAAGGATTATTTTTCGCCGGCGCCAACCATGTATCTATAAAAGTAGTAGCTTCTGATGCCGAACATAAATTAATTACCACAAATCCCGCCGAAATTTTAAAACTTAGAGAAGAAGGGTTAATTACATCCAAACCCCCTGCTGCAAAACCCGCTTATACTCCTGTTGAGAGGTTTGAGCCCGATAAATATAAAACTATGGACACTCAGGGAAATGTAAGACCTGAATTTGCTGCACAGATGCGTCCAGCGCAACCGACGCCAATGCCGCAGCAGCCTGCAGCGCCACAGCCATCAGCGGCGCCTACTCCTATACAAGCACAACAACCGCCCAAACCACAAATCCAACAAATACCTCAAGCTGCCGCACAACCTCAACAACAGCAAGCCGGACCGGCTATACCCCCACAACCTCCGCAACAAGCCAGACCTGTGGCTCCGCCTTCCCCGCCGGCAAAAGCCCCGGCTACATTTACTCCGCAGGCAGCTTCGGATGAATACAAGGAGCCTAGCGCGGAGGATATACTTAAATCTGTTAAAGAAATGTCGTCTCAAATGTCAGCGGGATTAGGACAAAAACCCACAGCAACTCAAGGTCCGCCTCCTCCACCTCCTCTTCAGCCATCAGTGGTTGGTCAACCATTAACATTTGCCGATAGGATGCAGACACGTCCTCAGCAGACTCCGGCTCTACCTGTATCGCAACCTGTTTCACAGCCTGCACCTGGTACACCAAAGCCGGCGGAAACACCTTCACAAAGTATGAACTTTGCCAGTAGATGGATAGGACTTAACAATCCTCAACAACCACAGCAAGGATCGCAGCCTCGCCCTACACAACAACCGGCACAACAGACAACGCCGCAACCGCAGCAGATGCCCCAAACCCAGAGTCCACAAACTCAAACTCCACCATCTGCGCCTCCACAGCAACCGCAAAGCGGTCAGGGTCAGGGGAATGTATTTTCATTGGATAGCAGCCAGCAGGGCGACGTCTCCTCATTAAAATAGTCCGTCTTAAAAGTTACCTACTTTAAACAACATATAACAAACTACAAACTATAGACTAAATGCAATTTATTATTGTATATTCGTTGATGTATGGAATTCAAGCCTTCACAAGAAATATTAAACAAATATGCTGATGTGGTTATTAATTTTGCGCTTAACGGAGGTGAAGGAATTAAAGGAAAAGAAACGGTGTTTTTGATGGTTCCCGAATCGGCAAAACCTCTGCTGATTTCAATGCAGGCAGCAGTTTTAAAATCAGGCGCTTATCCGATTGTTTATTATATGCCCAATGAAATGCAAAGAGGGTTTACCGAACTATCCAGGCAGTATTACGAGTTAGCCAATGAAGAGCAGTTGGATTTCTTTCCGGATAAATATATGAAGGGATTGGTAGACCAGGCGGATCATTTAGTAGGGATTTTGGCTGAAGCCGACAAGCATGACCTTGAAGGCATAGACAGTAAAAAAATAATGACCCGTCAAAAAGCTTTTACACCGTACAAAAATTGGAGGTTTGATAAAGAAGACAGAGGAGAGTTAACTTGGACTTTGGCTTTGTATGGAACTCCGGCAATGGCTGACGAAGTAGGAATGAATTTGGAGGAATACTGGAATGAGATAATTAAAGCGTGCTATTTGGAAGAACCGGATCCGGTGCAAAAATGGCGCGAGGTTATGGGTGAAATCAGTAGAGTAAAAAATAAGCTGAATGAGCTGAAAGTAGAAATAGTACGTGTGAAGTCAGAAAATACTGACTTAACTGTAGGATTGGGGGAAAACAGAAAATGGCTTGGAGGAAGCGGAAGAAACATTCCCAGTTTTGAGGTATTTATTTCACCGGATTGGAGAATGACTGAAGGATACATATATTTTAACAAGCCTTTATACAGATATGGAAATTTAATTAAAGATGTGCGGCTTGAATTTAAGGACGGCAGAGTTGTAAAAGCAGAGGCCAAGCAAGGTGAACAAGTGTTGAAGGATATGATTGCAGTTGAAAATGCCGATAAAATCGGAGAATTTTCCTTAACCGACGGAAGGCTTTCTCACATAACTAAATTTATGGCGGAAACTTTATATGATGAAAATGCCGGAGGAGAATTCGGAAATACTCATTTGGCATTGGGTTCCTCCTATAAAGATTCTTATCCTGGAGATCCTTCAAAACCTACAAAAGAGCAATGGGAAGAATGGGGATTTAACGATTCGGTAATTCATACTGATATTATTTCTACGGAAAACAGAGTTGTAACAGCTTATTTAGCAGACGGAACCGAAAAGGTAATTTATAAAGACGGAAAGTTTGTAGTTTAATTTCATTGACTGTTAATTACAATCGGCGGCGGGTTTTTTTCCAGCAATTCGTCAACTTTATTCCAGAATATTTCAGTTCCTTTAGGGAATGTTTTGAATTTTTGATATTCCAGAGATTTCTTTAGCAATCCCGAATTCAGGCATTTATTAATGAATACCGCGGAAGCCTCCGAGTGAAAAGGCAGTTCGAGTCCGCGCGATGTCTTAATCAATTCAACAGCTGATTTATTATCAAATATTGTATTGTGATTTTTCCATAATAATTTATTTTCATATTCGCTCGGAATTAGTTTTTCTCTTCTTAGGTAAGCAAGATTATCAAATTCCTGTCTTCCTACCGGATTGGCAAAAAACATAAAAACACCACCTCTTTGAGAGGGGTTTAACAGACATTTAAATGCCTGCTCGCTTGGTTTTGATATCTCAATTGAAAAGGTCATCAGTTTATATAATTCATCATAAATATCAACAATATCCCTATAATCCCCAGATGTAAAAACTTTTACATAGTCTAGATTGCTTATTTTATTTATAAAATCTTTGGTAAAAGGAGCTTGTTTAACTACTAAATAGAATCTTGATCTGTTATTTAATGAATGAATCATGGGTAGTAATTTAATGTAAAAATCCATACCTACTGCGGCCCCTGAAATCGGTACCATAATATTAATTTCCGAACTTTTTGAAATATCAGCCTGGTTAATTTTTTCTTCAAATTCTCGGTCGGTTAGGTTTTTAAATAGGTCGGGGGCTAGAGGGTATGTAGAAGCAATAATTTTTGGCTTTTTATTTTCTTCTTTTTTATTTGATATTTGTGCATATTCTTCAAGTTTAACTTTGGTGAGAAGACTTGGGGTGAAAATTAAATCCGCGCCTTCCACATACCATACTTTTTGGGGGCTGTCGTCTGTAACTTGAACTATTAAATACATCTTTAAATTGTTTTCTTTTTCCAGCCTTTTTTTAATATAAGAAATTTGATGCGCAAGTCCGAAATGTGTTGCAACTATAACCACTTTATTCGGAACCTGCATTCTTTGGGTCAAAATAGCGGAAATTTGGTTGTAAACCATGTCCGTATTATCTTTTAAAAATGCTTTATATAATTTGGTGAAAATATTTTCCAACAAGCCGTTTTGAGTTTTCTCCATTAGACTTCTGGTAAAACTATGAGAACTTGTTATTCTGTGCAAATACTCCGTAGAAGAGTCTGAAGATCTCAAAAGAGCAATAAAAGATTCTTTCGGAAGCTCGTTGTAAAGTGCGTTGGTAACCCTTAAATGACCTAAACCGGCTTTAGCGTAGGCCATTATTATTATAGTTTTATCGTCCGTGAGGTTTTTGAACTTTTGGGCAGTAACCGGCATTTAAGTAATTATAGATTATATTACATATATGTTGAACAAATGGTTAGTTATAATTAAACGTGTCAATAATAATGAGTTAAAGAATGTAAGAATATTAACTAATTGTATACTTAAAAACCTTTACAGGAATACCTTTTTGCTCTGCTATGTCAATTGTATATTGAGTTCCTTTGCTGTCGTTTAGCTGGAACGCTATTACTTCGTCCGAATAATTTACAATATCCTTAATTCTTTCGTAATATGCTGTTTGATCCACAATATTATTTATCGGGTTTTCGATTATAGATTTTGCATTGGCAGTTTTTATAGTTTTGAGTTGCGTGATTAATAATTCCGCTTGTTCTTTTGTTATAACTCCTTCTTCAGCACGCTTAAAATAATGTTTGGAATAAATTTCCAAAGTAGCAGGTAAAAAAATAGTTATTTGTCCGGCTCCGGGATTTAATCTTAAAGCTTCATTTGTGGCAATAAAATCAACCCCTAATGCACCTCCTGCTACAATAGAATTTCCGGAATTAATTATATTTTCAACTACTTTTTTAACGTCTTCTTCCATTTGCTTGTTTGTTGTTCGCCAGGTGCCTGTAATTGCCACTTTTTTCATCAAATAATTATATATTAACCTATTATTTCAAAAGTACTAAAGTGTTCAAATTTACTTTCTTTAATTTCAGTATTTTCCACACCGGCAAATGTCGGGCCTCTCTTGCAGAATTCCACAAATTTGTTTAGCGTTTCGTCGGGGGCTTCTGCTTCTACATAAACTGTTCCGTCTGGTTCATTTCTCACAAATCCCTTAATTCCTAGCTCGGAAGCCTTTTGTTCAACAAAAAATCTGAAATTTACCCCTTGTACAAACCCAAATATTTTAATGTTTAAATGTTTCATAAGAGACTATTTACATTATTATATGCCATATAAAAATAAGGTATACTGCCATAAAGAAAGGAATATATAAATTAATTTTATATCAGCGGGGAGGTGAGATATGTGGTGAATTCTAAACAAAAACAGACGCCGCAAAGAAATGCGGACAAAGAACAGAAATTCTGGAAAGGGATGCCGCCCAGAATGCGGGCGCTCGCCGAACCCAGCGGAAAAAAGAGGGCCAAACCGGGGACAAAAGGGGAAGGCGACTATTTCAGAATAGTAGTAAGACCAAAAGGAGATTTTGTATTTTTCAGATACCACGATGTAGGAACACCGGGGCATATTCAAAGACTAACCGGAAAAAGAAGCAGCGGTTCCTGGGACACACAAGCCTGGCTGATAAGTAAAAGTGATGCGCATATTGAAAACGACAAGCTTGTACCCGATTCAGAAAATGCAAAAGAACTCTTAAATAATTTAGGATCTGTGCCGAAACTACTAAAGGGTGATATTTTCAGCGCTAAAGACAGGCAGAATATTCCGGAGAAAGAGAAACCGACCAAGACTCAGCAAAATGCTTACCGCGAAAATATAGCCAAAGCTCAAAAAGCCAGAAGAAAATCCTAAAAGAGACGCGGCAATTATATTTTAAAAATCATTATTACTTGTGTTATTGAATTGCCTGAAGTAACTTTGTAGACAAATCATCCTATAACTATTATCATCTACAAATGTTTAAAGATTATTATGCTGTATTATCACAAAAAGAGCTAACGTTCATAAAAAAATTGAACACTCCGGAGAAAGTTCAAAAGTATATAGATAATGAAATTGAGTATGATCCGTATAGAGAAGACCGAAGTATTCGGGAAGTTCTTGAGGATAAAAAAGCTGAATGTTATAACGGCGCGCTTTTAGCCGCTGCGTGTTTGTTATATCACGGGTATAAAGCTTCAATAATTGAATTGTTGGCGCGCGAAGATGAAGAACATATCTTATGTGTTTATAAATCGGGAAATAAGTTTGGTTCAATTGCACAAAGCAAATTTCTGGGTCTGAAAGCAAGAAATCCGATGTATATGTCAGTGAGGGATCTGGTGGTGACTTATATGGAATTTTATTTTTCCTTTGACGGAAGGTATTCATTAATGTCATACACTAATTTATTTCCTTTGGGCAGATATAAGTTTAAATGGTTCACAAGCGGAACGTTGGTTGCGAAAATGAGTGAAGACTTAAAAAATTATAAACATTATTATTTAGTAAATCCGGATGATCCTTACTATTATGTTTCAAAAGAGAGGTTTTGGAGAGAAGTGTTAAAGGTTCCTAAAGAGATAGTAATTCCAAAAGAATATTTGCCGAGACCAAATATGTTTAAATAGAATTTAGGCATTCTCCGTTTTCTTTATCAAATAACGGCTTAGAATTTACTTCCCTGTTTTTGGGCGGATCTTTTTCAACTTTGGTTTTATTTCTGGTCCAATATCTTTGGCATTCATATAGTTCATCTTCATAATCATCATTGCTGCTCATCCAAATATCTATATGCTTTCTTCCGTCATCGTAGTTGTCTTCACAAGTAGAGCACTGATCTTCCATGACTATGTATTTTTTAATGTAGGGCACATATAGAACCGTACCCACTTCAAACAGTTCTTTATCTGAAGCAAAAGTAATGGGGTCATCGTAAGTTCCCTTTCCTCCTGCTGTGTCATGTTTGGCCTCGTTAAAATATTTTTTCGGGTAGGCGATTTTGTTTCCGGAAGGGTCGTTGTCGTGCCATCCGTAGTAAGTTACATAAACATCAACGTATTCGGCATTTATAGAAGGAGATGGGGTTGGATTATTAGGAGACGTTGTAGCCGGTGATTTTGACGGAGTAGGAATAGCAGCCGGTGTGGATAGTGAGGGAGTCGGGTTATTATCTGATTCTGATAATGTATTATTGGAGCCGGAATCCTGTAGATTAATTGCCGGCGAAGAGGTTAAATTATCATTTTCAAAATATTCATTTAATAATACTTTAATCGAAAGACCGATGATTAATGTTGAAATAAGTATTATTACAATTGCAGGCAGTCTCATCTGTTAATTTTAACATTTTTTTATGTCTTTTCTATCGTTAATGCTATATTTACTTTTGAATCGCTGTTTGAAACTCTTATATTTTCAGGAATTATCAGTTTAACAGGAATAATTACCGATTCTGTCTGATCGGAAATATCTATAGTTTCCGTGATGACTTCCTCCGGTGCAGGTATATCCTGAGGTATCATAAGTTCAACGATTTCCGGTGTTACTGTTATATTCTTTAATTCTAATCCGCGTTTTAAAGACCCCTTTGTTTTAACCGAAATTTTTGTATAAGCGGAAAAATATTTTTGAACGGTCAAAAGCAAAATGTCAGGTTTAAAGGAAACCAGTGAAGTGTGTGCAGGAATAGTTATATTATTCCTGGTAAGAATTTCTTTGTTTACTCCATTCTGCAAATTTGAAGCTTCAAAGCCAATATATAAGTTAGTTGCTGATAAATCTGAAAATAATTCTTCACCTCTGCCTGCCAAAGTTAATTCTATTTCCTTGGGGCTGTAATCCTGAATAATTGTATCTTTAGGAAGGTTTTCAATTGTTACGGGCACATGAAAACTTTTTTCAACTATTCCCGTCTGATATGCCGTTAATAACCACACAATTGCAGCAAAAACTAACGCACCGAGTTTAAGTCCGAAGTTGTGCTTGACCACGTATGTGAATAAATTAATCTTTTTAAGTGAGAACTTGGATTTAATATATTTTTCGAATTCTTTTTCAAGTTCTGTAAAGTCATCTAAAGTTTTTAGCTTTCCTTCTCTGCAGATTGATATTTTTCCTTTTTCTTCTGAGCAGACTATACATAATGCATCCACATTTTCCGACAAACCAAGCGCCGCACTATGGCGCGTTCCTAGTTTTCCTAAATCTTTAAAATTAGTTGAGAGAGGCAGATGAGCCCCGAATTTTATAATACGGTTATTATTAATTATTAGTGCACCGTCGTGTCCTTCAGAATGAGGGTCAAAAATACTCAATATTACTTCTTCTGAAATAACACCGTCCAAAGGAATACCACCTTCTATAAACGGATCCATGTTGTCATTTCCTTGAATAACTATAAGAGCACCGATCTTAGATTGGGCCATTTTCACGCATGCCTGAATTATTTCAGTAGCGGATGGTGATTTGGAAGCCAATGTACCGGCTCTGATTTGGCGAGTGCCTAATAGCCCCAGTATTTCAAAATACTTTCTGATTTCCGCCTGGAAGATTATTGCAAACACTATTACTGAGACTCCGGCAAAATACCGCAAAGTTAGAGAAGTTAAATATAAATTTAAATATCTGGCTACAACATACAAACTTAATGCAATCGCTAAACCCAAAAATACCATGTAAGTTCTGGTATTTCTGAAAAATATAAATAATGAATAAATAAAAAGAGCAATTATTATTATGTCCAAAAAATCAGTAAGATAAAGGTTTGGTTTTAATTGAAGAAGAGTGAGAGAGTTAGAAAACATGTGCAAATATTTTAACAGTGTACGGGAGTGAGGTCTAGTTTTATATCAGATTTATTATTGTATCAACTTAGATATTTATATTTATAAAATTATAATATTGTAGAATTATATTATGACTGCCAGAACTCATGACGTATTCGCCTTTGCTTCATTAATTACCGTAGCGGTTTTAAGGCCTCCCGAAAGTTTAACGGTATTAACTTTGTTTACTTCTGTCGTCGGAAATATTGTAGGTGCTTTGATTCCGGATATGGATCAGGCTACAAACAGGTTGTGGGACTTGTTGCCTGCGGGAAATACATTGGGGAAAATATTTCGAAGGGCTTTTTTTAAACACAGAACTTTATCTCATTCAATTGCGGGAGTGTTTTTGATTTATAAGTTGCTTGAATGGGTAATGCCGAGGATTTTTAATGCAGAATTTGTTGATCCCACAATAGTGATGTGGAGTATTATGATAGGTTACGGGTCGCACTTGCTGGCGGATAGTTTAACAAAGGAAGGTCTTCCTCTGTTTTTTCCTTTTGATATGAACATAGGATTTCCTCCTATTGAGACGTTGCGTGTAACTACCGGTAAGTGGGTGGAAAATTTTGTGGTATTTCCTGCAGTGGGAATTTACATATTTTGGTTTGTGGTGAAATTCCAAAATGAATTGGCGGATATTTTAAAGTTGATTACTTAGCTTTGATTATTTAGATGGCGGCCGCGGTAGCTTCCTCGTGTTGATTGAGTTAGTTGTCGCGGCCGTTTGCCAGTCATCTTATCGGCGGTTCTGACCTGTTGCAGGGGTGTGGGGGGTAGGTACAGGGGTAGGGACAGGTACGGAGGTAGGGAAAACTATCTCTGCCATCCTGCTTATGTCTCCCGACCATATGAGACATTCTTTGTGGACGAAGGCGAAGGATTTTTCTTCCTTCACATAAAGGTAGGGTTCGCCTTTCATCCTACCAAACACCTGCACCTCTTCGCGATTACTGAACTCAGAGGGGATTCCGGAACATTCCGTAGGTACCCTATTGATGAGCGCCTTACTATCCTCCCCGAATATCCACCCCGATTTAGTGGGAATCGGTGTGTTTGGGTATGCGGTGGGTGTCGGTGAAGCTGTCGCGGTCGGCGATGGTGTTGGTGTTGAAGTTGTCGTCGGAGTCGGAATTGGTAATCCAGTCCCAGATTCCCAGTCGACGTCAATAACCGGTAGGGCAAGGTATTCCTCCTCTGATAGTTGTTCAAACAACTCATACACAGAGAACCCTATTTTATCCCCATACTTTACCTGTAGCCATCTGGTCTTAACCGGTTGTGGAGTCCCCTCCAACTCTTTGTAAAATTCAGCCCTTCCAATCACCTCGGCCGACTCACCTCGGGGAACCCTTCCTATGTAGTATTCCTGTAATGCTCGGGCCCCCTTGTAAATTCCTGCTCCACCTTTGTACTTTATGTCAGTTTGTACGGCGAGTATCAAAGGTGTGGAGGTTGGTGTGGGTTTTTGGGTGGGTGTAGGTGAAGCTGTCGCGGTCGGCGATGGTGTTGGTACAAGAGTTGCTGTGCGGGATGGAAATGTGATGGCTGTGACATTAGCCGTAGGTGAAGCTTCTTCGCATCCGGAGATAACAAGGATAGCGATGAGAAGCAAAATTATACTGCAAGTCTTGTTCATAGGTTCATCTCCTATCTTGTGGCTGGTTCTTATGACTGGCTTCCTGCAAGCGAGACTCATCTGCTCACAAGCACGAAGCCAATCAAAAGTTAGTAAAAAAGGAGGATACTTGATTCGACCAATTATGACCGGCTTGTCAAAGTGCAATAGAAAGGGTTGTGTTATAAGGGCAGAATTAACAGCATGCCGGCAGAGCATTATTTAACCTATATTAGCATAATTTAGGTCTAATAATACAATTTGTATTAATAAATAACTAACTAACTAAACACCTAACCAATATTTTGTCTTAATAGTGAGATAAAAACAGATAAGTGAATATGACTTCCCTTAAATATTGCAGATGTCATAAACCCATAGTATAATCCGGCTAGAATGAACATTGCAAAATATAAAGCAATAATATTAATAATAATATATCTTATAGCTGCAGAATTATCATTGAACAAATTAGGAGGTTTTAATAATGATGTGTTTGCAGAAAATCCAGGATGGATAAATTCATGCAATTACTCACACTCAGTATCTGAAAATCCTATTGTTTTTCCCGGAAAAACCGGACATTCGTATTTGAATGATTTTTTCGGGTCTGTAAGCGCGAATGCTTATACTGACTCT
Organism: candidate division WWE3 bacterium RIFCSPHIGHO2_02_FULL_38_14; assembly: GCA_001772865.1. Taxonomy (GTDB): domain Bacteria; phylum Patescibacteriota; class WWE3; order UBA101185; family UBA10185; genus 2-02-FULL-38-14. Next base: position 28,982 of record MEVD01000013.1, on the reverse strand, counting down.
GTCAACATTCATACAGGGGATACTTCCTGCTTAATGAAAAACGATAAATCTGTATACTGGGTTCCAGCTCTATATAAGAATAACGTAAGGGTTCTGCCGGTTGGCACAAATAAAAATATTTTAATCTACTACCAAAGAGCAGGTATAAGATCCGAAACTGTTATTTCATCAATTCCTGATGGTTTAAAAATGGTTATAGGAAATAGCCATGCAAATTCGTTGATGGAAAATGGAAGCATAATAAGCGGGCGTATTATTTTTAAGTGCGGTCCGGGATCCGGAGAGAATTTAATTTATCCCCCTGTTCAGTGTGCCTCGGGAATTATGACTGTCAGCTACACGTTTCCTAACTGCTGGGACGGGGTTAATTTAGATAGTACGGACCACAAGTCGCATATGGCTTACCCTATAGAAGGAAATTGTCCGGCGACTCATCCTGTTGCAATACCCAGGATACAAGCTTATATAAGATATCCCGTAGGCACCGGGGCAATTGGCAATTTAACTTTATCCAGCGGACCATTTTATACAGCTAATATGGGTTTTTTCAATGGCTGGGATTCTGAAGTTTTGGATATTTTAGTAGGTAAATGTATTAACAGCGGCCAGGATTGTGGCAAAAATCCTGTTTTGTAATTGAAAGACAGTAAGTATTTTAATAAAATCTAAACCCGTCTATAAGATTATTCTCATTTATTTCCTCAGTAGTGTTGTTGCTTGGATAGCTTGTTGAAAGTATTAATATTTCATCTTCTAAACCGAAAAAACTATACATTGTAACTGTTGTAGGGAGTTTGGTTACCGTTCCAATACCTTCGCCTCTGCACATTACTACAACCGAGTTATCTTTTTTAAATTCGGAAACGTCTATTGTGTAAGATGTAACTTGTGGTTCATTAGCAAGGTTTTGGCATTCTTCCTTTGCACTTTTGATATGAGTTGTTTCACTAAGAGTTTTTTCTTTTTTCAAAAATCTTATATCAGCATAAGAATTAATAATACCGTCTTTATGTGTAGCAAATGACTTGTAAGCACCCGATTTTCTGGGAACCTCTTCCCAGGCGCTAAAGTTCGTCAATATAAATTTATGGTTTATATCTATATGTACAGACTTGTTTAAATACCATGCGCCGTAGGAAATGGCAATTAATAATAAAACTGCAAGTAGAAATTTATTCATAATTGACTCAAAGTTAGGTTCTTTACTATTATTTTGATGTATTGTGGATATTTTGTAAATAGAATTTAAAATAATTGGTAAAATATGATGTATGAACAAGGATTTTGAAATTCATAAAGCTGCGGGCTTAATTATTGTAGATAAAAAGCTGCTCCTGGAAAAATCCGGAGGGCAAGATATATATGTTGTGCCGGGAGGAAGAATAGAGGAAGGAGAAATTTCTCAGGAAACATTGGTAAGAGAGCTTTTTGAGGAATTTAAAATTACAGCCAACCAGAGCGATTTTGAATTTTTTGGTTCTTATATCGTTAAGAATGCCAAAATCGAAGGTTCAAAAGTTAAAATGGAAACATTTTTGGTTAAAAAGTGGGTTGGCGATATTCAGATAGATAACGAAATTGAAAGTATAGCCTGGGTGGATTCTTCAAACTCTCAAAATTTAAAAATCAGTCCGTTCGCAGTCGATATTGTAATACCACTACTAAATAAAAAAGATTTGATTAATTAGCATTAATTAGCTGAGTTTAATAGCAGCTTGGTCATCAATCTTATCATAAACAGCTGAGAATCTATTAATCGAGAAGTCAAATATATATTTATAAACTTTAAGTTTCATGTTTTTGTTTTTTGGTGACCCCACGGGGAATCGAACCCCGATTTATAGGCTGAGAACCTACCGTCCTAACCGTTAGACGATGGGGCCTTATAGGAACTGATGTATTTTATCAGTTTTATGCTGGTTGGAAAAATTTAGCTTAGCATCGAGTCTTTATATCTCATAAAATTTACTCCTTGGGTTATAATTGGCATAATAAAACTTTCTGAGAGGAGAGACAGCGTGGAACTGAATTTCGCAGTATCTTTCGTAATAGCCATTAGCTTCAGCTGGTGGCTTGAGCGCAACTGGGTTTTAGCCCAGCTGGAGGGGGGGTTGCGAAAGTTTGCGGCGTGGGCGGCTCTAGGATTAGCCACCATGGGTTATGCTGAAGCTTTCGTTACCCTTGCCGGTCCGGCGGCTCAGCAGATCGGATTGCTGGATTTCAGGTACGCGATGGGTGCTATCAATCTGTTGTTTGTGGTTTCAAAACCACTCTCGGCACTTTTCGCGCTCGTGCTTATCGCGCGAGACCTGTCTGAGCTAAGTTGGGCGCAGTTGGCCTATGACCTGGCAGTTTTTCTGGCTAACACACTGCAGTACCAGCGGTGGTTGCTGATCATACCGGGCGTCCTGTTCGATTTTTGGTACAACCCCGGGTCCTATGCGCCGGGAGGGTTGGTGTTAGTTTTGCTTTCCCTTCTGGTTGGGTGGGGATTGGCAGTTTCGACTGGATCTGTGCTCGTCAAATTGTTCCCGAAGAAGACGATGTAGGGAGCAGGCACCTGCCGAAGTGAAATTCGTGATTGCAAGTGGATTCCTTCGGCGGGTGCCTTTGGTTATATTTAAAGCGTTTCCATAAACATCATTCAACAATTTTCATTTTATATTTAAATATATTTAAAATCTGTTAAATTTGAAAAGTTTTAATAAATATTGAATAGTGAAGTTTCCACCGTATTGCTTTTCGTGTTGTAATCAACAAAAGATAGTCCATATATCCTCTCCCCTTCTGCGCAAGATAAGGTTGAATTGTAGTCATACAACGTTTGAATGTAAATTAAAATAGTTATTCCTACAAACTCTTCAAATTCTGCTAAAATTTAAATATGGATCAAACAAATCCTCCTTCTTCGAAAGATTCAGTACAAAATGGAACTTCACTTCAAACACCTAACGAAAATCAGGCATCTAATGTTTTACCTAAGGTGCCTTTGAATCAACCGCCACAGTCTCCACAACCAACTCAACCACCACTGCCATCTTCACAACCCACTTCAGATACAACACAACCACCATCGACAACACCACACCCTCACCCGAAATTCAAAATAAAAAAACGGTACATTCTGCTTACCACTTTAATATCGTTGATAGTCATAATCATTACTTTGCAGGAGCTCAATAAAAAGCAAGTTGAGGAAGTAGATCAAAATCCGCCGTTTAGTATTACACAGGCCCCTACTCCAACACCTGAGGAAGAACCCGCCAGACAATGGAAAAGTTTTTCCGCCTCACAGCATGGAATTACGTTTAAATATCCCATTGAGTCGTACCTTGAAAAATCCAATCCTTTCAGCCAGGATTCCCCGGTTTATAAAGCCATCTTCAGAGGTAAACGACAGGATGAGGGATTAATAACAGAATCAAATTTATTAGATGGTTACATTTTTAAAATCACTGTAAATACAAATCCTCAAAACCGTCCGCTAATAGATTTGGCAAATAATAAAAAGAGCAGCTTTGCTTTCAGCTGTCCCGATCTTGCGCAAATCAGCGATGTTAAATCGGCTAAAATAGATGATCTTGCGGCGCAGACTTTTAGCGTAATTAACTGCAATTCTGACTTTAAAGTTACTTTTGTAGTTAGCAAAAATTTTGTTTATGAAATAGACCAAATTTATAAAGGTGATATTGGTTTTAAACAGAAATACGAAAAAGATACAGATGAAATTTTATTTAGTTTGAAAGTAGACAGGGAGCTTCCTCCGCCCGAGGAACCTATTATTGCCTTTGAAAATAAAGAACATGGGTTTTCTTTCAGGCATCCCAGGTTTAATACAAATTGCTGCCAGGTTCCGGCGCCTGTTTATGGGGAATTCTCTAATACTGCAAAATTCTATTTTGTAGACACTTCTCTTGGGGTTCCGGAGAAAAACAAGCCGTTTGACGGATTCGGAATATTTGTTGATACAAACAAAGATAAAATAACGTTTGAGACTTATCTGGAAAGTGAAAAGACAGCGCTTCTGGAAGATTATAAAGTGATTACCGGAAGAAATCCCGAGGAGTCTCAGGAAATTATAAAGGTAGGTGAAGTGGACGCTATACTTTTAAAGGGATATGCTTGGTGGGGGGATGTAATAATGCTTCAGGTTCCGAATACTTCAAGAATAATGATTATTTCAAAAACAGAATATTTGCCGGGAAGCTTTAAGGATGTATTTAATGATATATTAAGATCATTTGTATTTACCGCGAAAGTAGCCGGCGCCTCTGACGAGAGCGAGCCAATGTAGGGTCGGCCTTAGTAGATACAGCAAGGCTCTGAATGTTTATGCAGATATTTAAACAGACACATAATAATAACGCTCTTTTTATAGCTGCTTCGGCAGTAGTATTAGCGTTATTCATTGTTTCGTTTTTGACTTTCACTTTGTACAAGCCGAAAACTATAATGAAAATTTCAAACATACAAGGTTATAAAAGTGAGGTTACTAACTCTATACCCTATCCTTCAGGTTCAAAAGAAATTTCTGTGGGCAACACCTCTTACGGAAGAAAAGTTACACTTGAAGCATCAAAGACTGTAAGTGAGCTAAATAATTATTATAATAACATTTTCGATGCAAAAGGCTGGGAAGTTGAATATAATGAAACGGTTTCAGGGACTGTAATTACAAAATATAAAAACGAGGGAAGTTTTATCACTGTTACTATTTCTAAACAGCCGGATCTTAATAATACTATTGTAGTTTTGGACGAAGTTATCGGGGACTAGCCGGTTATATTTGCTCTTTGAAGACAGCCTTACTTTTTAGTCCCCTTTAAATATATTGCTCTCCAAGGCTGGTATCTACTGCTGAAAGTATCTTTATATAATTCCTTGTCTTCTCTGGTAACAGTGCGGGTGAATGTAACACTTGCACCCCATGCAGCAAAGTCTATTTGTTTAATAGAGCCCTCCGGAAGTGTAGGATCTTCCTGATATAAGGGTTCCGGTGGTGCAACAACATTTGTAACAACCGGTTTTGTGATTTCCACTTTCCTTCCGTCGTCGGTGCCGAACAATTTAAATTTCAGTGTGTAGTTCTTGGGGTCAAATTCAGTTTGCACTAATATGTAAGCAGGTGTGTCATTTTTAAACTGCAGATCCAGCGAAGGCTGGAAGATAGAGGCGTCAAAACCTACCGGACTGTCCAGTTCATAATAATAAACCCGATATGCGTGGGGAAATCTTGAAACAATTGGAAGTCCGGCATTTAATATTGCTCTGAACATAGTAGTGGAAGTGTGGCACACTCCTCCTCCTTCTCCCAATACTGTTCTTCCATTGGAAATAATATAAGCAGTATCGTATCCGGTCATTCCGTTTATTTCACCAACTGATTTATTAAATGAGTAAATATTTCCGGGCGGAACCAAAACTCCGTTGGTTCTTTCGGCTGCCAAAGCTAAATTATGAATTCTTGGCTGTCCGGAACCGGTAAATTTGGAGACTCCTTCTCCTAAAAGTTTTTTTATTCCGTATCTGCTCTTATCTTCGGGAACAGAAACCTCGTTAACTGCAGCTTCAACTGTACTCTTGCCATCAAACAAGGCATTTTTAAAATCTTCGGTAAACTTTTTTACTTCCAGTTCTTTTCCGTTTTTTATAATTTTAAATTCTTCGACCTTATCTTCATTTACTTTAGTTACCTGTGCTTTCGGTGATTCTTTAACTTCACTTCCCAATGTTTCAAGATATGATTCAAAGTTATCTTTGTTTAATGCAAGATCAAATCCGGTTTTTTCTTTATTTACTGTTAATAAATTTAATATTTGTTCGGGAGTGAATTTCCATTCTCTTTTTCCGTAAGTAACTTTAAACGGAGCAAACACTATTTTATTGGCCCTATCAAAAATCGTTTTTAAATCCTCTTCCAGAATATCCGGATCATCAGTTTTGGTTTGAATAAACAGCTGCTTATCTTCAATTTGATCAAATAATTCAACAGTGTCTTTGTATAAAGAACCTTTTACAGCACTGGAGCCTGTTACGGCAGGAAGAACTGTGAGTTTGCCGTCTTTTATTATCATCTTTGCGTCGCTTCCCTCTTTGGCAATTTCAGCCCCGATGCCCAATAACTTAGCACTTAGCAAAATATCATCGTAGTCGTAAAATGGCTTTATCGAAAGATACTTAAAAAAACCCGCCAGTTTATCTTTAGAGTCTGTATAAATGTCTCCTGATCTTCCTATTTCGTAGGCGCGGCTGAGCGTCACCTCCCATTTATATTCAAACTTTATGTCTTCTTTATTTATTTTAAAAGTTTTGTTTTCAAAGTTATAGGTTATGTCTTTGTTAAGTTTTTCTTCCGATTCTTTTAATCTTGTCAAAGCCTCTTTAAAAGATAAGCCTCCGACATTGGTATTTCCTATTACAACTCCCGGAATGATTCTGTTTGCAAAAACAGTATGATATGCCGAAATTACTACGGCGGCAACCAACAAGAAAATGTAAAGCGGCTTAATTATATTAACTGCTGGCTTTAATTTTCCGGCGATCTTAGAGTGCAGTTTATTGTGATTGGGAGTTATTGTCGCCACCTTGTGGTTTTTCTTCATGAACATTGCTTGCTTTCCTCGCTCTAATTAAATATTTAGCGGAGTATTTAGACATATCTGTATATTCGTCGACTCTTTCTAAAAGTCTTCCCGAAGCAGTTTGTCCAAATGCAAAAACTTCTGTTCTCACACCCTGGCTCCTTGAATATTCAATTAAATCAGAGTAATCACCGTCGCCGGAAACCAAAACCAGAACGTCTATTTTTGTAATCAGCCTTACCGCATCCATGCATAAACCTACATCCCAGTCACCCTTTTTATCGCCGCCGTAAAAAATCTGAAGCTCTTTTGCTCTTACTTCAAATCCTATTTTTTCTAGAGCGTCAAAAAAATCTTTCTCAGCTCCGACATCGGCTTTAATAACGTAAGCAAATGCCCGAATTAGTTTTCTTCCCGAAACCGCGTCATACAAAACTTTTCCGAAATTTACTTTAGCCTGATAGAGATTTTTTGCGGAATAGTACATATTTTGAACGTCTACAAAAACCCCGACCCGCTGTTCCAAATGTTTTGCGTTTGACATAGTGTAATTTTATATTAAATATTTGTTAAATGGAAATATGATATTATTTGGCTATTATGGCATCCGGAAGAGAAGAAGCATTAACAACTATACTTGGCGAAGTAGGAAGAGAAGAAGCTCTTTCTCAGTTGGCGGCGGAAATAGCCGAAGAACTGGGTGAAGGGCTGCATAGGTATATGATAATTAGAGGTGTTAAAGACAGAGAAGCTGCAGAAATCACGAGTGATGTGAGCGCAATAATGGTTAGAGTTGGAGTAATAACCGGACTGAAATTTGATGCACAGCAATTAAATGATGTGATAAGGATAGAAATTGATAATAGAAGGGCAGAAGCTCAAGACTATGATAAGGCGTGTCTTTTAGCAGTTGATGATGCTAGAAAGAGATTTAGTAATAATCCTTCTTTTCAAGGTGGAGAATTAGCTGAAAACAGACTGGAAATATTAGAAAGGACGGAAACCTCGGATGAGGCAAATATTAGGGTAGAAAAGTATAAAAAAAAGCGTGAGGAATTTCATCGAACACTTATGAGCACTGAACACCAATATCCAATTGCAATGATATTTGATATGCAGGGGAGAAGAGAGTATTTTGAACAAAATGAAAAAGACCTAATGACGTTTGTGGCTGATCATGCTGAAGCTATTAACCAATTGTCTATGACCGGTGAAGACGATGAAGATTTTTATAGGGCAATAGCACATGCAGCGGGAAAAAGCGTTGAGAGCAAAAAAATAAGAAAATCATATGAAGAAGGAATAATTCTTTCTCTCTCAGTAGGAAGACTCGGCAGAGAGCTCGAAGCTATAGATGTTGAATCACCATTAGCGAGTGTTTCCAGGTTAAAATTGTTTGAAGATTTACGTTTGAAATTGATTCCTGATAGAGCAATGATTGTAGGCGGCGGAACGGATGAGTTTACTGGAGATGAAATCGAATCGGCTACAGGTGGAGTAATCAGATTTGAAAAAAGACAGATACTAATTCACGATCAGGTTTTAACATCAGAGGGCAGAAATAGTGTTGAGAGTTTAGCGCTTAAGGAAATAGCTATACTTAAAGCATTGGCGGATATAAAATAGGCAGTACGACAAAGATTCATTTTAAAAATAGTTTAAAATAAGCTTAGTAGTGGGGGATCGTCTAACGGTAGGACGGCGGGTTCTGACCCCGTTAATCTTGGTTCGAATCCAGGTCCCCCAGCCATATATCCTGGAGAAACCGCTTACAAGATAAAACAGCCCTGCTACAATGTACATATGAATGATGAAAACTTTTATCCACTTACCTGGGAACATTACGGAGTACTAATAGAAGATCTTTGGAAAGATCTAAACTCAAAACTAAAAAGTCAAAATATAAAAATAGATGCAGTAATAGCAATTCTACGAGAGGGCGTTTTTACTGCCCTGCCCATGGCTTACAAACTCAATACATATAAAATATTAACCATTCAGTATAAATACATACTAAATAATGGCTCAAATGAGTTAAAAAAGATTAGTGGTATCTCACAAGCGAATTTTGAACTTCCACCATCACCCATATTTTTATTATGCGATACATTTCCATGCGGAGGTAAAACTAAGTTTTTAGCCACAGAAGAAATTAAAAAAGTATATCCAACTTGTAAATTTGTTTTTGTCTCATTGATACAAGATCACTCTGTTGAGAATCATCCTGATTTTATTTCTTCAGCTTATGCTTTTGATATAAATGACAAATGGGAAACAACTCATCCGCTATTTAAGAAACTGGGTATAGACAAGAATGCGCTCAATGTTTACCTTCCTTGGGAAAATAAGGAGGAGGAGGAAGCTTCAGTAAATCAGCTAGAGTGGAAATATAACTAATTGGGGTTCTCGACCGACATGCTCAGCCATATATCCTGGAGAAACTGTGTATAGGATAGTTTTACCCTAAAAGTCTTTCTAGTAATTTTCGATGTTCCTCAAATATTTTTAAATTGTTTTTATGTCCAATTGGAGAGATAGATGAAGGATGATATATAGGTAAAACTGTGTATCTTTTATTACTAATTTCAAGATCCGTTATTTCCCCCATGCGAAGTGAACTGTTTGCATACAGATTTAATAGTTCCAATGTTTTCACACCTAAAATAATGAGAACAGCGAAATCGTAACTCTGAACCTGTCTCATAAAAATTGGCCAACATTTTCCCCCACATGCGGTTAGTAGTTTACGCTCTTTTCCAACATAACATTTTACTAATTCCGTAAAACTGCATTTTTCCACTGACAACTCGTACGTTTCTAACAAAATGTTAAGATTTTTACCAGTAGGCAATAATTTCCCATTCAAAGTATAAAAAGCCTTACCAGACTTTCTCCAGCCATTAGGAGCAGGGGCCTCACCAACGATCAATACTTTTTTACCTTTATCCTTTCCTATTTGAAAAAACTTATCAATTGGAAAGTTTTCTATATTTTCGCAATAGTGCTCATGTTCTTCCATAACCATAGTATACAGTTGTAAATGTATCCTAGAGAATAAATGGGGTTCTCGACCGATATGCTCAGCCAGGTTTTTCTTCCTATAACAACAATGAAAATGATATGGCCACTTTAAGGGTTCGAACTAAGGTATAATTTAGATGTGTTTATAAATTCCAAACATAATTTAATAATTACACAACGTGAGCACGCTAAATTAGCTGGAAACATAGCTCTTAACTGGGGAAACAACGATTTTGATAAACCTAAGATTCCTTTTCATGATTTTGTGGAAGGTATAGCATTTCACCAAAATGGATCTGATTGTTTCGATACGTATCAAGCAGCTGCAGGAAACTATGATGAGTTGCCAAATGTTTTAGCGAAAGATTTTTACGCAAAGTTAAATTCCAAAGTAGCGTCCTTAATAAATATGTACCATCAATATCGTTTAGCAACTAGAATATCTAAGAAAATTGACTCTGATACTTTGGTAGAACTTGCAGACGAATTTAAGAAAGAAATTGATAAACAATTAATAACAAGTGAATTCATAGAACAAGATTTTCTGTGGGCAGACAAAATAGCTAACATGTGTGACAGACTAGCTTTTGACTTCTCAAATGGAAAGTCTATTGAGGAGATATTTGAAATATATTCAGAAGTTAAGTCCACTGACAAAACTGTAATTAAATTTAAATTTGATGGTACAGAGATAAGTCTAGATAAATGGCCATTCTGTTCTGATAAACTGAGATTTAATGTTATAGGTTTTGAGCGAGATAAATATCCACAAGTGCTTATACCGCACTTAATACAGTTCGAACTTAGTCTCTAATACCCGGCCAGAATGGGCACTTTGATGACCACGAAGCCACAAATGCCTTTTCAAACCTTGATAAAAACTCTATCGAAAAATGTAGATCCAAACTCATTATATATATTAATTAAATAAATATAAAAACTATTTTATTAGTTTGTAGAATTTGGTGAGGAAGCGTATATTACTTTTGCAATTCTTTCTACAAAAGCTTCTTTGGTGTTTGAAACTTCACCGTAGTTCTTGTGGGTTTTATTTGCCCATTCACAAAGAATGTATTTATGAGCCCATTCTTTATCAGGAGATAGTTGTTTCATTATTTCATTAGTTTCATATTCGCTTATAAAATAACGTGGGGTGTCACTCAATATAATCCCAATAAAGCCAGCTTCTGGGGCTTTGCGAGGTTTTGGACACCTTATCACTATTAACTTATCTCCTATTTCCAAAGAAATAATATCCAAGCTAAAATCACCTTCTTCAAGGGAAATATCTTTCTCCAAAAGATCATTATTAGGATTTTCTTTGATTCTATTGAAATTAGCAATCAACCCCCTATTAAAATTATTTGGGTTATTTTTTAACTCTGCAAGGAACTCCCGACTTCCAAAAAGAGCGTCTCTTAGAAACATATGTTCGAAAAAATATAAAAGACTTGGAGCGTTAGTAGTCATTTATAGCCTTTCTTAAATTAATTAGTAAATTCATCCTACTATGTTCTAAAACTATAGACAATATTTAGTAGCATTAAATCCATAATACAAAAGTTGTTTTACCAAAACTTTAATCTGTTTTATTATCGATTTCTTCTCCGGGATAAAACTGAACATTAAATGCATTTATTTACAAATCAAGTTTCAATGCACATAATTTATTAATGAATATAAAAAAGAGTAGAGGTTTATCTCTGGTTTTAATTATGACTTTATTAATACTCACGATTATTACTGGGCTGTTTATCTTTAAAAATCGTAATGTTGTTACTGAAAGCACTAAAACGACTAAAAATGTAGATGCCAATAATAAAAAATATGTACTTAAAGAAACTACTATTAAAATACTTGATGTGATTGCTGTTGAAAAGTATACAACTTTAAATACAGGCGGACGTTCTATACCTTATAAATACTGGGACAAGAAAAAGTATGTATATCATTACAACTGTTTTGGTGCCATGTGTGTGCAGGAAGATTATGAATGCTCTCCGCTGATTGGATTTATTGATAATGTAAGTTCTGAATTTTCCTTAGCATTAAAAACATCAAAACTTCTTGAATATTATGATGAAGATCAAGTCGATCTTTGGGGAAGCGGATTTGCTTTGACTTTGAGTGACGACAGAAAAGTTTTTCTGTCGGATACTCCAATTGGTCGTGCCGCTTTTTGCGTAATGGGAGAGAATTGCACTCTATCCAGGGTGGGTTTAGATAGACAGCCGTTTACATCTATGGGGTATGAGCTAAAAGAGAATTTAACATTTTATGACGGGGAATATTTGCTTAATACTCTAAGGGCGGCAAATGAAAGGGATTTGAGTGAATACGAAAATTGTAAAACTATAATCAGCGACAACGAAATTAGTCGGCCTTTATACACACACTAATAATCTGTTGATTCATGTTAGTTTCTGGGTAATTTGCTCATCCGTAATCCAATTATAAACAGGGTGATATAATCGGCACATGAAAAAAAACGTCGTTTTGGGAATCGAGTTTACTGTTGAACGAAAAAACCACCTGAGTAATTTAGGAACCGTTGGATATTTTACCAGTCCTTCTACTTCTAATGAATTTTTAAAACTAGTTAAAGGTACGGATATAATTTGCAGCGATTGTTCGTTTTTGTTGGAAAATCTGACCTAGTCAAAAACTTATATGGCTAATCACACACTTTCATATAAAAGAGCTAAAGAGGAAAAAGATTGGGAAATGATGCTCTCAATTGAGAAAATGTTTGCAAATTCTAAAACTTACTTTGCTTTTACGAAATTGGAAGATATTAAGGCATTTTTAGGAAAAGAAATCTCTTATTTAGTTTTTTTGAATAATGAGCCGGTTGGTGAAGCTGCATACGAGTTAAAAGATGACGGAAAAAAAGCCTATATTTCAACTCTTGTTGTAGTACCTGAATATCAAGGCAAAGGGATTGCTACTAAAATTTTTAATAAAATCATAAAGGAAATAATTGATAAACCCGCTGTGGAAAATGTTGAATTAATTACTCATCCAAAAAACAACGCAGCATTGGTAATTTATCTTAAAAATGGGTTCGAAATTGTTGAGTGGCAAGATAACCCTTTCGGCGACGGTGAACCCAGGTTAAAGTTGAGAAAAATAATTTCCCGGTAAATATGAATATTAGTTGTATATTAAATATTTCTAATAATTCTGTTGCCGTTTTTCTATAATCTGTGAATTTACGGTTGAATAAAGTCTAGAAAGTTCATCCGGCATTTTTCCTTCTGTACTTCCCATAAAAGCACTGATATTTGTGAGCGCGTTACTTAATGCTGTTAAAGTTTCGTCATCTAAACCGGCTGTACTTTTACCTCTGCCTAAATGATCTGCCAGAGTCTGCGCTTCTCTTTCTTCCCTCTCTGCATTGGCTCTTTTACGTTCGTCGTCTACAATTTGTTCTCTTAATGTTCTTGTAAAAGTCACATATGTTTCTGCAATTGCTTTAGGTTTATCTCCTTCATTCAAAGACAATGACTCTCGTAATCCTTTTTTAAATTCTGTATAAGGAACCAATTCCTTTGAGTCTTCACTTACTATCATATGTGATATTATAACATGAATATATTAAACATCACTTTAAAATTCTAATATATAAATTTGTAAGTATAATAGTAGTATTAAAGTATATTTTGAATCAAATTAGAGAATTATTGACGATGTGTACAATTCGCTGTTTCTCCGTTTCCAGTAAGATTTTATCTTCTTCAATTTTTTCTTTCCACTGATTTAGTATTTCCTTTGCATTGTCTGACTTTAGTGTCTCCTCGACTACTTCTTTAATATCCTCGTCTGTTGCCCGTCCCGCAATAAATTTAAAAGGTATGCTTCCGGATTCAAACTCAAGATAGACTTCCTTTCCTTCACCGTAATCTTCAACATGGGCAATTTGAGTATAGTAAGCTCCCTGCTTTCCCGGTTCCGGCTCGGCGTCAATATATAAAAGTGTCAGGGCGTTATTTTCCGATTTATCTCTTATTAGCAGTTCTCCTACTTTATATTGTTCCATAATATTATTTTAACACTTCAAATTAAAGGCTGGTAGAAGTAATTAACATCCAATAAAAAATCTGTATAATAAAAAATTATGCAATCTCAAGTAGTGCGATTTTTAGATAATCTGCTGCAGGAAATTAAAAATACCGGGATAGATGTCGGTGACTTAAAAATTGACCATATAGCTTACAGCACACGTTCATCGGAAGAATATGAAAGACTTCTGCCGGAGTTTTTGAAAGAGGGTGAGCTGGTTAAAGAAGCAATAATAAGCAACAGAAGAGTGGCAGTGATTAAATTGAATAATCCTATTAAGTATAAGAATCATTTAATAACCGCAATGGAACTTATAGAACCGATTGAAGGAGAAAAAACGTTTTCGGGCTGGGAACATGCGGAATTCTTAGTGGATGATTATGATAACTTGATAAATAAATACTCTAGCTTGGAATGGATTACCAAAAACAAAAACAGAGAGAATTTCTCTCGTATAAAGCTTGTGTTACCTAGCGGCAGAGAAGTAAAATTTCTGAATACTCCCGTTCTTGTGAGTGCAACCATCGAAGAATGATTTTTAATACTTTGAACTTTTTGATATATTGACTATAATCAATTTATGAACAAGTATTTAATAGAAGTTTCACATGAAGGTAATAAACTTTCCTGTGAAAGGGCAATAAAATCGTTTCTTGATACCGGCTCCCACTTTATGACGAATGCAGACTGGGGGTGTTCGGATGGCGAACATAAAGCCTGGATCGTGGTGGATTTGGAAACAAAAGACGAAGCTTTGTTGGTTGTTCCCCCTGAGTACAGGAAAAATGCCAAAATTGTAAAACTCGTTAAATTCTCTCTTGATGATGTAGATAAAAAGCTTCTTTTACACCACACCTGATGTCCTTCTTTGAAATTGATTTTGCAAAACCGAAAAAATTTAAAATAACTTCTTCTGTGTTGGGGATTTCTTTATTTCTTGGCTTGTTTTTTGCATTGCTGATTAATTTTTTTCCCGAAATATTTTTTAATCCGTTAATAATGCTGATTATTCTTCTTTTGGCCTTTTTTATAGTTTTTTCTTTGATAATTGTTAATAAATATTGGTTTAAAATTATTGTAAAAGGTCCGCCATTTGCTTTGTGCACTCCTGATAAAGTTGAAATAATGGTGGAATTGCTAAATGTAAAACCGGGCGAAAAAATTGCAGAGCTGGGATCCGGCGACGGGAGAATCGCAATTGCCCTGGCCAAAAAGGGCGCGGTTGTTACAGGAATAGAAATTAGTTTTATTTTATGCTTAGTTGCGAAAATAAATGTAGCTAAAGAAAAACTGCAGGATAAAATTAAATTTGTGAGAGGAAATTTCTGGAATATGAATTATTCTGATTTTGATGCTATTACTCTTTTTGGAATTCCGTATATTATGGAAGATATGGAGAAAAAACTTCACGGCGAACTTAAAAAAGGTGCGCGTGTTGTAGTTAATAATTTTACATTCCCTAACTGGAAACCGGCAAAACAAAAGGAAAATATTTTCCTATATTTAAAGGATTAAAAATTAGGTTCGGAATTATCTGGTTAACACTACAGCATTTGGCAGACTTCTTCCGGGTCCAACTGCGTATGAGCCGTTAATATACATAGCGGAACTTCCTCCTCCGTCAAGGTTTAAAGCATTTTGCGCTCCCAGATCTCTCATAACATGAGCGGCATCAATAACATTAGCACGGGTAATTATTGCTAAATATAAATTAGAACCGCCGGCTCCAATTGCGCCCCGAAGACCTTTTATATCTTTCTGAAAAGAAGTCAGGTCCCCGGAACTTACTACAACCTCGCCTTTGTGCACCAGAGTCGGATAATTAACTATTCCCGCAGTCACGCCTCCACCACCATAATCCGTGGATTTTTTATAAAAGTTCGGAGTTGTGCCGTTAAATGTCGCCAGTCCGGTCATGCTCCAGCCGAGTGAACTTTTACTCAGCCATTTTCCTAAATTGCTGTTGTATACAGCATAGTCATACGAATTTACTTTTCCTTTGCATGAATCATAATCCGGTGGACAGAAGTAGGTGCCGTTCATTCCAGCGTATCCGTTATTTTCTTTTACGTAATCAGCTAAAGATTTTGTGGGACAGTTGTCTTTGCAGGTTTCTTTATTTGCTGTAACCGTTTTCACTCTTACCTGTGATAAAGGTATTTTTATTAAATACACACCAAAAGTTCCTCTTCCATTTTTTACAGTTTGATAACTGTATCCGGTTGCGGCTTGTGCAGGGCTTGGAGGGGGAGGCGGAGGCAGCGAAACCAGATACTTTTGATATCCTGTATCGAGCGTTTCTATTGAGTTCTCAATTTCGTCTTTGACGTTTTCGTAGTCTTTATTTAGTATTCTGCCGCCCCATTCGGCAGATTTTGTGGTTTCCTCTGCCGTTTCCAGCTTAACCTCATTGTTTCTTTTTATTTTATTGAGCAGATCATCGTAAAGCTTATAAACCTCGTTTACCTGGAAAAACGCCTGGGTGCTTTGAAGTGTTTTCAGATTTTCAAGTTCACCTTCAATTAATGTTTTCGCTTCCAGCGCACTTTGAAACTGAGAAATCAGCAGATGGTCATCAAATAACTCTTCCGCGAAGTTTTCGCCGAAATTCTGCTGGAACGAGCTGATTTCGTCCTGATTAACACGTAGGTCGGAGAGAGATTTTTTAAGATTTTGGAGCTCAGTAAAAATATAAATAGAACCGGTTATGGAAGATATAGTTATATAAACCACAAATATCCAGTGGAATAACTTTCTGTGTTTTTCATAATAGTCTTTTAATTTGGGCAGCATAAACTTATTTATATATTATAAGTAATTTAAAAGCTTTGACTATGTTTGATTTGGCGTATTGACATTTTCTTTAGCTTCATTCAAATAAATCCGCTTTTTCAGCTGATTTCTTTTTATAAGAATCACCAGTCCCGTGAAGGAAGGTATTAAAAGCGGGATTGCCATGTTGCCGTATTTAAAAATAGCAGGCTGCGAAGGGTCAGTGAAAACAAGTTTTCCGAACGGCGAGCTTTTTGATTTAATGTCGGCAAATGATTCCTGGCCTGACAGCCAAGAAAATATATTTAGCGCAAGTACAAAGTTTTCGGGAGTCTGCTGCACAAATTGATCAGTAAATAGCTCCGAGTTGCCTGCTACTACCATTTTTCCAAGACTATATGCAGAGCTTTCCTGAACGTTTTTTGGTTCCAATGCAACAACAAGTGAGTGCTCAGCTAGGTTTTGTTGAGGGAATGTGTCTTCCTGTGGATTTATTGTAAAACTGCCGGATCTTAATCCCGCTAGCTTTGTTGTTGTTACAAGGTCGCGCTTTGTTAATCCCAGTTCTCCCAACTTCTGTTCATTTATTTCAACTGAACTCGGCCACGGCATTGTTATTGTATTCAATTTTAATGTTATAGGGTCTTTGGGATCTTTCACTATTCCCCTAACCCAGAACGGGTACGGCAAAAAGTAGTTTTGACCTCCCGCTGCGGTAAATCTTAAAGTTTCATTTGACTGCAAATCATAAACTATATTCTGATTAACTTTTATTCCGAAATTTTCCAAAAAAGGCGCAAAAGGATCTTCCAGAACATTAGCGTATGACAGCTGTTTGTCGACACTATACGTATCTATTAAAAACAGGACATTTTTGTTTTTCTGCATGAAAAGCATTATTGCTTCTTTCTCATTGTCTTCAAATTTAATGGTAGGTCCTGCTATTACCAGAGTGTCTATATTTTCATCGATAACCGGGTTAGTTTTATCCAGAGTAATTGATTTTGTTTCATATTGTTTTGTAAGCTCACCATTTAAAAACACATAATCGAACAATTCTTTTTCTCCGTGCCCGGATAAAAATCCGATTGTTTTCTTATCTTTGGCGGTCAGTTTGTTAATAATAGAAGTCAGCATGTATTCCAAATCGTCGGTCTGTTGTATAAAGGGAAGGGAATCCTCTTTTCCTTCGGCTGAAATGTGAACTCCTAAAAACCCCGTTTTTACCTGAAATTCTTCCTGGCCGATAACATTGAACTGTATCTCCTGAATACCCTTTGTAGTTGCTTCTGTGGCATCCTCGGCCTTTAATGAAGGATCTTTGGTTTTTACAATTATTTTGCCGTTTGAGCTTATTCTGTAATCTCTTAAAACATCCTTTACATCCTGGACTACCGGCGAATATTGAGAAGGTAATTTACCCGAAGCATAAAAAGTAATTTCAACGTTGTTTTCAAGGCCGCCGATAACTTTTTTGGTTGATTCAGAAAGTGTATAAACTTTTTCCTGAGTCAAATCCAACCTTCCCGGAACAACAGAGCCCAGATAGCTGAAAACTAATGTGTTGCCGATTAAAAGAAGAACTATCAGCTTAATCCTTTTATATTTGGCCTTTAAATTTCCGTATCTTCTTTTTGAAAGCTGCAAAAAAGCCAGGGAAATGAAAACCAATGTAAAAGATAAAAAGTAGAGCAGATCGCGCAAGTCAAGAACTCCTCTTATAGTCGACTGAAAGTGAGTTAAAACCGAGATATTTGTCATAATCGGGAGTATTGAAAAAGGTAGAGAAATGGTTAAAAATTCCGATCCGGATACAATTAAAAAGAAAACCGCCACCATAGTAACTATTAAAGAAGCGATCTGGTTTTTTACAAGTGATGAAATATAAATTCCCAGTGAAATCAGAGAAACCGAAAGCAAAATGCTACCGATTAGCTGCCCGGCATAAACACCCCAGTCAAATTTTCCGAATTTTGAAAATGTGAAAGCCAGCGGGAATGTAAATAAAAGAGCATATACTACAAAAAGCTTGGCACTGAGGATTTTTCCCAGAATAAGTTCAATATCGGAGACAGGATGGGTGAGTATAAGCTCCAATGTCCCTTCGTCTTTTTCTTTTGAAATAGATCCCATCGTGATAGCGGGAATAAATATCAGCAAGAGCCATGGCAAAACCTCGAACAAATTTCTTAATGAAGATTCGCCTACGATTAATGCATTTTTAAAAAACAAAAACTGCCACATGAGGGAAAAAGCTATCAGCACAATATAGGCGGCGGGGTTGTTGATATAAGATTTTATTTCTTTTTTTGTTATTGCTTTTATATTAAGTAAGTTCATTTTATCTTTCTATTTTGTGAGCGAAGTGAGTAAATATGAGGCAGCGCCTCCGCCAAAGGCGGAGAGCAAGCTCTTATTTTGTAAGCTCCCTGAAAACATCCTCAAGCATCATGTTTTCTTCAACCAGCTTCCAAATCACCCAGCTGTTTTCCCTAGCAATTCTTGAAATTTCCGGCTGGATTTTAACATCTTCATTTAAAACTATTCTCGCGGAATATCTGCTCTGCGCTTCGCTCCATACATTTATAGTTTCAATTCCGCTGATCGCACGCAGGCTGCTAATTACATTGCTTCCCTCAATATCCACATTTATTGAGCTTTTCCCTTTTACCAGTTTATTTAAATCTTTCACGCTGCTGTCTGCGACCATTTTGCCTTTATTTATTATCAATGCTCTGTCGCAGATTGCTTCAACTTCCTGCATAACGTGAGTACTGATGATTATTGTGCGGTCTTTTGACAGATTCTTAATTAAAGCCCTGATTTCACTTCTCTGGTTAGGGTCCAGTCCCTCTGTTGGTTCATCCAGTACTAATGTTTTTGGTTTGTGAAGCAAAGCTACAGCCAGCCCGACTCTTTGCTTGTAGCCTTTTGAAAGTTCATTTATGGGTTTGTAATAAACTTCTTTGATATTTGAGGCATTTACGGAAAAATCTACTGCGTCTTTCCTTTGGGATTTTGTTAAATTTCTCATGTCGGCTGAAAACTCCAGCATTTCCGAGACCAGCATTTCTTTATATAGTGGATTGTTTTCCGGAAGGTAGCCGATTTTTGACTGGACATGAATCGGATTATTTTTAAGTGAAATATTATCGATTTCCACGTTGCCTTCATCCGGTGATATAAAACCAGTGATAACCCGCATCGTGGTTGTTTTCCCCGCTCCGTTTGGTCCGAGCAGGCCGACAACTTCTCCGTCTTTTGCTTCAAAAGAAACACCGTCTACAGCTTTTAAATTTCCGAATGATTTTGTAATATTTTCAACTTTGAGCATAAATATTAAACGCTAAGAATATATATCACATTTTTATGGGACAGTTAATATTTTAATAAAAATGTCTGCTGTTAAACTATATATTAAATTTTACCACAATGGGAATTGCGGAGTAAGTGGTTATTCTTTAATCTTATTTTCTTTCATAACGGTTCTTATCTCTGCCGTAATACTTGTCCATAGTTTTTTTAAAAGCTTTGTCTAAATCAATATTTAAAGAGTTTGCAAGACAAGAGAGAGTGAAAATTATATCCGAGATTTCATCAGCTATTTCCTTGGTTTCTTCAGATGGTTTTTTCTTCTTTGGTCCGAATCTATGGTTCAATTCCCGTGCGAGTTCGCCGACCTCTTCGGTCAATCTGGCTAAAATTTCAAGCGGTTTAAAATAACCCTGTTTATATTGATTGACCCATTCATCTACCTGCTTTTGTACTTTTTTCATATTCGGAGTATATACCAGATTTTTATAGTTCTAAAATTGATACATGGCGGAGGGAGTGGGATTCGAACCCACGTGCCGCTTGCGCGACGCTTGGTTTTCGAGACCAGCCCGGTACGACCACTTCGGTATCCCTCCAGGTTTTTAAAATAAATAAACTTTTATCAAGTGCAAGTAAATATTATAGGAAACTCTGCGCAAAATAAAATTTCAGGTTTATTTGGCTATGGTCATTTGTGACAAGTTTAAAAGATTAAGAATTTCCTCAGGCTTGTTTACTATTTCTTCGGGTTCATATTTTTTAAGAAGACCTTCCGAATTATATCCCCAAGTTACAGCTATGCATTTTATTCCGGCTCTTTTGGAGTCTTTAATGTCTCCTACAGTGTCGCCAATATAAACTACTTCATCGGGAGAGAGCTTAAATTCATTTAATGTTTTTTTAATAACTCCCGTTTTTCCGGCTAAAAAGTCGGCGTGCTTAACAAAACTGATTTGACTTAATCCATTTAATTTTAAAAACTCTTTAACATATTCAGCGGAGTTAGTAGTAACTACTCCAAGCATAATTTTATTTTCTACTATTGCTTGAATAACACTCTTCATATCAGGAAATATTTCCAGGCTCGAAATCCGTTTTTCTAGTTCGTTAATAATAGTTCTTATAAACTTCGGTACTTTCCATAAGGGAATTTCTATTATTTTTAACCAGTTTCTCATTGGCACTTCTCTAAGTTTTACTGCTTCATAATAGTCGATGGGATCAGTTCCCAGCTCCTTATAGAGCTTGTTGTTAATATCAACCATTTCTTTAAATGTATCGGCTAAAGTTCCGTCAAAGTCTAACAAAATGAGTTTCGGAGTTTTTATGGGCATTCTTTGTTTATTATATCAGAGCAGTTTTTTAATACTTCCAATTTTTTTCACGCATAACCATGCACTCCGTATACCGTATCCGGTTTTGTCAATCTCAAACGGTTTTATTTTCTCAATGTCTGTAAAAAAAACGAAAATAGCATATTTCTTGTTATACATATATTTTCTAACCGAAACCGGAATTTTATTTTCTCCCAAATCCAGAAATGCGTAATTTTGCATAATCTCTAAACCATGTTTGTTATTTTCTATCAAAAATGGTTTTATATCGGAAACTTTTGCTTTAACAGATACCGGGCATCCGGAGTCTTTGAAATAAAGATGGTCTCCCTTTTTAACCTTGTTCCAAGGTGCAGTTTTAAGTTTATACCATCGGGATTCTACTTTCTTAACACCGGTAATTATTTTAGGTAGTAGCTCCCATTCTTTTTTCATGATTACTACATGGTCCATTTTTATTTAAGTAGTTTAAGTATTTCCACCGCTCTTTTGGGATTTCCCCTTCCTATAGGGAAGTAGCAGGGGAGTATATTTGTTTGGATTCTTCCTATTGTTACTTCAGTTCTAATGACTTTATTCATTCTCATGGATTCTTGGTAGTATTCTTCGAGCCTGATTTTTTGAAGAGTTAATGCTTCGTAGGGAATTAAGCCGAAAGTAACAATATTCTGTGGTTTAACAATTTCTATTTCCCTTATAAGAGTTGGGAGAAATAATTTTATTTTTTCCCGGTTAGGAAGATCAGCATTTTCGCCTGCCCATTTAACTATGTTGGTAAAATTAAATCCTTTTGATTTGATGAAACCATATACTTTTTCGGCAAAAGGTTCGTCCCATGATTTTCTTTTTTCTATCTCCTGCATTAGATTATTTTCAAAATGACCAGCTTTGTGGAAAATTCTCCAGATGTTTTTAGTGCCGATAAAAGGTGCCCTAATACCGTTCCATTCAGGATTGGTGGAAATATTTCTAATCGTAGGATTGATGAATACAAACATATATTTGGGTTTATTTAATTCACCTCCGCCGGGAATAGGCATAAGTTTGCTTTTTGGGAAATGTTTATTATTAAGTCCTATTACATGGTTATATAAAGCGGTTAGAGAAGATATTTTTTCCATGGTCATATTGAAATAATATCATTTTTATTTTTGGGGATTTGCGGCGGCTCCGAACAGTGGTTTAGGTTGCTCGGAGCCAGGTTGTTATCTGACGATCGACTTGTCGTTGACATTCAGAACTGCAACACACATGTCAACGATTTCATAATCAGACGCATCACGAGTTGTGATCCTATACAATCGGTTCTGGTATAACCTACTTATTAGCGATATCTGAGAGTCCGTGTATCTTAGACTATCCAGGACTATCACTTGTTTGGCCTTCCCTCCAAGGTCAAACGCATTTCCGATTGTCATTCCGACCCCTACTAGAACTGCCTCTGATGGCAGAGGGTCGCCTGGGTATCGTGCCATCTGTGAATTGAGTCTATCGGCAAGTAGCTTGCCTATTTTTAGACTCAATTTCGTGTCCCCCAGTATTAGGGTGTACATACTTTACCTCCCTTTTTTTAAGTTTACGCAGATTATAACAATGGTTAACCCACCAATCAATGGCTATAGGTTCGCGCTATGGTTTTGAACCGGAATATCAAATACGGATTATTTTTCAATGTTTAATCTAACTAATATTCTAATACATATTGTCATGACAATTTATTGAGACAGTTATCACTTGCAATAGATAAATTGCCAAATTTCTCAGAGAAGCCAAAAGAGGCTCGCATAATTAACAACTTATAGTCATAAATAAAAGAAGAAAACCCATCTTGAGAAATATACAGTAATATTATTTGGTATAATGCAAGTGATGTAAAACTTCCTGTGGAGGTGTAGCTGCCATGGCAATAAAAAAAGAAAAAGCAAGGCAAGCATTTACTTACCGGTTCGTCTTATCGAAGGTTGGTATGAAGACGGACAGCCAGTTGCCCTCGGAAGACAGGTGCGATTGGAGAAGTTGGGGATAATTAAGGAAGCCCCTTTGTATATGGCGCTAAAGATAATTGATAGCTTGGACGGTCGCTGTGTTGTAATTAGGCGTGAGTACAGCGGTCCGAAGTTTTTAAAGCGCCAATACTAGGGTTGTATGCTCTATCACTTTCCAGCTGAGGCGCCGGCCACAGCACTAATATCACATCAACCGGTTCCTCAGCTGCAGCTGTACATTAATAGTTATAATAACCTGTATCGCACATTATTAAATTGATATATTATAGATACGCATCTATACAAATGTGCACTTGTTTTTGTATAATTGTTCAGCTCAAAATGTCCCTCGGTACATTGAAAGAGGATACATGAGTGGAAAATTGGTGCCGATTAACTTTGGTGTCATTTTTATATTTTCAAGACTAAGATGTGATCTTGGAGCGTGGTTCTAAGATCCTTTTTTTGTTGGCGGATATGAGAAAAAAAGTCATACTCATAATCATACTTATTATAATTACTTATATTGGTGTAGTTGTTATTGTAACAACAAAACCACAGAAGCTAATTAAGCCTATTACGGGTGTTAATAGTGTATTTGTAAAAACGTACCCTCATGCCGCCCTCGAAAATTTGTGGATTGCATACAGGGACAAAATCCAAAAGGATGGTAGAACAATTGACCGTTCTAGAGACTTTTTAACCACATCAGAAGGCCAATCATATTCTCTGCTTAGATCTGTCTGGATGGATGACAAGATTACTTTTGATAATGTTTTAAAATGGACCAACAATAATTTAAGGCAAAGAGAAGATGATAAATTGTTCTCGTGGAAATGGGGAAGGAATCCGGACGGAAGATGGGACGTGCTGGTTGATGAGGGGGGTATTAATACGGCCTCTGATGCGGACCAGGATATTGCGCTGGCTCTGATTTTTGCCTATAAAAGGTGGAACCAGGACCACTACTTAAAACAGGCTATTCAAATTTTAAATGACATCTGGAGGCAGGAAGTAATAACGGTAAACGGAAAGTACTACATGCTTGCAGGAAACTGGGCTAAGACAGAAACGCAGCCAACTATAAATCCTTCATATTTTTCATTTGCGGCTTATCCTATTTTTGCCGAAGTGGATTTAACCCACCCCTGGCTGGAGCTGAGGGAAAATTCTTATGAAGTTTTAGAAGAAGCAACTTTATCCAATTTAGATTATGAGGAAAGCGCCAATTTGCCTCCCGACTGGGTGAATCTTGACTTGACTACCGGAAAAATTCTGCCGGTTCTTCACAGCGATAAGGACACGCATTTTTCGGATGACGCTTACCGGGTTATCTGGAGGGCAGGGCTTGATTGGAAGTGGCACAAAAATGACAGAGCCAAAGAATTCTTAAAGAAACTTTCATTTTTAGAAAGCGAATGGAAGTCGCGGGGAAAACTTTTTGCGACATACAAACACAACGGAGAACCGGTCGATGAACAAGAGAGTAACAGCATGTATGGTGCAACACTGGCATATTTTGATTTAATGCATCCTTATATTGCTCAGGACATTTATTTAAACAAACTCGCTGTTTTATATAATCCGGACATAGAAGATTTTGCCGATGAAGTAGGATATTACTCCCAAAATTGGGTCTGGTTCGGAATGGCTTTTTATGAAGAAAAATTGGTTAATTTATTTGAAGTTGAAGGGGTGGATTTATGAACAGAGAAAAAATAAAAGCCCCTCACCAGATAATTTCAGCCAATATTAATGTTTCACAGATTTATATATTATTCTGCTTTTTTACAATTGTTTTTTATTTTACTTGGTGGCTTGATTTCGGCAATGCCGGAAATCCCCTGCTTTTCGGGCTTTTGTTTATAGGAGAGGTGTATCACATTTGGCAGGCGCTTGGATATTTATATACAATTTGGGATCAGAGAAAACTTAAACCTAGAGCGCTCAAGGAATTTTACCCCGTTGACGTTTTTATAACCGTCTGCGGAGAACCGAGAGATGTAGTAGAAAAAACGCTGAAGGCTGTTCTGGCAATGGACTATTCGGATTTTAAGTTGTTTATCCTTAATGACGGCAAAGGGAGAGATCTGCCTAATTGGAGGGATATCAGCGCGCTGGCGGAAGAATATGGTGTTAAAGCAATTGTGAGAGATAACAACAAAGGAGCGAAAGCCGGGAATATTAATAATGGACTGGCTAATTCATCTGCGCCGTTTTTCGCGGTATTTGACGCCGATCATGTTCCCCATAAAGACTTTTTGAAAAAAACCATGCCTTACTTTGAAGATCCCAAAATGGCTATTGTTCAAACTCCACAATACTACCAAAACAGAGGCGACGGATTTTTAACACAGGCGGCCTGGGAGCAGCAGGAGCTGTTTTTTGGTCCTATTTGCAGGGGTAAAAACAGGCTTAATGCAACATTCTGGTGCGGCACAAACGCGGTTATCAGACGCGAAGCATTATTAGAAGTAGGCGGAGTACCCGAGGACAACATAGCCGAAGATTTTTTGGCTTCGCTTTTTATGCATGAAAAAGGATGGAATTCTGTTTATGTTTCTGAAGTATTAACAGACGGCATGGCCCCGTTTAATTTGGGAGACTACGTTAAACAGCAGTTCAGGTGGGCTAGGGGATCTTCTGAAGTAATATTCCACCACAATCCGATATTTAAAAAAGGTCTTTCTTTCGGACAGAAAGTTCAGTATTTATATTCTTCAAGTTATTATATTAACGGTTTTATAGTACTTATAGATGCGCTAATTCCAATAGTTGTTTTGTTCACAAAAGTATTGCCGGTTAAATCCACAACTTCAGAATTTATGATTTACTTCTTCCCATTCATGTTTTCAACAATCCACCTGCTGATGCTTTCAACCCAAAATACTATAACGTTCCGGGCGATCCAACTTTCTATAAGCTCTTTTCACGTTTTTATAAAAGCGTGCCTTTCTTCGCTTTTCCGGATACCCGCCCGGTTTGAGGTTACACCTAAAGCAAAAGAAACTGGCAACTTTTTGTCATTTGCCTCATTTCATTTTATTTATGTCGCGGTCGGATTTATAGCCATAACATATGGGTTTTTAACACAAGGGTTTTCGCCATCGGTTATTACTAACGGATCTTGGATACTTTTTAACATTGCGTTCTTTTTCGGTTTTATACGGGCAGCTTATCCCTGGAAACAATCATTTGATAACGCACTGGAAAAATTAAAAACTTTATTAGGTTTGTATAAAGAATTTAATGTTGTAGAAAGGTATGATTATTCTCCGGTTATGCAGTATACAGAAACTTCTTCAGGCGGTGGAGGCGAAAGCATAGACAGGGGGAACATACTAATTTCAAAAAGCTTTGGAAGTGAGGATAATGCAAAACTCAAAAACAATTAATTCAATAAACAGCAAATTTAATCAGAGACTTCATATACTATTAATTATTTTAACTTTGTCTGTCGGATTAATTTTACGGGCATGGAACTTAGGTTCCGA
This sequence comes from candidate division WWE3 bacterium RIFCSPHIGHO2_02_FULL_38_14, assembly GCA_001772865.1. Classification (GTDB taxonomy): domain Bacteria; phylum Patescibacteriota; class WWE3; order UBA101185; family UBA10185; genus 2-02-FULL-38-14. Next base: position 2,418 of record MEVD01000013.1, on the reverse strand, counting down.
AAGCCTGAGGCTGGATGAAGCTCAAAGTATTTGGCAGGCGTCCCATTCAATAGAATTTATAAAAGAGTACATGTTAAAAAATGTACATCTTCCTCTGCATAATACTCTCCTTCATTTCTGGATTGAAATTTTCGGGACTTCAGAAACCGCGGTAAGGATTATGGCGGTGATTCCGGGTATGCTGACACTGCCTTTTTTGTATCTGCTTTCAAGAGAAATATTAGGAAGAAAAGGTGCGCTGATTTCATTAATTCTGGCTTCGGTTTCGCCATTTTGGGTATGGTACAGCCGCGAAATCAGAATGTATACTTTGCTAACCCTTGTAACTACCCTTTCTTATTTATTTTTTGTAAAAGTTATGAAAACTGGTAAACTGAGATATCTTATTTTTTATTCGGCGGCTAATTTAGTAGGAATTTATACACATTATTTCTTTTTTCTGGTGCTACTCGTTCAATCACTGTTCTTCTTATATTCCTGGAAAAAGCATTGGATAGAAGGACACACGGCTAACGTAAATAAAAAGAAACTTCTGGCGGGATTTATATTTTCCGCAGTTATTACTCTTGCGGCATTTTATCCCTGGGTCCGCGCTCTTTATGAATCTTATGGGTCGGGTACCTTGGCTCCGGTTCTGGCAAAACCTACAACTTTTAATTTGGTTTTGAGTTTTTTTGAATTTGTTTTCGGATTTCTGCCCGTAAATTTAACAGGCATTCTAATAGCATTCTGGCCGCTTCTTACATTGTTGGGTTTTATATTTTTAACCAAAAGACAGAACCCTTTTTCAAGAGGTTTTCAGCTGGTAATTCTTGGCACGTTCCTGCCTATTTTTCTTGTTTATATTGTAAGTATTGTATATAAGCCAATGTACCTAACCAGATATCTGATGCCGGCAACTCCTATGTTTTTTATTTTTATATCATGGTACATAGTTGAACTTAGGGGGAAACTGAAATTAATATTTATAATCTCATATTTGATAATTATCGCGCTGGCTATACACGTGCAGTTTACCAGCACAGAAAATCCGGCCAGAGAAAATTACAGAGATGCTGTGGATTACGTAACTGCAAGCGCTACTCCCAGGGACATTATAATAGTTTCGCCGCCTTATATTATTTATCCCTTTCAATATTACTATAACGGGAATACCAGAGTTTCAACCATGCCCATTTGGGATAAGAAAAAAGGGGGAATTCCGCAGACTACAATTGAACGCGTTCAGAACGACACCGAAACTTTGAGAAGAGGCCATCAAAGAATGTTTTTAATTTTAACTACTGGTCTGGAAGGTTCCGATATAGTAAAAATGTATTTCGACAACAGTTTTACAAAATTGGACAAGCAACAGTTTTCCAAAGATGTATGGATTCATGTTTATCAGGGTGAGTATTATTAATTATTATTTGATAGTCAAATTGCAATAGTCCTATGCTTATAGTAGTATTATTTAATGCCTAAAATGTACAAACCTGCCGTGTACTTTCCGGTTTTCTTCTTATTAGTTTCCGCCTTAATTCTGTTGTCCAGCGGAAAAGTTTACGCTGATATTTCTTCACCCGACTGGCAAAAAGGGGTAACTCTCCATTTACTAAGTGAAACAAATTCAGATATTGACGACTCTGTAGCTAAAATAAAGGAAGCGGGCGCCAATTTTATGACTATTTCACCCGGATGGATCACCGACAGCACCACCTCTTCGAATGTAGACAGAAAATCAAGAACTCCAACTGATTCCTTAGTAACTTACACTATCAATAAAGCCCGTTCACTTGGTTTAAAAGTAATGGTCAAACCACATCTGGATATAAGCAGCGGAAGGTGGAGGGCTAATTTAGATCCTTCGGATAAGAAAACCTTTTTCGCGAATTATAAGAAAATGATTCTTGGATACGCAAATATCGCACAGGCAACGGGAACGGAGCAACTTAGCATAGGAGCGGAGCTTTATAAATTAACTTCCAACTTGTCCAATGAACCGTATTGGAGAGATATTATAAGCTCGGTCAGAGCCGTTTATTCCGGAAAACTCACATACAGCGCGAATGCCAGCAACAGCACCTACGAAGAAATAGACCTGCCATTCTGGGATGCTTTGGATATTGTGGGAATTTCAATGTATAAAAGATTGTCCACAACAAAGACTCCCACAGTTTCCTCGCTGATGGCAGAATGGCAGAAAATAGAAACCGATTTTATGTTGCCCGCTTCGAATAAATTAAATAAACCAATTATATTTTCAGAAATAGGTTACAGAAGCGCTGACGGAGCAGCGATTGAACCTGGGAATTTTGATTCTTCATCACCAGTTGATTATCAGGAGCAGGTTGATTTATATACAGCTTTGTTTGAATTTTGGAAAGATAAAGACTACTTTTTTGGAGTGAATATGTGGGATTGGAAACCTGAATCACG
>MEVD01000012.1:25279-27925 GCA_001772865.1 candidate division WWE3 bacterium RIFCSPHIGHO2_02_FULL_38_14 | reverse complement strand
GCTCACGAGGTAGGTGCGGTTGTAGTGGTTGACGGAGCGCAGGCCGCTCCTCATATTAAAGTAAATGTCCAAAGTTTGGGGTGTGATTTTTATGCGTTTTCCGGCCATAAGGTTTTAGGACCTATGGGAATCGGAGTTTTGTGGGGAAAATATAATTTATTGGAAAATCTTGAACCGTTTGAACTGGGAGGTGGAACGGTTTTATCGGTTAGTTTAGAAAGCAGAGAATTGATTAATATTCCGGAGAGATTTGAAGCCGGCACTCCGAATGTTGCTGACGCGGTTGGCTTAATGGCCGCTCTTGAATATATAAATGATTTGGGAATTGAAAATATCCGGCAGCACGAAATTAAATTAAACACTTATACCTTGAAAAAACTGTCGGAAATTCCGGGCTTAGACATTTTGGGATCTTTAAATCCCGAAGACAGAACCGGTCTGGTTTCTTTTACTATAAAAAATATTCATCCCCACGATCTTGCTTCGATTTTGAATTCGGAGGGGGTGGCGGTTAGATCCGGAATGCATTGTGCAATGCTTCTGCATAACAAATTGGAATTGTCTTCTTCTACCAGGGCCAGTTATTACTTATACAACGATGAGAATGATATAGACATATTGGTGAAAGGAATATATAAAGCGGTTAAGTTATTGGTGGGATTTGAGCATGAAATATAAAATAAGTTCACAAGTTTACTTCAAATACTTTGCTGCCGTCCAGAACAAACAGCTTTTCTTCTTCAGGATCAACTGAGATGTCTTTGATGTTCTGCCAGTGCTCAGGGTTAATGTGTTTTAACTGTTTAATAAGTTCTCCGTTTTCGTTTATTACAATAATTCTTTTATTTTCCGGATCTGCTATGTAAATGTTGTCAAAGTTATAATAAGCTACAACTTCTGCCGCACGCTTAAGCGGAGCGTCCAAACCTTTTATTTCAAAATCGTCCTTAATTCCCCTTGTGTGTTTCATTACATTACCATCCCCTGTAATTACATAAATGCTTGTAGCTACGGATAGCGATTTTGCATCTGTAAATTCTTCGCTTTGCGCCCACAAGCTTGGAGACAACTCGTTTTTCTCTTTTGTATATTTAATAATTTTTCCGTCTTCCAGCGAATACACAAAATCCAGATAAGTGGCGGTTTTATTTAAGCCTTCTTTGCTGTAAGATTCCAAAACTTTATCAATCACAATGCTATAAACCTTATATCCTTCTTTATCGCTGAAGCTCAAATTACCGTCGTCGTATGAAAGCGAGTTAATTCCGTCAAACGATGTGCTGTACTTCTCATATTTAGGTGTATTTATAGTTGAAATATATAACTTGCCTGATGAGTTATCAGACACAATAACGTTATCATCAAGTACCGCTATTTCCGAGGTTTCCGCTGTAGGTTCAGTTATTTTAATATTATATATGGGCGGGTCTTTCACTCTGGTTGTTTTAGTTTCGGCGTCTTTTGAGGTTTCTACTTCAGGCAATGTTTCTATTTGAGAAGTTTCTTCCGTCAACTGTTGGGTAGATTCTCCCATTACATTTTCGTCTTTGATTCCTGAATCTTCGCTTTTGCTGGTTAAAGTTGTTTGAATAGATGCTACCATCAGTAGCACAATTGATCCGACAAAAAGTTTGAATCTCTGTTTTTTGAGGAATTTCAAAATTCCCGTTTTATCAATTTTAAATAACTGTGGAGCGCTCTTTTTCTTTACGGCTTTTTCGTCGTAAAATTTTATGGTTTCCTTTTCCGAAAATGTTACCTCCTCGATAAATTTAAGTACCAGGCTGGATGCGTCCGGTGGTAAATCTGCGCCGAGAAGCGGCTGACTTAAGAATTTCTCCAGCGGAACCAATTCTGCAAATTTTGGTGTACAAAGAGCTACTACATCATCTTCTTTTATAAAACCGGAGGCGGCGGAAAAGTTGCCCTCATTTAATGTTTCTATTGTTTTAGGAAAACCGTCCCTGATTAAATAAACTTTGCCTTCTCCGTATTGGACTATGTAAATTACATTTCCCCACAAAACCGCAGTAAGTATATCAATGCTGACCTCTTTTTTTACCCCTCCGGATAACGATCTGATCTGTTCCGAAGGCAGGTTCAAAATTTTTTCCGTAATATCCGACAAAGCCCGTTCAATAGATTGTATAGGTGATATATTTTCCGACTGGTAATAAGTTTCATTTAAAATATCCGTAATAATTTTTGTAATCAGTTTCGAGTCATTAGGAATTTCACTTTTAATGCAAAATGTTGCAAATACCGAGCCTTTTCTTGCCTTTAAATCTGCACTTTCGGGAATTACAACTATATTGTCGCTTACAATATTTGACGAACTTTCAATACTCGGTTTAATATTTTGGATTTTGGCAGTAAATCTTTTGTTCATATGATTATAAAATTAAGAATGAAAGTATTGTAAATCCGGCTGCAAAAAGAAAATGGATCCAAGCAATTGTCCCGAAGACCACACTGGTATCAGTATGAAAACTGTGGTTCATCAGCTTAACCTGACGGGTAATTAAAAACGCGAAAACAGTGTAAATAATTTGGATAATAACAATTAACACTTCTATCAGTTTAACGAACCCTCCTAAAGTAAATAGTTGCGGAAGTACATTATTGATGTCCATGTCTTTTTCTATC
>MEVD01000012.1:0-25262 GCA_001772865.1 candidate division WWE3 bacterium RIFCSPHIGHO2_02_FULL_38_14 | reverse complement strand
ACAAAATGTCCCTTACTTTTGAGGGATTTGAAACATTGTAGAACTCAAATTCTGTTTTTTCTCCTGCAGTTTGTATTAGTACGTGTCCAATATTGAAAATGGTGCCGAATGCTCCGCTGATATTTGAAGTGACATCCTCTATATTTGATAAGGGAGCCTCTGAAATGTTTTTATATAAGATTCCCACAAAGTCCATATCAATAATTTTTTTGTTGGTAATCAAATATATATTGAAATACCAGTTAATATAATTGGCAAATACAAAACCGAATAAAAATAAATACCAGAATATATTTACAATAAAAATCAGTCTGGCGGGAATAAAATCCGGGGTTCTGCCGTTGAGAGACAAGAAAAAGTAGTTTAGTAAAAAAGGAAACAGTGCAAAAAAAACTGTAGTCAAAATCCATTTGTAGTTGGTTATAAAAGCTTTGCGCAATACATAAAGTATCTGCTCATCCTGATCTTCGCCGTCATATCTTGAACTTTTAGGATTTGTCACCCGCGATGAAAAGGGGTTTATCATGGCTTGATTATAACATTTTAAATAGAGTGCCCGCGTATAGATATACGTTAAAGAAGGCGCTTAAGATTATAATCAGTTTGGTGGCTTTTGTAACTTTTTGGTCTTTAAATGAACTTAAAAGCAGCAAGTAAAGAAGTGGAAGGAAATCCAATGTATATCTCGGGCCCAGCTGCAGCCAGCCCGGCCAATAGTAAGTCAGCAGGATAGAAAGTGTTATTACAATGGAAATTATGCTGAACTTTTGTTCTTTATTCAATTCTCTTAATTTAAAGACATACAGCAAGATTGGTGAAACTATAAAAAGACTTGTTCCCGGAAAACTGACCTTTACAAATGGTGGCACTAAAATCAGGTTATTGCCTCTGTTTAACAGCACCGGATCAAGACCTTTGAGAAAATAATAGTAAATATTTGACGGAATGTTTTCTAGTTTAAATAATCCCAAATTTATAAGTTCAAACCTTTGTTCATCGGTCAAATACCAGTTATTTACCATGGTATATCCACTGTTAAAAGGATTTTCAAATCTGGCATAGTTGTATAGCAGTAAAAATGCAATAGACAGAACCGGAAAGAATAACAAAACTAAAAAGTACTTTAAACGTTTTTTTAACACATTTGCATTATCGAAAAGGATTGAGAGTATAAAAAATATAATGATTAAGGCGGAGGTGGGGCGGGACATCAACAATATTCCCATATATAAACTTATCAGCCACCACCGTTTTTTGCCATAGAATTCATGCAGTGATAAGAAGCTGAAAAGCACTGTAAATGTTTGGAGAAAATACCAGCTCCAAGCCATGAAAGCGTTGTAGATGTAGACGGTCGAAAATATAAAAGAAAAGGCCAGAATTGCCGAATCAGAATTACTGAATTTTTTAAATTTCGCCAGCTTTAAAATTAAAAAAAAGATTGCCAGGGTGATAAAAAACTGAATATACCCCTGTTTAAAGTCAATTGTCAATATCTGCTCAGAAAAAGCTACGAATGGTATTAAAAAAATACTAGGGAATGGACCTAAGTGCCAATAGTACTTGTTATTAAATAAAACATAATCGGTATCCGGATTATCTAAATCCAGGCGGTTTTGCAGTAAGGAGCGGGTTAATTTAATATAATCTTCGTGGGAAGACAGAGTAATTTCTTTGACTTCCAAAACATAGTTGAAGAGAAAGATCAAAGTAAAAAATACTACTATTATGCCTGTTATAAAAAATACTTCTCTTTTTGTATTCATATGAAAAAATAATGCCACAGTGAATAAGCCGTTAGCAAAACATTTAAATAAATATACTTTTGTTCTTTGAATAAAAGAAAACTCAAAGTTATAGGAACTAACGCATACCAGGGTGTGACCCACGATATATATAAAAACAAAAAGCCGACGAATGACCAGAACATAAATTTAACCGGTTCGCTAACTTTATATAAAAACCGGTAAATAAAATATAAATAGGCGGCAGTATATGTAATTAATCTAAAAAACGATGCGTTATTTAAAAACAGACTATTTGATAGAGCAATAAAAGGAGAACACCTGTACAAACATCCTGCCTGCGGATTGATATAAAAAAGCATTAAACCATTTAAAGGGTCTGTTATTTTAGTGTTTTCCCATTTTATAAATAACGGGATGAGGGAAATAGTTATTAGAACTGCTGTAATTAGTATAGTTTTTAAAACGTTTGATACATAATTTTTACCGTTTTTAAATACAAAAACCGGGAGAAAAATAACCGGAATATATTTAATCAAGATCGATAATGAATTTGAAATAACTGCGTATTCGTTTTTATTTTTAATTAAAAAGTAAATTGATAGGAGCAGTAAAAATATAATTAGAATATCATTGTGCCCGTCTAAAAAAACGTGTATTAGCAGGGATGGATTTAGTAGGAACAGATAGAATATTTTGGAATCCAATGACAATAAATTAATTAATTTTTTTAACAGAAAAAGCGTAAATATATAGAAAATAATATTTACTATTTTATACAAGTAAGAAGCAGTAAGTATATTTCCTGCCAATCCAATAGGCATAATTATAAAGTAAAACAAAGGACCATACGCTGCAGGCAATGTATTCCACCAAACGTTTATCTCTTTTATCCATGGATTTGATGCTAAGTCTGATAAAGAGTTTGAATATATATTTATATTCGAAGTTGCCATGGATTTGGCATAAATAACATATGCATAAATATCCACACTTAATAATGGGGGAGTAATAAAAAGTAAAAATATAATTGCCGCTGCTAAAACTATAATGGATTTTTGTTTTAAATTGACTTTATTCCGCAATGTTAAAAAAAGGTATAAACCGATTAATAGAGTGAAAACAGATGCTACTGCCATAATATTTTCCATTGACATGTTTTCGATGTTTGTTTGTATATATGACTGTCTGGAAAATGAAATAAAAGATAAAACCAGGAAAGAAATAAAATACATTGATACTGTAATTAAAAACAACATGAGAATTAACCTATTGAATTAATACAGCAGACACCTCATCGCTATAAACTGCTTTCCAGCCTTTTTCATCTATTAAAAATTTATACAATTTGCTGCCCTTGTAATCCAATATAAATCCAATATTGTATTTGTCCACTAAATATTTGAGTTTGTCGTAGTTTTCCGTCGGGCTTGTAATAATTTCGTTGTACTCTTTAAATAAGAATCCTTCCCCGTTTTTCCAGGAGGGCATTCTTCCGTCGATAAAAGTTTTATGCTCAGGAAGCTGCCAAATTAAAAAACCTCCGAAATTGTAGTGGTTGAACATGTTTCCTTCTAATTTGTTTTGTTTTAGGTAAGTTATAGCTCCGCACGGGTATTTGGTTTTTTTGCAGAATTTATCGGTCGATAATGTTGTGTCAAGACTTTTGAAAAACAATTCGGCGGAAAATAGCAATAAGACGGGAAAAAATATACTCCCGATAAAATTTGATATTGTATACAAGAACGGTTTGTTTATTCTTTGAAGGAGTAATACTGTTACGTTTCCCCATAAATAATCAACCGAAAACACCCCCAAAATTACGAGTATTCTAAAAAAATAAACAGATCTTATTGACCAGATAAAAAATATTACTACCGAAGCGACGTACCAATACTGGAACTTTTTATCAAAACGTGAAGGATTGTTAATTCTATATAATTTATTGCTAATAAGAGCTGAAGCCAGTATTAAAGAAGAAGACATATAAACCATATTAATCATAGTAACGCTGGATACGGTCAAATTTAAAGGCAGCATCTCAGAAATACCAAGATAGTCTTTAAAGTGGGCGGCATCGTTTATTAAGGTCATCCATAGTTCTATTCCGTTTGGGTTTAGCATTGTAGACGCCAGACAAAGAGAATAAATTGAAATCCTTTTTACCAGTTCAATTTTTTTAAGTGACTTGTTTTTTAATTCAGTGTAGGTTTTTGAAGCAAAATATAATGCCAAAATCAAAAGAGCCAGCGTAAAATCCGCGTGCATGTTTACCCAAAGCGGAAAAAGCAAAGGAAGCATAAATACATACTTTTCTTTTTTTATCAGAACATATATGAGAAATAATAAGAAAACGGTGCTGAAAAGCAGAGGTCGGATTGTTACCTGAAACGAGCTTAGAGTGATAAAAATTATTAAAGCTGAAGCGGTTTTTCCTAATAGTGATGTGGGTCCGTTTATTTTTTGCAGTAGGTAAATAATTAAAAAACTGATAATAAAACCAATCAACAGGCTCATTAGCACCGGTCCCGCCAATTTAAAAACTGAATATAAGATTATTTGCGAAATCCAGTATGAATTTGACCATTTGTAATCAGTATATGTATAGCTAAAAATATTTTCTGTCAAAAGCTCTCTTTTGTTTACGATGTATTCACCATATTTATAGTGCCAGCCGAAATCCGGATCCGAAGGAAATGTGTATAACAGCATCATTCCTACCACGACGAGTATTAAATATTCTATTCTGAAATGTTTATTTAGTAGCTTCCGCACTAGGAGATTATATATTATGAAAAGGGAATTTGGTTGCTTTATTTTTTAATAAAATCGTAAAGCCTGCTTCTTAAGGAGATAAATCCGGGGGCTCTAAGATTAAAAACGGTTTTAAACTCATCACCGTCTATAGAAAAACTCCCGCTGTTGGTTTGAAATGTTATTTTAATAGTTTTGCCGTTGGTGCCTATGTCGGTATCTACACTTGAAATACTGGTATATTTATTGCCTAATTCGTCAGCTCTATCTGCCATTTTGTCTACTGAATAAGGATTTCCTCCCCAGCATTTTGTAGTTACGGGCGACACTCTGCTTCTGTCAGAGCTGTTGCCTTTTTCAAATACAGTAACTGCGTTTAATATATCCGCCATTTCTTTTTCACTCAGCCACGGGCTGGAGCGGCCGCATTTGTCGGAGTTGTCGTTGTATGTTTTTGTAAACCAGGCTTTATAAAACCAGGGAGACTTGGCTTTTTTTTCATAGGCGTCGCCCGGCCAGCTTCCGCCTGCTTTATCCCATCCCACATTATTAATATATCCGCCGGTTGTAGAAGAATACTGAGAGGTGGAAGCTCCGTCCAGAATGACGTTTTTTGTGTCGTCCACCGCTTTTTTCCATTTGGCAGGAGGGTTGTCGGATTTGCTTTTTAAAAATACCTGGCAGGATTGTGATGTGCAAATAGGTTTTTTGGATTTGTATGCGTAGGTTCTTGCTGCAATAGCCTGGGCTTTTAGAGCGTCTTCGTGCCAGTCGCTGGGCATTTCGGCTATTCCGTACAAATATTTTTGGAAATCTATTTCCCCGTATCCCTGAACGTTGATTTTTCCGGGGAAATCATCCTGCTTTTTAACTCCGACCTTGTAGTAAAACTTTAGTATCTCTTTGTAGTCCTGCCCTCCGTCTGCTCTGCCTTTTGCCCCATACTGGCTCATTCCGTTGTAGTGAGTATAAGCGCCGTAGCTCATGGCCGCGAAAGCCGGAGAGAAAGGAGGATCCGGCAATTTATATTCCGGAGCCTGGTAATTTCCCACGCTTTCGGTTCCCGCACCGCTTTTAGCGTCTATAATGCTTTTCTGGGCTGCACTAAGTTTGTCTATTCTTTCCTGAATCGAAGCCAGGTCTTCTTCTGTTTCCTGTTTTTCTTCAGAAACCTCGCTGATTTCACTTGCCTTTTGATTTTTTTGAGTTTCCAAATTATTTTTAAGGACTAACAAGTCGGTTTTGGATTTTTCCAGTTCATTTTTGGCGTTCTCGGCGTCCATTTTATTCTGTTCGAAATTTTTTATTTCCGAATTCAGAAAATCTATTATTTTTAATGTTTCTGAAGACATTACTTTGCTGTAAATATAATCGAGTGTGTATGACTGAAATCCAGTTAAACCCAGCTCGACCTCTGAAGCCGATCCGAGAATAATTTCCAAGTCTGAAGTAGGAGATTTTTTTGAATAGCTTCTTATAATGCTGTTTCTGAATTTTATTTTATCCTCCAATGCAGCTTGTCTGTTTGCAATGTTGTAGTTTATTTTTTCCAGCTCCAGCTCCAAGTCTTTTATTTCATTTTCAATTTCTATGATTTCTTCGGTTGTCACGCCAAGCTGCTGCCCCAGACCTGTTATTTTTTTGTTCAGATCGGAAATTTTACTGTTGAGGTTGTCAAGCAATCTTGATTTTTCTTCTCTTTCTTCGTTGGCGTCTTCAAGTTTTTCTGCACATTCTGCCTCAGTTGTACAAGTGCTTTTAGAGCTTTTGGCAAATGCGGTTAATGCGAATGTTGAGGCTATAATTAAAAATATTGAGACTATCGCGTACTTTTTGGCGGGCATATGGTTATTATATCGTATTTTTTAAGTTCTCATGGCTTCACAAAATATTTGAGCGTGCTATATTTATTGTATAGTGGTTTTAATGCGTTTATTAAAGGAATTTAAGATAAAAGCGGCAGTTTTTCTTTTTTTAGTCTTTATATTTCTACCGTTTATATTAAATAAGGATGTTTTCGCTTGTCCTATTGATCCGAGTAAAGTAGATATGAGTGTTGATAGCTGCACTGCCGGAGGTGTAACTGTAAAAATTAGTGCGGAAGGCGGCGGGGAGACTTCTCCATATCCACATACTATAGACTACACAGTGACAGCGGTTGAAGGCGTTACTCAAACTGGAAGAGTAAGTGGAGAAGCTCCGTACTCTTGTAATATATCCATCGGAGCAAGTTTTGAGAAAACTGTATTTGTTCCATTCAGCAAAGCACCTACCGGGCCGGTTTTGGTTACTCTGGTACTTGAAAGTTGGGGACTTGTGAGTAATTATTCGGGAACAGATTCGGTGTTGTTGCAGCGGGCACAGTGCAACCCGGAACGAAATGCTAATGGTGTTGAATGCGATACCGGTGCGGAATGTAAGTCATTTTACTGTGATCCCTCTAATGGAATATGTGCCTGCATACCTGACGGGACTAATGTGGAGGCTGTGGGCGGCTCTTGCGGGGATTGCTGTTCCGGTAGTTGTACGACCGGAACCAGATTTTGTAAAACTAGAGCAGCTGGAGAGTGTGCAAATATTGGTGAAGACTGTAGCAGTGCGTGGGGTAAACCTTGTTGTATAACAGGTTCTGTGGAATGTAAATACCGATATTCTGCTCCCGGCGGTTCCCTTTGCGAAAGAAAGACTTCCGGTTCCTGCAAATCGTGGGGAAATATCTGCGGAGGTGCGGCGGATAGTTCTTGCTGCCCTGACGGATCAGGTAATCCAGTCAATTGTGTTGCAACTACAGGAGGGAGATACCAATGCGGTGGAGATACTTTTGATTGGGGTATTCCGCCTCTAATTGAATACACCGGTCCAATTTTAAATCTCGAACAGATTGTTACTGTTTTATATAGAATTTTATTCCCGATTGGTGTGGCATTTGGCGCATTTATGGTAATTAAGGCCGGTTATACAATAATGACAAGTGAGGGTGAACCTGCAAAAGTGACGGAAGCAAAAGAGGATTTGACTGCTGCAGTTGTAGGGTTATTGTTTGTTTTATTGTCTGCCGTTATTTTGAGAGTTATAATATCCTCATTATTAGGTGCAGATATTTAATATTTATTAATTAGAAGGAGGTGTAAGTATAATGTCATTAGTTCAAGAAGTGTACGCTCAAACAACTGTGAACGTACCGTCTGTCCCCGGAATAGAGAACTTGGGAGATATTTTCGCCTTAGTTGTTAACATTATACTGGGTGTGGGCTGGGCTTTGGTTTTTGTAATGCTTGGTCTGGGTTTAGTTCAATACATAATGTCAAAGGGAGAAGCAAAAGCAACCGATGCTGCCAGGCAGTGGCTTACCGCCGCGGCAATTGGTGGTATAGGATTGTTCTTCTTAACAACTTTGAGAGTGATATTATTCAACTTAGTCGGATTAGGGACTAACAATCAAATAGGGAACAACCAAATAGATATATTTAACTAATATATTCAGGTAAAAGACAGATTGAAATTTAAATTAGTGAAAATCAGCTCCTCCGGAATAAAAACCGGAGGAGAAAGTTCATCAATATGAATTTACTCGAAAAAGTTTATGCTGCCGGAGTAGATCCTAACATAGAAGATCCACTGGGTGGTAATATAAATAGCATATCCAAGGTGTTTGGAGTGGCAACAAATATTCTGCTTGGAGTAGGCTGGGCTCTGGTTTTTGTTGCGGCTACTCTAGCAATTATTAAATATATAAATTCCAAAGGGGATCCAAAAGAAACCAATACTGCACATACTTGGCTTTTATATTGCGGTATAGGGGCTTTTATTATGTTTGCCTTCACTACTATTAGATTGATAATTCCCAGGATGCTCGGTGCTACTTGGACAGGAGTTCCAGGTGTTACGGATTTTTAAGACTGCACTATCTTTTTTTGTTTTCTGCTTTATGATAGATTTTATTACTTTTTTTTGATAGATTTAAAGTGTATGTTTGATTTAATTCCCGAATCAATAAGTGATACATTGAAAAATCAAACTTCAATTGGAGATATATTGGGATTGATTCTGAACATAATGATGGGGGTCAGTTTTTCCATCTCACTTCTTAGTATTGCTTATGCCGGAATATTGTATGTGAACAGCTCGGGGGATCCTAAAAACGCCAGTAGAGCTTGGCAGGGATTTTTGTGGGGTGCGATAACCGGGATGGTTACTTTGGGAATATTTGTTATAAAAAATGCTTTGGTAGCATTGTTGGGGGTGACTAACCCAAATATAACCAATGCCGTTCCTAATATTTAAATATGATAAATAAAAAACTTATTTCAATACTTATTTTAATTTCCACGTTGTTTTATTATAATGTTGCGTTTGCCCAACTGGACTGCGATATTCCAGTCACCGGTGATGAAGCCGCAGCCCCGAGAATTTCCCAAATTGTATGTCCTTTTGCAAGAATAATGAATTTGATGATTTTGATTGTTGGTGCTGTGTTTGTGATTATTGCTTTATATGGGGCAATTAAGATTGCTACCTCTTGGGGTGATCCTAAAGGTCTGCAATTAAGTCAGCAAACCTGGACTCATGCAATAGCGGGGTTGGCTGTTGTTTTGGGATTTTTTGCTATTATTCTGATAATTTTGAATATTTTAGGAATTACCTCTTATCAAAGCCCCGGGGATGCATTTGAAAAGATTGTGGATGAATTGAAGGAATTTTTCACTAATACCAGCGGAAGCGGCGGACCCGTAATTACAAATCCTTAAAATAATACGATTTATCTTAAGTGTTCGTCTCCCTCGCCGAAGTCAATGGATTCCGGAGGGTCATTATAATACTTATATGTTATATCTTTAAATAAGCTTACCCCGTCTATAGAAGTTAAAGATGACTCAATAATAATCGTGTATCTTCTGTTGGGTTGCCAAACAGCGCCGTTTTCGGGGATCAGAATCAGTGTGTATGGGTCTGATTTATTGACAAGGGGTTTTACTTGAACCGTAGGGGTCACTTTTACACTTACAGAATTAATATCAACCGGTGCGCTGAACTTAAAATATAAATATTCAGCAAAATCAAAAGTGCTTCTGTCTCCGGAGGGCGGGGATGCTTCAACTAAGTTAAACGGAAACTTCGGTTTCTGTTCTATCTCCTCTTCTTTTGTTATAACCGGTGCCAGACCGGTGCCTATATCTCTTGTGGCTATTTCAGAAAGAATGATGCTAACACCTGCAACCAGAATAACTATGACAACCGATATAACAAGGACTTTGTGCTCATTATAAATTCGTTTTAATTTTTCAAGCATAGCTATATATATTTATTAATCAATAGTTCAACATTTCAGCCTGTTTATTATGGACATGCGGCTGCTCCTCCGCAAGTGAAAGAGCATTCAGGTTTGCTTGGTGTACCGTTTATCATTAATTCCATATGTACATGAGGTCTGAATGTGCCTCCTGTAAAAAGCTGGGCAAGTCCGTCTCCTGGTTCACCTGTATCTCCTGCCTGCAGCCAGAATTGATCCATATGACCCATATAAACTTTATAAGTTTTAACGGAATTATCGGGCGGTGATGGTGTAGTATCTGATGCGGTCAAAATGGCTCCGTAGCCTCTGGCACCTTTGAATATTGAGAATGTGCTAGCAATATGCCAGGTTTCCACTGTGCCGAGATTTGGCAGATAAACTGTTCCGTCTCCACCTGTAATATCTTGGGCATATCCGTAATATTGTTGCAAAGGCGTAGCCCCTATACATAGATTCTGTCCGGCTAAAACAATACTTGGACCGCAAGCCGCAGTTCCGGAATCAGGGCATAAACCCCCGACGGGTTTTGCAAGATAAGGAATTGTATAAGAACAAGCATATGTTTTTTCCGCGGGAGTAGTACATCCGTCAGCACCGCACCAATAAGAATCATTACCGTGGCAACTTGGATATGAAGTACAAGAGTTAGATCCGCTATTTATAGGACACGTACCTATAGTAGACAATGAGGGCTGAGCGGTAGTGGCCATAGGAGCAGGCATATAAGTAATAATATCGGTATCAGCAGGACTTGTAGGTGGAGTGGCTCCTACAAATATACTGGTTACTATTAAAGATACCAGTAGCAGTGGTCCCAGGCAGCATCCTACCAAAGTA
This sequence comes from candidate division WWE3 bacterium RIFCSPHIGHO2_02_FULL_38_14, assembly GCA_001772865.1. Lineage (GTDB taxonomy): Bacteria > Patescibacteriota > WWE3 > UBA101185 > UBA10185 > 2-02-FULL-38-14. The sequence continues at coordinate 14,633 of MEVD01000012.1, read as the reverse complement.
AAAAATATCATCCCTATAGCTTTGGTAGCGGTAGAGAAAAAAACATCTATTTGTTTTTTAAATCCTGAAAAATCCATTTTTACTATTGCTTTGCCAAAAGCTTCCAGCGTATCGGTAATTTTTCTGGCTATTAATTGGAAGACTACTCTTACAGGGTATGCGGCGGCACCAAGCCCACCCGTTGCTCCAACAAATGTCGCATATAATGCGCTGGCAATAGCTTCCTGAACGGCAATTTTTACATATGTAATCGGAGCGATGAATTTTCCGAATCTCTTAATTATTTCAGTTTGAAGCAAATTTAACTTAACAGCCAGCTTCTGCATAAGCCCAAGATGTGAATAAGCTATTCTATAAGTGTCAAAATTGGAGTTATACTTTCCAAGCCTTCTTACCATCTCCAGCTGTCCGGAAGCTTTTTCTGCTCTTCCGTTTTCGGCAAAGGTTTTACTCATCCAGTTTTTGAATTTCTGAAAGTCGTCGCTGAAATCCTTTATTTTATCCTGAGTTACGGGTAGTACTACATTTTTGCCGCCGTTCCTTCTTACTAATTCTTTTGAGAAATCAACATCCTTCATTGCATCAGCAAGAGATTTGAACCCTCTTCCCCCAAACTTATCGTAATTGAGCATTAGTACTAATGCCTCGTCATTTATGGTTTTGCTTCCCGCCCAAGAAGTGTAGAGCTGGCCGGCTGCCTTTAAGTGGCTACCGCCTTGAATTCCTTTAATGAATAAGTCTCCTCCGGGAATACCTATTAGTTCAATGTCAAATCTGTGTTCAGATAACTTTCCTTTAAAAAGTTTGTCAGCCCACTTGTAGCTTTTAACCGGCGAAGGAGAAACGTCGAAAGCCAGTCCGAAGTAGTTGCATTTGCGCATAAAATTATTTGCATAAAATGCCGGCGTAAATCCCTCAATCCTTTTCCTGGCACGCGACCAAACATATTGATTTAAATTTCCCTTTTCAAAGTTAACAAGAATTTCTTCCGCAAGGTTGTCAATGCGATCAATGCTGATGTCTACTCCGCTTAGCATTGCTCTTTTCATTCTGAAATTAGCGCTTTGATCAAGCGAATTTATTACTCTTCCAATACTGCTTATCCCTGCACCACTCTGCACACTTCCCATTAATAAATCATCTTCAAATAGATTCTGCATCAGGGATCTTTGATAGCTGGAGTGTATTATGTCTCCTCTGGTGATGCCCCTGCCGGTAATTCCGCCGTTTCTTACACTGTTGAATCTATCTCTGAAATTAGCACTTGCTGCCTGTGCTGCCACGCGGTTTGAGGTATTAAGCGTACCTATCAAAACGTTAATATCCATTGAGTCGAGCTCGGCTAAAGTTTTTTGATACCCTTCCATTAAATTGTTGAACTTGTCTAACTCCGCTCCTTTTAGTAGCCCGCCGCTCCTTATTCCTTCGATTTGCTGCATTACTGCGTCTATCTCATTTCTGTAAGAGTTGAAGCTTACCTCTAATGCAGCGATGTTTTTTGCCTTTCCTGATGTTGCATCAATAGATCCCCCGCCTTCCTGCATATATCTAGTTAAAGCTGAAGAGACTCTTTTTGTACCAACTGATTCAGCATTACCTATTGCTTCAACCAGTTCCACTCTGGCCTGAAAACTTCGTATTCCGTCTCTTATATCGTTATAGGCATCAAGTCCGCCCGGACCGGATAAAATTTTAGGATCAAGGTGGGCTTGTAAAAAGGCATCGATATTGTCTCCGTAGTTGTTTTTTATTTGATGATCAAAATCAGCGGAAATGGCAATCAGAGTTTTTTGCATCACATCGTCATAAGCGGGATCTCTTGAGCTGAATCCGCCGCTGACTCTCTTAAAATCTATCAGCGACTTCCTGACTTCATTATAAACGTCCTCTTGAACATATACTGTAGTTACGGGTTTTTGAACAATAGTTCTTCCGGTTGTTACCGGTGTTTGTATTGCAGCTCTTTCTTCATATTTGTTTTCCCTCATAACGCCTAAATTTGTTAAGTGAAGAGGGTTCGGATCACCTCCGGCAATGCCGGGGTCTCTAAGCTGGTCTATTTCAAGTCCTAAGGATTTGGAAGCTCTGACAAGAGGTTTTTGCTGAAGTGATTCTTCGGCCATCTTCCTGGTTTTTTCAACAAGGTTATCCCATGCGGCCATTGCACCGGTTCCTGAAGTACTCGTGGCTGCCGCTCCGTTCACGCCTCCTGTTACTGATTCCCATAAACGGGTGTAATATCTTAGCTCTATATCTTTGGGATCCGCTGCGGCTCTCGCCCAGCCTTCAATGGTTTTTCTTGACTGTCCTACAGGATCAAGGGCTAGTTTTTTTACATCCAGATCAATTCCAAAAGTGCCCTGTATACCCGCTTCAGCTTCTTCGCCGCCGAATTCTTCCATTTGCTGTGTTGAATAGTCGCCGGTAGGATTTGCCTGCGCTTTAAATAATTCTCTTTCAAAATCCGCGACTATTTTGTTTTTTACCCACCAGGGCGTAAATGGCATTTCCGATGGATTTAACTGGCTTATGTAGTTGTCAATAAATTCTCCAACATTGTTTCCTATAAATTTGAATTCTCTGGGTTGTAAAAAGTTTTGTCCTCCTGTCGGTTTTCTTCTTAGCGGACCTCCGGGGTATTTACCTTGATATCCTATTAGTGGACTCATATACCTTATTTTATAGCAAGTACCGCAATTATGTATATATGGAAATAAGGATTGAAATAAAATTCAATTCTGAAAAAAGTATCCCGACGGCTTGTTTTTGGGCTGGAAACCACCCTCTTGTGCTTTTTTCAACTTTATGAAAAAATATTGATTATGAGGAGACATTTTAAAAAGTTAGTATTATTTTCCTTTTTATTCGCATTTTTATCAGTGTTAGCAGTTGTTTCTCACTCGGAAGTTTATGCATTAGATCCGAGCCAGCCTGCTTTATGCCAATCCGAAGAAATATTATGGGATAAATTTGTTAATGCTTATCCAGCTTTGGATTTAAGACGAACTACAGGTAGCATAATGATATACGGACTTAGTGGTGGTCCTATGACTCTTACAACTGGTCTGGATACAAACACAGTAGGCAAATGTGCGGCAGTTTTTATGAATCAATCAGGCAAAGATGATGTGCAGTGCGTTGATATAGATCCGACGCAATGTGAAACTGTTAACCAGGTTCCAAGCCCGGAAACTTCTAGCAACGGTTCATTGGTTTATAATCTGGAAGAGTATACGAGGAGCAGTGTATCCGGAAGTTTATTAGGTGTTGCAAATTTTATTCAAGGAATTGTTATAAATGAGCCGGTACCGGTTAATTTGGCATTATTCTGGAATGATAGCGTTTCCCGGGTTCCGTTTTTCGGTAAAGCCCTGGCTCAAGAATCTTCTTATTCCGGGCCGTTCTTAGATCTGATATTGGGAATCTGGAAAGTGACTAGGAATTTCGCTTTCGGTATTTTATCAGCAGTTATGGTTGTAATAGGAATAATGATTATGAGCAGAAAGAAGCTTAATCCCCAAGTTTACGTTACAGCACAAACCGCTTTGCCGCGTGTAGTCCTGGCGGTAATTCTAATTGCCTTTAGTTATCCTATTGGAGCTGCTATAGCATCCATGGGTTGGTCAATGGGTTTCTCGTTTCACGACTTTATTTCTAAAATAGACTGGGGTACGGGCACAGGTGGCAGTGGTGGTACCAGTTTATTGACTGGAGGAATTGGCACAATAATTATATTGTTAATAGGTCACGGTGTTGTAACTGTGGGTGTAAGTGCTTTTGTGATACCCGCACTAATTATCACAGCAGTGATTTGCTTGATATTGTTTATAATCGCTTTCTTAAAGATTTTAGTGATCTACTTTAAGATGATTATTTCTATAATCGGCGCTCCGATAGTGTTTGCTTTAAGTGCTATTCCCGGGAATGAGACAAGCATGACTAATTGGTTTAAGCAAATGATAGCGTATGGTTTATCAATTCCCGCAATTTGGGGAGTAATTGGTATAACAATTCAATTTGTTGTTTCAATGTTACTTTCTGTATTTACTCAAGGACTTCAGGCTCTTGGCTACACTCTATTCGGTGTGGCATTTGCTCCTGTGATGCTAATTTATGGATTCTATCTAGCCCAGAAAATGCCTCATTATGTTGATGGATGGATTATGGGTGAACCGAAAAAGGGTGGGAAGAGATAATCTTCCATAAGTTAGCGCTATTATTGTAATAAATAAATTTATTTCACTTATTAATATAAAAGATTACTTTTCTTGGATTTAACTTTAATTAATATCGGTTGTTTTTATAAACGATAGTATAATGTCCTTATGCTGTTAGTTAAAAACCGAAGTGCATCGTTTGATTATGAAATAATAGAGAAATTTACAGCCGGGATAGTACTGAAAGGGTATGAAGTTAAGGCAGTTAAAGAGAAAAAAGCAAATTTGGCAGGTGCTTACGTTCAGCTTTTAGGAGGGAGTGAACTTTATGCGGTTAATATGTATATAGGACACTACTCCAAGCAGTCGCAAAAAACATTGGAGTCGGACTTGCGAAGGACCAGAAAGCTTTTACTTACAAATTCGGAAATTGAAAAGGTTAGAAGGATGTTGCAGCAGAAAGGAAGGACTGCCGTCCCTTTAGCTTTATTATTAGAGCATAATATGGTAAAATTGGAATTCGCAATAGCCAAAGGGCGTAAGCAAGCCCAAAAAAAGCACCTTGAAAAGGAAAAGCAGATTCAGAAAGATCTTGAAAGAGAAGCCAAGGAGTTTAATAGAAGCGAGGGTTTAACTGACTTTTAAATAGCTGAAAACACACGTGCTAAATTATTTTTAATATGGGGATGACAGGATTTGACTGAAAGATCTTGATTATGGAAGCAAGTCGAAGTGCTAGATCTTCGTACCAAATTAGCAAAAAACAAATGCTGAAAACAAAACAGCTAACAGCGATGCTTACGCGGAAGTTTATTCTCCCGCATATGTATACGCCTGAATCGGCACTTTTGTGCTGAGTTCATATCCATAAGCGTTTATTCGGAAAGGCTTATTCGGGTAGAATAAAACCGGAATGAGGCTGTACTGCCGCGGTTGAGCAGTATTGCCAAGCGCATTAAGCGCAAAAGCCGTTAGGCCAAACCTATAACAGGGCTTAAAGGTATGCCGGATACTTTCCTGCCGAAAATACTATTCGGATAAACTTGTAAACTTTTATAGTTAAGCTTTCAACACAGGGGTTCGATTCCCCTCATCTCCACCAAGATACTTTTCTTATCGGGTGATTATTATTGTTCTAACAAAAAGTAACATGTAATATTCTATTGTGATTAAGACTGAATTATTAAATAAATTTAAAAGTCATGTTATAGAAGCTTCCAAAAATCCGAATTTTATTCATCACAAATGGTTTATTAAATATCATCTCGAAATAGTTGAAAAAATTGCAATGGAGCTTTGCGATATATATAAGGAAGCAGATAGAGAATTGGTTTATCTTCTTGTTTGGTTTCATGATTATGGGAAGATTCTTGATTTTGAGAATCAGTATAATATTACGAAGGAATCAGGTAAAAGAAAGCTTCTTGATATCGGGTTATCTGCTGATTTTGTGGACAAAGCTGTAAAGTATATTGATATTTTGGATAAAAAACTGGAGATAGATATTAATCAAGCTCCTATTGAAGTAAAAATTGTTTCATCAGCCGACGGCGCTTCTCATTTGATAGGGCCGTTTTTTAGCCTGTGGTGGTACGAAAATCCAACTAAAACATTTGAAGAACTAATGGCAGATAATGTTAAGAAGTCGATGAAAGACTGGGATAAAAAGATGGTATTGCCGGAAGTTAGGGAAAAATTTAAGCAAAGACATGAGTTTTTAATGGAACAGTGCGGAAGCCTTCCCGATACTTATTTACTGTAATAATCGGACCAAAATTCCTTTATCATAATTTCCGTCCATGATTCAACCAAGGGGCCTTTTCCCTGTTGTGCAGCCTTAATTTTATTGTTTAAATCTTCAAATACTTTATCAAAAGGAACCCACCAAGCTTTTGCTGTTTCACGGGTGTGAAAAATTAATTTCGTGGTTGTTTCCGGATCTAATTCAATAATAGTTGCGATACCGGTATGAACCCATCCAACTTGAACTTCTATTGACGGATCTTCCATTCTTTCGTCAAAGAATGCTCCTAAAAACCTGATATCTTTAATGTTTCCTCTGTTTATCGCCAGCTCCTCTTCAATTTCAGTGAAAAAACCTTTGTTGAGTCCTACAAGAATTGCCAGCTGATCTTTTATTACCGGTAATAAATCATGGAGGAAAGTTAATTCGGCCTTGCTCAAACCGATATCATCCTCTGTTTTATGTCCTCCAAATCCAATTGATAATTTTCCTTGTAATCTTAAATCCCCCAGAAATTTTTTTCTGTCGGTTCCCGCAGTTTCCGGAGTTGCTCTTTGATACCATAAAAGGTTGTCTTGGCAAACTATTGCTGAATAAACAATTATTTGCTGTCGTGAAGGGTCCGATTCCAGACCATTTTCTCCGTATCTTTTTGCTATATTACCATGCTTAAAAATAGTTTCCAGAATATTTGTAACATTTCGTGTAACTTTTACCTTAGGAGATAATGAGGATGGTCTAAATAAATTATTTTTAACAAGCTCAATTCGCGGCACGTACAAAGCTGTTTTTTCTTTAGTTGGTTTGTCTTTATTTATGGTTTTATATTTTTTAGGATACGGAATGTTTAGATTAAAAACCTTTGTAATTAGTTTTTTTTCTTCATCTCTTTCGGTAGTATTAGATTCCGCCATAAATATAATGCATATTAGCATATTTATACTTGATATTAAACTTATAGATATGGATTTCCGCAAAAATAATAACCTATATCATAATGTTGCGAGGTTTAATATTGGGTTTTGGTCAAAATAGTCCCCAAAAAGAAAAACTTGCATTGTACCCCTATAATTTACTATAATCGGGGCATGAAACGAGGACTTATAGCCATAATATTAATAATAATAACGCTCATAGCAGGGTTTTTTATCTCTGTTACGAGGAAAAATGGCGATCTGTCTAATTCAGGGAATGTGATAGGAAACACGTTTTCCAGGATTAAATCTCTCGCAGGTATTCAAAAACCCATCTCCGAAAGGCCCTCCGCAGTAGCATCTGTACGAGACAACTAACCGGTTAATTAAGCCCAATTATTATAATGTTTAATAGAGAAAACAAATATTATTTTTATAATTTCCTTATTGTCTGTTTTTTGTTCTTAATTTCAGGCATGCCTTTTTTCAAAAGTTTAAATCTAATATTTTTGGATAAGCTGCAGGGGTTCGCCGATGTTTCGGAAGATATAGTGATTATAGGAATTGATGACAGGAGTTTTAAGGAATTCGGAAACTGGCCCTGGTCTGACGAAATATTTTCCGATTTTGTACAGAAAGTAAACACTGCCCAAGTTAATACTCTTGCCTTTGATATATTGTTTTTAAATGAAGATGAAAATGACTATAGAGACTTCAAAGATCAGTTGGGCAAAAGCAATATGGATGTTGTTTTTGCTTCAAAACTAGGTAACAACTCAGTTGTCAAAAGTTCTCTGGCTGATCAAAGTAGAACATTTACGGGTTTTGTTAACCTTCCTCAGGAAGATGACGGAAAAATCAGAAAATTCAATCCGAATGCGATGATTAATAACACTTGCTATAACAGTTTTTCTCTGGCTATTTATAAGAATGCAAAAAACCAGCTGAGTAAAAACTGTAATACCGATCCGGTTATTTTTAATTACTCAAATCAGAATTTTAACTATTATAGCTTTGTTGATGTTTACAGTGGTATTGTAAGCCCCAGGTCTTTAAAGGGCAAAATTGTGTTGGTAGGTATAGTAACTTATGATATCAAATCTCAGGTTACTGATAACTTTGTAGATGTATTCGGGAACAACACACCGGGTATTTATGTTCATGCAAATATTTTAAACTCATATCTATTAGACAGGTTTCAGGAGGACATTTCCAGGGAATTGCTTCTTCTTGTAGTTTTAGTGCTGGCTACTTCCTCGTTTTTAGTTTATTCGGGTTTTAAAAAACCAACATATGAACTTTCGACATTTATTATATTTGTGCTGATAAATATTCTATTCGGACTTATTCTTTATGAATATGGTGTGAATTGGGATTTTACAACCTCAACAATGATTTTGACTGCTACTTTTATACTGCAAATTGTATATAAATTATTTTCTGTTAAAAATGAATGGGCGTTTATGTATAAATTATTCGGAAAATATGTAAACGAATCAGTTTTAAAGGAAATGGTAAATAGTCCTACAGGCAGGGTAAAAGGAATTAAAAAGGAAATGACAGTAATGTTTGTAGATATCAGGGATTTTACAACTTATTCTGAAAAGCTTGATTTGGAGGTTTTAATGAACAGGCTTAATGACTATCTGGAAAAAGCAAACAAAATAATTCTGAAAAACAACGGAATAATCGACAAATATATTGGAGATGAGATTATGGCGTTTTGGAACGGGCCGCAAGAAAACGGGGATCACGTAGCGGATGCATTAAAAACTGTATTGGAGCTTAGGGAAATGATTGTGAAAGATTATTCCGATAGTGCTTTTAAGGTTGGAATGAGTCTGCATACCGGGGAAATGATAATAGGCAGCATTGGAAATGAAGAACGGCTCAATTATACTGTATTAGGTGATAATGTGAATTTGGCTTCCAGAGTAGAAGGGCTTACCAGAAAATACGGTGTAAGTACATTAATAACAGAACCGGTTGTAAAAGCTCTAAAGAGGCCGGACGATGCTTTTGTTATAAGAAAGATTGACACAGTAATTGTTAAAGGAAGGTCATCTTTGGTAAAAATCTACCAGCCTATGTATAAAACGGAGGAAAATATAAAGATAAAAGAAATATATGAAAAAGGCTTGGCATTTTATTATGCCGGGGATTTTGAAAAAGCCCTTTCCTTTTTTGAGCAGCTGCCTAACGACAGACCGTCTCACCTAATGATTATCAGAATAAAAGATTTAGGAGATAAAGTTAATAATTGGGACGGGGTATGGTACTGGGACGAGAAGTAGTATTTGCCGGTCTTAGTATTAAAACAACAACAAAAAAATACAATATGCTGCTTAACCATACTAGTTTAGCCAAATAAATAAAAGGTATTAAATATATTAGAATTGCAGGAAGTAAATATTTTCTGTCTTTGCTGATACGGTATTTTGAAATGAGGAATATAAACGGAGGTAATGACATTATAAGATCTGCCAGAATAACATGAATGGCTAAAGGGAATACAATTAAAATTCCGGTAAAAAGCAGCATATCCCTATTGTTCTTAATTAATAAATACAGAGATAATGCTAAACCGTATAATATAAAGCTTGTAATAAAAGTAATGGTTAAAGGATTTGGCAAAAAAACAGAAAACAGCGAAAGCAGGCTGTAATTTTTTTCTATATCAGTACCCATGCTGTAAGTTTCAGTATTGTACAAAAAAGATAAATATTCCGTTAAAGGATTTGACCCGAATATCAGAAAATTCGCAATTAAGAACAATAATCCGCCTATCAGTGCGGCTTTAAGGTAATTTCTGTTCATGTTTACAGCTAAAAATATTAGAGGAATTAAAAGCATGTATTGAGGCTTAAGGAGAAGCAGGGTTGATAACAATCCGGCAGCGGTAAATTTGTTTTCCATAATGCTTACATAAATCAAGCATAAGACTAATAGCAGCAATGATCCTATTTGACCTGTCAATAAAGTGCTTATAGTTGAGTAAAAAACTGATACCGCTGCCGCTATTATAGAAGAGTTCAGTTTTAATTTGCGTGTTAAAATAAAAATTCCCAGGAAAACAGCCAGAGAGCTTACGAATACATATATTTTAAAAGCCGTTCTGGGTTCAAATAAAGTTAAAGGAAAAAACAGCACGGCAAGCAAGGGGGGATTTCTAAAAGTCAGTATTACCTCGTCCCTTATGTATGGTTTGATAACTTCATTTAAATATATACGCTGGGTATTTATATTATATAAGTTTTTGGCTGAATCATATCTAATAATATAAGCACCGGTTAAAAAGGCGGAAAAATCACTTACATAAAAGGTGGTGTATTCTTTGTTTGTTGTATGTTCTGATGATCCGGCCAGATTTACAATAGTTATTGAATAAACCAGTGCAATGCACCAGAAAACTTTTCCATCATGTTTGTTTATTAATTCTTTTAGTGAGCTGAATAAAATATTAAAGTACATATCATTTATTTTCATTTATCAAGCTGTTTAGCTAATGATTCCGCCGCATTCAACAGCTGTTCCATCTCATTAAGTCCTGTATTCCAGAATTCTTTTTTGGATATATCTATTCCCATTTTAAGAAATGTATTTTTGGGAGAATCAGATATACCAACAGATAAAAATCCTTTCACTTTTTTCATAAAATCTTTGTCTTTTCTAACGGTATTTTGCATATACTTGGATATTAATAAACCGCTGGCATAAGAATATACGTAAAAATATTTCCTGATATGAGGCCAAACTACCCACCAGTTATCGGATTCTTTTGAAAATTCTACGTAATTGCCCATATAGAATTTCATGTGCTTTCGGAATATCTCCCCCATTTGTTCTTTTGCCAAATAGCCTTTTTCTCTGTAAGTCTTGTGCAATTCTTGTTCAAAGGTATAGCAGGCGATCTGCCTTTGTATAGTTGAAACGTCATCGTTTAGTTTCATCATCTTTAAGGCTAGCTGGGTTTCTTTATCGGCGTTCTGGCTGAACTTTTCAAGAACGAAATCCTCGCAGAAAGTGCTGGCCACCTCAGCAGTTGAAGTATATACATCTCTGTATAATGCGTGCTGCGACTTTCTTACTAAGGTGTCATTTATTGCGTGGCCCATTTCGTGCGCCAAAGTCAAAGAATCCGACAATTTGTTTGAGAAGTTCAATAAAATATATACCGGGGTGTCCTGAGGCATGCTTACACAGAATGCCCCGCTCTTTTTCCCCTTTTTTGGAAAAACGTCTATTTGGCCGTTTTCCACAAAGTTTTTGAAAATTAATGAAAATTCCGGATCCAAGTTGTTAAACGTGTTCCAAATCAAATCCACGGTTTTTTTATACGAAATCTCTTTATCTATATCACCGTAAGGAACATTTCTCTCATGGTATTGAAGTTTTTTTACACCAAATAATTTCGCTTTCAGTTTATAATATCTTTTTGAAATATCGCTTCTGGATGTGACCGCTTCAATTAGCGCATCAATGATTTCGGGTTCCATATTATCGCTTACCAGCCTCCCAAGATCCGGCCTGGAGCGGTTTCTTAATTCATCCTCCACTTTTAAATATTCCATTATTGAATTTAATTCGTACTCAGCAACATCAACATGTTTAAATATTATTTCATTAACAGCTTTAGCTGCCGCATCTCTTATGCTTTTATTAGTGTCGTTAAGCAGGTTGTAAATTGAAGAAAAGCTTTTAGTCTCTTTTTTGCCATTTTTATTTAATACTTCTCTTTCTTCCTTGGCTAAAAAACCTGAAAGCATTTGCACCCAGTTCGATATAGCCGACTTGTCTTTTAAATTAACTACTTTTTCCTGATCCTCGCTTAATAAATATTTAGACTTGTTAAAAAGGTTTTCCAGAAAGTGCTTATATTGTTTTAATCCGGAGTATTCAAGAAATTTTTTCTGTATCTCACTGCTTACTTTGGAAATTCTCATTTCAAAAAACTGAATGTCATTTAAAATTTTTACTTCAAAGTCGTCCAGTCTGCTTACTCTGGCTTTTATTTCAGGATTGTTCTGGTCTGTAGACTTACGCAGAAATAAATAAAGGCTTTCATGTCCAGCCATGCCGTACTTTCCGGCAAGAGCTTCATATTCATCCAAAGCTTCCCTAAGTATATGTTCCAGCTCCAAGAAGTCGGATCTTTTTGACCATTTATTTATAAATTTATAGCTTTCTTCTTTTACTTCATTTCTTTTTGTTTCGATAGCCGGATCATCATCTGATTTAAATAGAAGACTTAGATTCCATTTTGTTTTAGACGTATCTGTTTTCATATCTGTTATTTTAACAGTTTTTTAGCCGAATTCACGCAATTACATAGGCAAATATCTATATAACTCATTGACAAGAATTTTATAAAATGCTAACATTCCCACATTGATTTAACTCCCCAGGCAAATGACTGATATTCAATTTACCTTGACGAGGGAGTTATTTTTATTGGTTAATAGAATTGGTTTATTAGCCAAGAGTGAGAGAAAATTATGAATAAAGCGCAAAAAGACAATAAATATTATGTTACAGCCGAAGGGATGCTAAAACTAAAAGACGAACTGAAAGACTTGATAGATGTTAAAAGGTATGAAGTAGCAAAAAGGATCAAACAGGCCAGGGACAACGGTGACATTTCGGAAAATGCCGAGTACGATGCAGCCAGACAAGAACAGAGTTTTGTTGAGGGCAGAATTTCAGAACTGGAAGACATCCTGAAAAATGTGGTAGTTTCCGATGTAAGGGATAAAAGCAAAGTTTTTGTAGGAGCTAAGGTTACTGTTCATGTTGACGGTGAAGAAGAATCGTTTTATATAGTCGGAGCACCGGAAGCAAATCCAATGGAGAAAAAAATATCCCATGAATCCCCTTTAGGTTCATGCTTAATCGGCAAAAAAATAGGGGATAAAATATTGGTTGAAGCTCCTGTAGGAAGCATTACATATACAATTCTGAATATTGAATAAAAATTCGATTTGTGAGTAAATGTTCTCATGTCTACGCTAAAAGAATTAAGAGATGTAAGGCTGGAAAAGCTGAAAACTTTGCGTGGTCTGGGAGTTGATCCGTATCCTGCGAAATCATCCAGAAATATTACCTGCGGTAAAATATTATCCGAGTTTGAGAGTTTTGAAGGAAAGCAAATTGTAGTCGCGGGCAGAATCATATCAATCAGAGAACACGGGAAGATTGCATTTATTGATATTAAAGATCAAAGCGGGAAGGTGCAGCTGTATTTAAAACAAGAAAACATTAAGTCTCCTGACTTAAAATACAGCGAGCTGGGATTTGAAAATTTAGACCTTTTGGATGCCGGAGACTTTGTGGAAGGAACAGGAAGAGTTGTAAAAACCCAGAGAGGGCAGGTATCAGTGGAAGTTGTTAAGCTAAGGTTGTTGACTAAAACTTTAAGGCCGCTGCCGGATAAGTGGGAAGGTTTAAAAGATAAAGAAACCAGACTAAGAAGAAGGTATCTGGATACAAATATTAACGAGGAAGTTTTTCAGCGATTTATAAGACGTGCCAAATTTTGGGACGCCCATAGAGAATTTTTTAAACAGCACGGATTTTTGGAGATAAATATTCCGGTGTTGGAAATGGTTCCGGGAGGAGCAGATGCCGCGCCTTTTATTACTCATATGGAATCGATAGATCAGGATTTTTATTTGAGAATTTCCCAGGAGCTGTATTTAAAAAGACTTGTGGGTGGCGGTTATGAAAAAGTATTTGAAATAGGACCCAGATTCAGAAACGAAGGTTTATCCGATGAGCACTTGCCAGAACATATGGCGATGGAGTTTTACTGGGCGTATGCAGACTATAAAGAAGGTATGGATTTTGTAAAAAGGCTTTATTCCTATGTTATGGAAAATGTGTATCCTGGAAAAAAAGTATTTGATATAAGAGGTTTTAAAGTTGATTTCTCAAAAGACTGGGAAATTATAGATTTTGCGGAAATAATGAAACAAAGGTTTGGAGTAGATGTTTATAAAGTGGATTTAAAGCAAGTTGAAAAAGCTTTGAGGGAAAATAAAGTCAGAATCGATTTTGAATTAAATGCACAAAGAGGAGTGGATAATCTTTGGAAAGTTTTGAGGCATTCAATTTCCGGTCCGGCCTTTTTAGTAAACCATCCCAAATATATGTCTCCTTTGTCGAAATCCATGGTGGAGTTCCCCCACATAACCGAAAGATTCCAGCCGGTAATAGCCGGCAGCGAACTTGGAAACGGTTGGTCTGAAATTAACGACCCGCTGGACCAGCTGGAAAGATTTAAAGAACAGCAGAGCATGCGGGATTTAGGCGATAAAGAAGCTCAGTGGCTCGATATTGACTACGTAGAAATGCTTGAGTATGGGATGCCGCCTACTTTTGGCTACGGTCATAGTGAGAGAGTATTTTGGTTTTTGGAAGATGTCCCTGCGCGGGAGGGTGTGCCTTTTCCCCAGCTAAAACATGAAATGGAAGAAACTACCAAGGAAATTTACGGGTTGTAGGTGTTTGGAAGTCTGAGCACTTTATAATGCGTAATTATTTTATATATGAAAGATCTCACAGTTGAAACAGCTAAAGAACTTCTTCATAAAAACATGCAGAATGTAAATCTGCGCAGACACTGTTATGCGGTTGGTAAAACTTTGAGAGCGTTCCATGATTATTATGTTTCAAACGGTATAAAAAAAGAAGGAATGTCCTTAGGCAGTTTGACCTCGGATCAATGGGAAATAATAGGCATTCTGCACGACAGCGACTGGGAACTGACCACAAATGATCCGAACAATCACACAATTATGCTTTTAAATTGGCTGAATGAAT
>MEVD01000011.1:3378-8364 GCA_001772865.1 candidate division WWE3 bacterium RIFCSPHIGHO2_02_FULL_38_14 | reverse complement strand
GTAAAAGCAAATGCTTATTTAAGCGTTTCGGATGTGTATCTACATAAATTTATTCCCGATGAAAAATGGTATAACTTTGAAAATGAAGAAGCCTATGCTTCGGTAGGCGTGGAATACAAATTTCATATTGATTTTATAAATATGTTCGAAGAAAACGTAGACCGCTTGTACACAGAAGCTATAGATAAAAGCTGGGAGAAAATTTCACCTTTAACCGATCAGGAAGGCGGGCGTCCTCACTACAGTTATGAAGGTTTCCCAATCGTATTTACCAGAGAGAACGCCGAATTGGGAACAGTTGAATACGCAACTGTCCAGTTCGGATCCAGATCCCTATATATTCACTTCACTGCCTACGAAAAATAGCTTGACAGCCAGTTTAAAGGATGAAACAATTTTTACATGTCTGTTGGATTTACCTCAGCTTTTTACTTAGGACAGCAATATGCTCCCCTTAACCAAAGTCTTTCTTTAGGCGCTGAGTACGGAAACTCAATGTACTATAATCCATTAGCATTGGGACTTACCAGCCCAGAACTGCCTCAAGTAGCAGGAACTTCCACAATTAAAGCCGTCCAAACATTGCAAATATTAAGCTCAAATGAAGTCGGATTTGCCTTATTTGTTTTTTCACTGTCTGCCCTAGCTGCGCTTGTATACTTCTGGTGGCAGAAGAAAGGTGTAGCTAAAAATGAACTTCCTTAAAAATAAAGCCGTATTAGTCGGTTTAGTATTAGTGGTCCTCCTAATTGTAGCCGTATTACTGGTTAGCGGCGCTCTTAAATTTAGTATCACAGCCACGAGAACTCAGCCTTCAGATTCAGCTGCAAATGGTAATAACGGATCAATGGTGGAAAAAACTGAGAAAACCGTCACAAAAGCACCGGAGACACAAAAACCATTACTGGCCGATCGGGCTGTAACATTCAAAGACTCCGAAACCGATCTGGAATTTTCTTTAAAACTTCCATTAGGATGGAGTACTTCATCCAACCCGACAGTAGACTTTGTCGCCGGATCTTTAACCGCTGAAAATCTCCCTGACGGTTCAACTTTTTATGCGAATTTAAACGCATTGGTAGGAGCTCATCCTTCGGACTTTTCGACATTTGCCGATTACCAGGATAAATGGATGGAAGCAATGCTGGCTCAATATCCCAGCATGGAATCCGCTTCCAGATACTCAACAAAAATAGACGGGATGGATGTATATGTTATAGAAGTTTCCAATACACGACCCGATGGTTTAGTGCTTCGCCAAATGCAGTATGTATTTTATGTTAATAATATGTATGGTATGGTTGTAACCACAACAACACCGTTAAGTTCATGGGCTAAGTACGATAAAGCTTTAAAGATGTCGGTGGAATCAATAAAATTGGTATCGGAAACAAACGAATAGAGCCAGTATTACACTTATAAACTAATACTCGATTGATAGAAAATTTACCACAGTAATTTAATTCCTGAAATTGGTACATATATTGACATACATTTTAATAAGGATCGTTGTAGATCCAGTGAATTTCAATTTTCAAACGTGAATATATTGTGACTTACCTTACATAATAGATGTAATAAAAATCACTGACCGTATAAAAAATATATTGTAATATTTCCGAGAACTTTTCAGAAAGGGGGTGAAAGTTATGATAAACAGAAATACTAAAACAGCTTTGGGAGTTGTTGCATTGCTTTTGGCAGTAGTTGTTCCTACAGCATACGCTGCCCCTGGAGCTCAAAGATTTGAGGTGTATGATAACACACAAGATGGGCTACAGGTAGGAACTGACCCTGATACAGGTAATGTTGTAGTTAACGCCAACCCGGGCGGATCGGACCGATTAATAGTAGAAGTCCACGCTCAAAAGGTGGCTCCAAATTGCACACTCTCAGTCCAACTGGTTAGAGACAGTGCCGCTTCAAACGGGGGGTTAGACGCCTCAGGACATTTGGGCAGTATTCAAACGCTTGGAACTTTAACTACAAATGGTGTAGGTAATGGAAATGCTCATTTTGATGTAGTAGTTGGTGACGGGACTCCTGACACTGCCGTTTACGGCCATGTGGACTTAGAAGATTTAGGAGGTTCCTGCACGGAAAAAGATGGCTCTTCAGTAGCAAATAACGAATATGGGGCAGCACCTGATCCTTCATTGGTAACACCACTTACTTGGTTAGAATAATACACAAAAAAAGCCCGGGAAACTCTCCGGGCTTCTGAAGTAAACTAAACAAATCAGAAAACAGAACAAAGCAATCTAAATTTACTTAAATACATTGACAAACACTCTAATAAGGATCATTATAGTTTTGGTGTATTTCCATACTCAAATTTAAATATGAACATTTTTTACCGCCTTTAGCGATGGCGGTTTATTTTTTTATTAGACAGGAGGTGAAAATAAATGAGAAAACTTTTAGCAGGCGCAGCGGCCGGTGCTTTAATGCTAGCGAGCTTAGCGTCCACAGCTTTTGCAGCGCCTAATACTTTAAATTGGGGGACCGAAGTTAACCCTGGAGAATGCGACAAAGTTGGCTCTCCGGTTGTTAATGTTACTCAAAAAGTAGTCAATGATGTGGACTCGGGAGAAGGAGGAAATTATTGGGCGTTTGATGAATACAATAAGCACATCCAAGTATGGAAATCATCCACACAAGGCGAATACTGCGCGGATGTAAAGTATGTCGGTCAGTTTGATTCACAATCCGGGCAAACCAGCCCAGGTGCTGGTGGAACGCTTGATGGTGACGAAGACGGAACATTTGAGGGCGGTTTTAGAGCAACCATAACCGGCACACTTAAATCCACACCAGATTGGAAAACTAAGGGGTCTGTAGGGTTATTTGACTACAATTGTGACCTATCCGGAACCTGTCCTGGATATGTTAGTTGGGTAGCTCGATATTTCGATTCGGGATACGGTTTTTCTTACGATTGGTGGGGATGGATATACCACGCAGGCAACAATGGTTCTTGGGTTAACTCAAGCGACGGAAATTCCGGGGATATTTTCTAATAAACATCCCGAATTTCAAAAATACAACCCATCGATAAATTTCGGTGGGTTGTTTGATTTTATAAAGTTTGGGGAGTAACACCGCTTTTTGAAATTAAAGCTCCGGTATCCAGCTTTTTAACATTACAAATTATATATGAATTATTAGCACGTTTTATAGATTTATTAGCTTCTAATTTTTTCATTTCAAAACACACAGTTTCTCTGGTTATACCTGCCAGTTGTGCTATATCTTTTTGGGTAATATTAAAATCTATTTTTACATGACCATTTTTTAAATTTGCTTTACCAAATCTTCTACTTAACATTAAAAGCACATTAGCTACCTTACAACGTGCATCTCCTGTTATTAGGTATTCCAAACGTGATGTTATGCCATCGATTCCCACAAGTAATCGGTAGTTTATAAGATAAAGAATTTCTTTGTCCTTTTGAATAAAATCCAAAAATACTTCTTTAGGTGCCCTCAGTATTTTTATATCGCCCATCGCTTCGTAGAAGTAGGTATTATCTATATTAGAAATAGCCCATGTAAGAGGAAAAAATGATCCCGGTTTAAAAATGTTTAAGGTAAATTCATGGCCGTTTTTGGTAATAAAAAATATTCTTACGTATCCTTGTAATAAATAACTCACACCTTGAGGAGTATCTTCAGGTCTAAGTAGAATATTGCTTTTTTTGTACTCTATTAAAGGAAACTTAGAAAAAAACTTATACAGTTTTTCTTCGACGGCAGAATCCATATTGTGTTAATTATTATACATCTAATGTGTGAATTAATTTACTGACTTATGTATATAAACAGTTTAAATTTAGAATCATTCTCTTACTTTATATATTTTTTTGTCTAAAAAGGGGGTGATAATTAGTGAATAGACTAATAGCAATATTTGTTGTTGTACTTTCATTGAGTGTGTTGGTATCAGCCACGGTTTTAGCTGCCCCCGGAGATCAGGTTTCACCTCCAGGACCAATCAATCCTGCTGCTGGTTGCACCGGTATTGGTGTTGCCTATGACGGAGTTAATGTACTTTTTACATGCGCAGGCAGCGCTGCAGTATACAAAACTAATACATCCGGTGCAAATTTAGGATCAGTTGCCACTGCCGATTCAAATGGTGTTGCGGTACAACTTGATGCTATAGCCTGGGATTCCTCAGAAGGCGTGCTTTGGGGAGGCGACCTTGGAGGAAATCAGTGCCACATTTATAGTGTAGACATGTCCTCCGGTCTGGCTACTCTAAGATTTAGTTTTGCCGATGTACATGGAGGTTGCGGAAGCGAATTCTTTTTTTACGACGGAATTACAGTAGATCCTACAGATGATACATTATGGCTCAGCCCTGACATTCATACACATATACACCACTACACTAAAGCCGGAGTAGAAATTGCTGCTGATTTAATTAACTTTTCAGCTGACACAGCCGGGCAATGTCCTTGGGCTCAAGGCTTTGGTAATGCTGGTTGTTGGAACAGCGGCTTAGCCATGGGACTCGATGGCCAGTTGTTTGCCGGAACTGCAAGCGATGGAAAAATCTGGCAGATAGATCCCGACACTCTTGCTTACTCTCCGTTTGCCACAGTCGGGGGACGAGATGAAGATTTAGAGTGCGGACCATTAACTAATGGCTTTGAAACAATTCTTTCCAGAGATTTTGACGGAAGAATTGACGTACTCGAAGCTCCTGACGGAACTTGTGTAGTTACGGAAATTACCATAGACCCTCCTTCAGCAGAAAATGATCTATCAGTTGATCAAGATCATACCGTAACCGCTACTGTAACCGTAAACGGCCAGCCTTTGCCGGGTGTTAATGTGAAATTCTCTGTCGTATCCGGACCCAATAGTGGACAAGTGAGCGATCCCGGAGAATGCTCCGTTGATCCAAACTGCAATACAGATGCTGCGGGTCAAACTAGCTGGTCATACACCAGCGTTGGCTTGGGAGTTGATCAAATTAAT
>MEVD01000011.1:1998-3199 GCA_001772865.1 candidate division WWE3 bacterium RIFCSPHIGHO2_02_FULL_38_14 | reverse complement strand
CTATCTGGTGGAAGCTTCTGACGTTCTAGATCCAAAGTTGGATATCTGGGTAAGCGGATTTGGTCCGTACGTAAGCGGTGATAAGCTTAAAGTAACCGAAGCCCCCGGTGCAACCCCATCAGAAAAGAAGATGGGAAGCGCTAACGGTCAGGCGGCTGCGATTGCTGCGCACTTAACACTGAATGCCGACCCCGTTGTAGTGGTCACTGATGCTTCAGGAAATAAAACAACGGTAGCTTGTTTAGTTCCACCTCCACCTAAGTAAAAGTAAATAAGTGGTACCGTGATAATGCCCGGAGTTTTAAAACTCCGGGCTTAATATTTTATATTGGGTTGATGTGAAATTAACAAAATCTATAATTATAATTTCTATACACACCTAAAAATATTTGATATAATCCAAATCAGATGAAAAAGGCATTTATTATTTCATTTCTCCTGATAGCTTTATTAACACTCTTAGGACTACCCATATTCAATAAATCTGTCAAAGCTAAAAATGATGATTTTGTATCCGGACAGATATTAGTAAAATTCAAGAGCGGCACTTCCCAAGAAGATAAAAACAAACAACTTGAAAATAACAAAGCAAAAGTAAAAAATAAAATTGAACAACTTGACACATTTGTATTACAAGTCCCCGCCAATGCAGAAGAAAAAGTGGTTGCAGCCCTTTCAAAAAACCCTCACGTGGAGTATGCCGAATTAGACTACAAAGCAGAGGCGTTCTTAGTACCAAATGATACTTACTTTACTCAGAGACAATGGGGCTTGGAAAACACCGGACAAACCATCAACGGAGTTGTCGGAGTAGTGGATGCTGATGTTGACGGACCCGCCGCTTGGGATACCACTCAAGGCGGAGTGAAAGTTGCAATTTTGGATACCGGTATAGACCAAAACCATGAAGATCTATCAGCCAAGGTTGTATTGCAAAGAAATTTCACGGATTCCCCAACTCCCGATGATTTATATGGTCATGGTACTCATGTTGGGGGAATAGTCGCTGCAGTCACGAACAACGGTTTGGGTGTTGCCGGCGGCTGTCCTAATTGTCAGTTAATGAATGGAAAAGTATTAAACGATAGCGGTTCGGGAGCATACTCCTGGATTGCTAACGGAATTACGTGGGCAACGGACAACGGTGCCAAAGTGATAAACATGAGCCTTGGAGGTTCAGTTAGATCTCGAACTTTAGAAA
>MEVD01000011.1:1075-1830 GCA_001772865.1 candidate division WWE3 bacterium RIFCSPHIGHO2_02_FULL_38_14 | reverse complement strand
TCGACGTTGCAGCTCCGGGTGAGAATATATACTCTACATTTCCTAATCACCCATATAAAATAAATAAATCACTCAATTACGATTATGCTTCAGGAACATCAATGGCTACACCAATGACTTCTGCAGTTGCCGCCCTTATTTGGTCTACTCCATACGGAACTTCCGCCTCGCAAGTCCGGGCACGACTTGAATCAACAGCAGATAAAATTTCGGGAACGGGAGTATATTGGTCCAAGGGCAGAGTTAATTCGGCAAACGCAGTCGCACAGTAAAATCCAAAACAGTTTTGACACCAGAATTACATAGCATTATTATTTATCAATGACGAACAATAAAAAGTTCGTCTGGAATGAATCCTACAGCGTAAAAGTGCACGTTCTAGATGAGCAGCATAAAAAATTCTTTGATATAGCTAATCAAATTTCCGATCTGCTTAATAATCCTAATAGTTCCACTTTTAAACATTCATTAACTTTAACTATCATAGAATTAGCCCGTTACGGTATAAATTCTTTATGTTCTGAAGAAGATTTCTTAATAAAATATAACTGTAAAGGATACGAAGACCACCTTATATCTCATGATTGCTACCGGGAAAAAGTGAAGGAATTATTAAGTAAAGCTCGTAATGAGACTACAGATTTTTATGAACTTGCCAATGAAGTTGCAGAATTTACACAAAACTGGATAGATTATCATATAGCATACAAAGATAAAGAAAGTATTGACGGCATGGTTCTAAATAAATTACTACC
>MEVD01000011.1:0-800 GCA_001772865.1 candidate division WWE3 bacterium RIFCSPHIGHO2_02_FULL_38_14 | reverse complement strand
TTGTAAAGACCATCCTTTATCTCATGACTATTATCGGGAAAAGGTGAAAGGATATTTAAAAAAAGCGCGAACCGAAGGAACAGATATATATGCTCTGGCTGAAGAATTAGCCGTATTTTCACGAGAATGGCTTTCTAACCATATAACCCAAAAAGATAAAGAATACGTTCCTTGTATGGAAAAAAATAATGTAAAATAATATATTTCATCGTGATTGACACTAAAAAAATTATGCGATATTCCTCGCATGAACACAGCCATCTCCAAGAGGAAAATGGATAAACAAAAAGGAAATACTTTAATAGTTTCATTACTTATAGCTGGCGGAGTCCTGGTGTTTTTGGTATTTTCATACTACCTAAACCAAAATAAAAGTGCTGATGTGAATAAGACTGAAGATAAAATGAGCAATGATACAGTCACTGAAGGCGTAAATAGCGATGTGGTCAGCCTTAAAGGAAAACCAACATCTTCATTGCTTGAGTTTAACGGAGAACCGAATTTTAGATCTGAAGTCAAGAATGGCAGAGTAATCTGGGTTTACACATTCCCCGAAGATGAATCTACCGGGTATTATTACTACATCGAAAACGCTAAGATAGTTGATTATAAGGTAGATGAATTTACCGGCACTATAGACCTGGAAAGCTGGCTAAACCAATAATTCCTAATCTTATCAAAAAGCCCGACCATATAGATCGGGCTTTATAAAATTTAATTCCCCTAAATTTTCAAAACCTTGAATAACTAACTAGCCAATATAACGCTATCCGTATTCGCCGGAAAGCATTGGCAGTGTT
>MEVD01000010.1:1805-10403 GCA_001772865.1 candidate division WWE3 bacterium RIFCSPHIGHO2_02_FULL_38_14 | reverse complement strand
CCGAAAAATGCGCTCCGCCTACGAAAAGTTCAGAATATTCCGATTTGGATTAGTTGGAGTTATTAGTGTAATTTTGCAGTATTTGTTTTTTAATATTCTTATTACCTACTATGCTCAATTAAAGCCGTTTATTTCAGTGATCATTGCAGATCATATTTCTATTATTCTCGCTTTCTTTTTGAATAATTACTTCGCTTTTAATAAAACCAAGTTTGATAATCGCTCAAAGCTTTTCCCCGGTTTTGTTAAATACTATGCAGTTGTAGTTATGTCCACTTTTATTCAGGCATTTGTAGTTTATATGGGCAATACGTTGTTTGGAGAGAGATTATTGATTTCGAATATTTTCTGGTTTGTTGGTTTGTGTTTTGCGTTTATGTGGAACTATGGGATTCAAAGCAGAATTATCTGGAGCAAATATAATAAGAAGTAACTATTAATTGTTTTTGGCATTGCTGTTGTATCTATTAATTATTCCGGTAATTATTTTTGTCGTTGATGTAACTTCGGCATCTATTTCTTTTACAGTTGTATCTTTAATTTTAAGGTGTCGTCTGTTTTTTACGGGAAAATTTTTTCCCACAGTTATTACGTTAGGTTTAAGTAATTTATAAAGTTCCAGGTAATATAAATCTGTCATTTCGTTTAGCTCGTAATTTATGAACACAAAGTCTACAGCCTTGTGATTTATCAAAATTTCCGCCCTATGTTTTTGGCTGATGATTGGTCTTAACAATCCCTTATATTTTCTTATGTTGGAATCCGGTTCCAAGCCCACAATGAGTACTTCGCCTTCTTTTTTGGATTTGTTCAAAAATAGTGAATGACCTGCGTGAAACAAGTCAAACGATCCGTGGGTAAATACTACGTTTTTGTCAACTTGACCGAAATCACGGATTAGTTTTAATGTTGTGTCAATGCTTATTAGGTAACCCATTTTATTATTTTATTTTGGGTAGAATATTGTGATTTTAACACACTTGAGCGTTTTCTTAATAAGTTTATTAATAGATTTATGTCTAATTTTAGTACTTTGGCAATGAAATGATATGTTTTAAAAACATAAAGAAAACCAACCCATTTCAGGCAGGTAAATATTTAAAAAGTGCATTTTAATTAAAGAGGTCTTTTATAAAATATCAGGTTGTCTGGCCTAATCTTTGCAAGTCTTCTTTACCCAAAAACTTGAATAACTTCATACCGTTAACTTCCGCTTTAGCAGCTTTTCTCCCATTTTTAGTAGTAACAACTGTTACTTGATCATCGGGAACTTCAACTGACTCTTTTGTTTTTACATTGAAAAATTTCAGATTTACCACCTCCTATAGGAATAATGGTAGCATATTTGTGGCAGTAAACGCATTAAATTTATTTTTCAAGTTCCAGCAATTTTGTTGTTGAAAGAATTCAGTAACAACTAAAAAATCAGACCAAATAATACCCCATTCCTCTTTTTGTTTTTATTACCAGATTAATTTCGTTCTCATCGCAGGCTTCTCTTACCCGTTTGACTATTTGGCTTATTGCCGCGTCGCTGACTCCCGAACCGTGGCTTTGTGGGCTTAATATTTCGGCAATATCATCCTTTTCAACTAGCTTGCCTTTTGATTCTATAAGCTTTTTAAAAATCAGATATTCGCTTTTTGACATTTCCATAATTGCTTTCTCCAGAATTTTTTCGTCTTTATCCGTTTCGGTTATTAATAAATCCTCGCCAAAATGTTTTTTTAATAAAAGTTTTTTACAGTTTGATGGGTTTCCTTTTGACAGCTTAATTATCTGATCCGTTTCTTTTTTATTTAGTTTCAAGTTGTACCTTACCGCAAGATAACTAATGGTTTTTTTCATTTCCTCGTTGTCCAGCGTTTCAAGTTTTAATTTATACGGAGCCATAGTTAAAAGCTGGGATAGACGAATGTCCGGTTCCTGCCCGGTCCTGAATCCAAACACATAGCAGAGCTTATACTTAAAGTTATCTCTTAGTGATCTGATAGTATTGACCACTTCTTTATCGCAGTCATTCATAACCTCTATGTCATCGAACATAATATATAGAGATTTGTAGTCGCCTAAATATTCCTCTATCTTTTTTTCTATTCCGGCCAGACTGTTTTCGTTGGAGTGAAGTAATTTTGAAAAGATTTCAACGAATGTCTGAAGGTCTTTTTTGTAGAGTTGGTTAAGGTCGAAATAAACCAGCTTTGAGTCGGATGTGTTTTTTTCATCCATCTCTCTTAGGAATTTGCTTTTTCCCATGCCTATATCCCCGACCACTTGAAAGCTTTCTTTTAGCTTTACCAGCTCGAAAAACTTCCTTGTTTCCTTTTCCCTTAAAATAGGTTTCTTGTTTGCCATAGTGATTAAATACCACAAAAATGGAATTATGACAACTTTGTTGATTTATTGTTGAAATTGTATTGAGTAAATATTCGAGAACTGTTAAGACATTGTTATTTAAATATCAAGATTTAAGCTGAAGATCATGTGATTATATAAACATTAAGATAGAACATTGAAAACCGAATAATTAATTACTTGAAAGGAGGCAACATGTTTAAAAAAACATTAATTTATTTATTAGAGATTCTTAAAGCACTTCCTATGCTATCCGATGAATACGGCTAGCGTGAGCATAAGTAAATAAAAAATCAAGGTTTTGAAAATTTAGGGGAATTAAATTTAAGCCCGATCTATATGGTCGGGCTTTTATGTGTTTATTTCCAGAATTAGAGGTTGTGGAGCTTTAAGTATAATAAAGCCTCAAAGCTTTTTCCCCACGTCGGTGATCCGATTGACGCAGACGTATCTATAGGTTATACTCCCAGTCAATTATCACATAAAGTTAATAATAACCGGAATAGTAATAATAAGATAAGTTTGATATAATTCTTTTTTCAAATGTAAGGATTAATATGTTTAAAAGAAGAGAAAAAGAGGGGTCTACAGGCAATCCCAAAAAAATAGAATACTTAATTGATGTAATGTCCATAAGGCAAAAAAGGCAATTTTACCTTTTGATGGCAGTAAATATGGCTGCGTTGATTTATTTTCTTTCTTGGTGGTTTGACAGCAGTCACATTATCAAGCCGGCCGGGATGTTATTAAATAGTCTGGTGATTTTATGGTCCGTATTATTACCTTTATACTTTTTCTTCTTTGTTTCAAGAATGAAAAAACCCAACCCTGCTCTTCCGGTCCCATCGAATATTAAGGTAGCAATGGTGGTTACTAAAGCACCAAGCGAACCTTTCTCTGTTGTTAAAAAAACTTTACTTGCCATGATTTCACAAAAACATGTCCACGACACATGGTTGGCGGATGAAGATCCATCAAAAGAAACTATTAATTGGTGCAAAGAACACAATGTTTCTATTTCAACCAGAAAAAATGCCCCCAATTATCACAACAGCACTTGGCCCAGACGCACCAAATGCAAAGAGGGAAATTTGGCATATTTTTATGATAATTATGGATATAAATCGTATGACGTTGTTGTTCAAATGGATGCTGATCATATACCTCAAGAAAATTATCTTGAAGAAATGTTAAGGCCTTTTAACGACAAGGAAGTAGGGTATGTTTCGGCGCCGAGTGTTTGCAATGCAAATTCTGAAAAAAGCTGGACGGCCAGAGCGCGCTTGTATGTAGAATCATTTCTGCATGGAGCACAGCAGGCTGGCCATACTAACGGTTTCGCTCCGCTTTGTTTTGGATCTCATTATGCAGTTAGAACAAGTGCATTGAAACAGATTGGAGGTTTAGGCCCGGAGTTGGCGGAAGATCACTCCACAACATTGTTGATGAATGCACAAGGGTGGAAGGGAGTACACGCTTTGGACGCAGTTGCTTTTGGCGACGGGCCGGCTAGCTTTGCCGATGCTATGACCCAGGAATTTCAATGGTCGAGGAGTTTGATGGTAATTCTATTGACACTGACACCTAATAAATTAAAAAATTTGCCTTTGAGAATTAAATTTCAGTTTCTGTTTTCTCAGTTGTGGTATCCGCTATACGGAGTCATCATGCTAATAGGTTATTCAATTCCGATAATTGCTCTATTCTATGATTCCGCACTGGTAAGAATTGTTTATATTAGTTTTTTACTTCATTCGTGGGTATATACCTCTGCAATTTTAATTTCACTTTTTTGGCTTAAAAAAGTAGGATGTTTGTGGCCTAAGAATGCAAAGATAATAAGCTGGGAGGCTACTTTTTTTCAGATAGTAAGATGGCCATGGGTATTTTTAGGATGTTTTTACGGTATTGTGGGAGTACTTAGAAAGAAAGAATTCAGTTTTAAAGTTACTCCAAAAGGGGAAAACACCGGAAGCGTACTCTCGTTTAAAGTTCTAATACCCTATATTATTCTTGTTTCTACAGGATTGCTTGTTTCAATATTTATCTCTGATTCAAGAGAAGCAGCCGGATATTATTATTTTGCTGTTTTGAATTCCGTTCTTTATGTTATATCTATAGCCGTCATAATATTAAATCACATATTGGAATCGAGAAAATTCAAGAGTAATGTTTAAGGTTAGAAAATAAATCGGGAATAAATCATATGAAAAATATTATTATCACATGGTGGAAACATTTATTTATATTAGTAGCATTCGTAGTTGCCACTTTTTATGTTGTTTCTATGAGAAGAAATGATATTTTATTTGCCTGGACGTGGGGTTTCAGCCCCGGGAATTTTATTTGCGGTATTTCAGATTACACATTTCCTGTAATTTGCAGGCAAGATAAAGTAGATTTTGATAACTTGAATGTTAACTTCGGGATTTATGATCCGGAGGGAAGTTATGACAATGAAAGTAGATTGGCAATTCAACACCAATATATTTCTTGGGTTAACTACTCGAGTGAAAAGTTATTAGCCGACGAAGAATTATATTCCTCAAAAAACAGATGGGTAATGGTTACGGTTGAGCCGTGGCCTTATAATAAAAATGATTTTGGTAAAGAAACCCTATTCAATGATATTAAGTCCGGCAAATATGATGAAGTTATCGATTCGGTTTGCAATGATATAAGCAGATTTAAGAACCCTTCTTTTATAAGATGGGGGCATGAAATGGAGAATGTTACTGATAGGTATCCATGGGCTCAAAATGACTATTCAGGATTTATTGAATCATATAGATATTTTGTCACAAGGTGCAAAAATACTGCTTCCAAAGCGTACTACGTTTGGTCACCTGTAGGTATGAATGGCCTGGAAAAATATTGGCCGGGAAGCGACTATGTCGATTATGTCGGCGTTTCAGTTTATGGATTTTATGAGCAGGATGAGTATTATTATGGCCGGCCGCGCGGGTTTAATGAAATATTTAATGAAAGATATGAGCGCATTAAAAAGTTTGGACGCCCTGTAATGATCGCAGAAATGGCTGTAAACGGAAGCGAAAGACACAGGATTTATTGGTACTCGGAAGCATTTAATAGTTTTAGTAATTATCCTGAACTGAAGACTGTGATTTTGTTTAATTCAAAAGATGTACCCGGAGCGTGGGGAGCTGAATTTCCTGTTCCTGATTGGACATTTGGAGATGTTTTTAACAAGGTGGTTGATTAATCGGCTTTTATACAATATGGCTAATTGTCCAGCCAACCTTCAGAGTCTATAGTACCGGTGAATTCATCTATCCTGTAGCTGGCGATTTTTCCGTCTTCAAAATAATAATAATAAGCGGTGGATTCATCTTCATCAGGAAAAGTATAAACCCATATTTCCCTGCCGTTCTTTTTTTCGGATTTAAAAGCAGGTTCACCGTTTATTTCGACAAAATCGGACATGGACATTCCTGTAATATCGCCAACATCGCTGTTTACATTGGGATTGACAGCATTGTTTCTCATTTTTTCTTCTTCTGCGCTTTTATTTTGGTTTTGGTAATATGAAACCAGCAAAAACACCAAAACCCCTGCGGCAATAAGTAATGAAACTATTAATGTATTTCCTTTTTGTTTATCCGTTTTCATCCTGATTTTCATATCTTTCATTTTCACGTTCTTCTTTGTGGTGATTATTTGGGGTATGATGGGGATTTATAGAAGTTTCAGTTGGTCTTACATGCGAACTTTTAGAACCGAATTTTTTTCCTAATAAAACTCCCAAAAGCAATAATCCCGCGCCACCAAGCCCCAGTCCGGCAACTTTGGCTGCGCCCAAAAGATCTTCAACTTTTACATATTTTCCATCATAAGGTGCCTGAGTGTCCGAACTTTCGTCAGCACCTGCGGGATCCATTGATTCCTCAGAATCAGAATCCGAAGCACTTCCTGTTCCTTGACTTGTTGTTTGAGTAGTTCCTGAAGGGGCCTGTGTGGTATCACTTTCACCTGTATTTTCAACCGTTGCGGTTTCATCCGTTTCTACCGGTGGTGCTCCGGCTAATTCATCTTGTTTTTCCGTTGTAAATGTTTTATCAGAAGTCTGAGCCTCATTTCCCGAAGAATCTTTTGCCCTGACTCTGTAATGGTACTGGGTGTCTGGTTCAAGGTCATAAAGATTTAATTCATGGTCTTTAGTATCCAGTTCTCCATTAGCAGTTTTGTCGTATGAAGAGTCAGTGTCATAGTCAACGTATCCGTCGGAGTCCTCGTCAGTTGTCCAAGTTATTTTTGCGGAAGTATCAGTAATATTTTCTACTTTTACATCTGATATCACAGGTTTTGTAGTATCGTCAAAATCTATTGGCGGTATAATCACATCGAAATTAAAAGGAACATCATAATTAACAACCAGCTCCGGGTCCTTATCCCCCTCTCTTGATGAAAATGTTAAAAGGTAATCACTGGCCTGTTCTTTACCTGAAATTTCCAATCCTTTATTAGGGTAAGTGCCGTCGACCCATCCCTTTACAGTATTAGTTATAGTCCATTCAACCCATGTGGCGCCTTCCGATACCGACTTGCTAACAGTAGGAGCATAGTTGCCGGGTTTGTTAGACCAGGTCACTCCGGTTTCATTCCAGTCGCCTATTAGTCTAACAATGTCAACCGTAATCGAATTGTCCGTAAGCATATGTGATTTTTGGTAAAGTCTTAGTTTTGCCGAGTTTACAGTTGCATTATCTGGTATAGAGCTGAGGTCAAATTTTACATATGATCTTCTAATATCTTTAGACAGCCCAAAAATTGCGTCATCGTAAGCTACTTCAAGTGCTATGCCGTTCACATTATTAGAAGTTTCTTTAGATCTTACTGAAGCATCCTGGACGGACTTAAATGTTTTAGTGGTAGCATGCACATTTTGAATCTGGGAAGTAAAAGCTAAGGAAAAACCTGTTAAAAGTATTGAAAATATAATCTTTGTGTGGGCAGGTATCATTTATATTAAATATATCATAATTATTTTAGAGTCAATAGAGTTGAAATGTTTCACTATGCTTTGTTTCTGGTCATGCATGGAATATACTCTCTGTCTTTTGCGGCGATATGCTTGGAAAGCCATTCCCGGGAAAATACGGCTACTTCTTCGGCTAATACGAAAATATCCGTTTTCTTATCGCGGACTTGTTTTAAATATTCTTTTACTTTTTTCCTGTAATAATCATGGGATAATGGATGGTCGGAGCATTCTGTGCATTGAAATTTAAATATGCATTCTTCTTCATAGCTCAAATGGTATAAAGCGTAACGGCCTAATTCCACTACGGCAAGTATTAAGGAGTTCTTAACATCGGGGCTTCTGGTATTTTCAATAATGTCCAAAATCTGATTAGTAATGTCAAAAAACTTTTTATGCTGCTCATCAATGGAAGGTACTTTAACACTATATGAATCGTCCCAGACAAACCTTTTTGCAGTCATAGATAAATGATAACGATACAAAAATACTGTGTCAAAAGTTATTCGCTTTATCTATAATCATATTGTCAATACATTTTTTATCAACGTATGCTATATGGTAAGTTATCCAGTTTTCTGCAAAAGCAGATACTTCATCGGAAAGCTTGTGAATATCTTCTTTTTCGTCGCACGCTCTCTTTAATAAATCCTTCACTTTTTCCCTGAAGCGGTCGTGAAAAGCACAATGTTCTTCGCACTCATTGCAGTTATGCTTTATTAAGAATTCTTCTTCGTAGCGTAAAGAATTCAAGGCGTAGCGTGCTAATTCAACAATAGTTAATATCAGTGATTTTCTAAATGATGAATAATCGCGATTATCAGGGAGATCACTAATGTGTTTCGCAATGTCGAAGAATTTTTTATGCTGTTCATCCAGAACGGGCACTTTTACGCTGTATGAATCATTCCAGACGAACTTATGGTTGTTCGTCATAATTAGATAATAATGCTGCGGAATTCTGGTGTCAAAGAATCATATGATAATTGCAGGATTTATAGTGAGATTAAATATTATTGAGCCAGCGCATTTGCAGCATTAACGCGTCCTTTGGACCAGTAAGATCCTGTTCCTGAGATTTTATCTGCGGTTGATTCAAGTCTCGATCTGACTTGGGATGCAGAAGTTCCGTATGGAGTTGACCAGATAAGGGCGGCAACAGCTGAAGTCATTGGTGTTGCCATGGATGTTCCTGAGGCATAATCATAATTGAGTGATTTGTTTATTTTATAGGGATGATTAGG
>MEVD01000010.1:1596-1796 GCA_001772865.1 candidate division WWE3 bacterium RIFCSPHIGHO2_02_FULL_38_14 | reverse complement strand
AAAGATATTTTCTCCAGGAGCAGCAACGTCGACCCATTTTGAACCATAGCTTGAAAAATAAGCTTTTTGATCTTTATTGTTAGTGGCGGCTACAGCAATTGTATTATTATAAGCGCCGGGATAAGTTTTTGAAGTATTGGCCGAATTACCGGCGGCGGCTACTACAACCACACCTCTGTTCCATGCATAATTAACTGCAT
>MEVD01000010.1:0-1574 GCA_001772865.1 candidate division WWE3 bacterium RIFCSPHIGHO2_02_FULL_38_14 | reverse complement strand
TGCATTTTCCAAGGTTCTGGATCTGGACGAACCGCCAAGGCTCATATTTATAACTTTGGCGCCGTTGTCCGTTGCCCACGTTATTCCGTTTGCTATCCATGAATATGCTCCTCCACCGCTGTCATTTAGTACTTTTCCATTAATTAATTGACAATTAGGACAGCCTCCGGCTACACCCAAACCGTTGTTTGTAACAGCAGCCACAATACCGGCTACGTGAGTTCCATGACCATATAAATCATCAGGAGTCGGAGAATCGGTGAAATTTCTTTGTAGCACAACCTTAGAAGATAAATCCTCGTGATTCTGGTCTATTCCGGTATCCAGAACTGCAACCCTCACCCCGCCTTGTGTGGTATTCCATGCGGTGGGTCCGTCAACATCCGCATCCACTACACCAACAACTCCGTTAATGTTCTGTCCGGTGTTTTCCAAGCCCCATTGTCTTTGGGTGAAATATGTATCATTGGGCACAAAAAATGCTACGGCTCTGTAATCCAGTTCAGCATATTCTACTTTAGGATTTTTTGAAAGAGCGGTAACTACTTTTTCTTCTGTTTTGGCGGGGACTTGCAATACAAATGTGTCGAGCTGTTCAATTTTACTTTTTACTTTCGCTTTTTGACCTTCGAGTTGCTTATTTTTTTCTTCCTGAGAAGTACCAGTTTTGAATTTAACTAAAACTTGGCCGGATACAAAATCTTCATTTTTGGCTTTTACAGATTTATTGAATACAGGAAGTAGCAGAAAAGTTAATAATAGTAAAAGAGAGAATGTAACAAACAGAATCTTTTTCATCTATTTTGTAATATAACAAATTTTTAACCTAAGATCCAATTAACTATATCCAATCTAATTGTGATCTTATATATATTGTTTTTTCTTCATGCTTCGACGGTTGTAGATGGCTGCAAAGTGAACGGATATTGCATGAGAGAAAGGAGGTGTAAATCTTGAAAAGACCACTTTTCTTAACAATTTGGCTCGCTTTAATGACTCTTGGTAATGTCTTCAGTGTGTATTCTTATACTCTTGGTTCAGCTAGTTTAGCTTTGGCGTTGCCGTTTTTGCCTTCTTGGGTAATGCTATTATTTGCTCTGATGAGTGTTGTTGGGCTCGTTGCTGTAGTAATGCTTTGGATGTGGAAAAAGATGGGTTTTTATTTGGCGATGAAGCCGGTATGGCAGAATTTTAAATAACAATATATTCTGCAATGGATCTAATAAAATCAAGTAGCCCGGAGCTTTGAAGCACCGGGCTTTATCACTTTTCCACTAAATAATATTGAATAAGTTTTACTTAGGTGGAGGTGGAACTAAGCATCTTACCGTTGTTTTGTTTCCGGAAGCGTCGGTTACTACTACAACCGGATCGGTATCAAGGGTTAGGTGGGCAGCAATTGCATCCGCCTGACCATTAGAGCTTCCCATCTTCTTTTCTGATGGGGTTGCTCCTGGAGCTTCGGTAACTTTAAGCTTGTCGCCGCTAACATACGGGCCAAAGCTGCTGACCCAGATTTCCAACTTTGGATCCAGAACGTCAGAAGCTTCTACCAAATAGAACCCATCCTCATT
>MEVD01000009.1 GCA_001772865.1 candidate division WWE3 bacterium RIFCSPHIGHO2_02_FULL_38_14 | reverse complement strand
CAAATGGAACTGACTGTAAATCAGTGGGCGCAAGCCTTCGGGGGTTCGAATCCCTCCCTCGGCACCAGAATTAACTTTGTCGGAATAGTTGTCAGTTTGAGAAAAACACCTGTTCCAGAGGTTTAATAACATATGATCCGTTCTCATCGGACTTAAATGTCAACACTAATCCGAACTCATCTTTGAATTTTTCGTAAACTTCCTTAAATATTTTTTGATCTAAAACCAAAACAACCGCATCAAAAGATTTGGCGTATTTAATCAAATCTTTAATTATATTAATAGATGTTCCTACGTCTAAATTGCTGAACGGCTCATCTACTACAAATACTTTGCCTTTCATAAAAACATCCAGAGCATACAAAATCCTTCTTCTCTGCCCCTGCGATATAGGAGGTTCAGACAATACAGCATCCAAAAAATATAACGATGCTTCCGGTATATATGACAACATATGTTTATATGCGTAATATTCTGTTTTAAGTAGCTCTACCAATAAATTGTTCATGCTGGTTTCGCTCAACTCAGTTTTGCATTTGTTTACCATTTCGATAAATAAATCACCGGAGTGCAGATATTTAAATAATTGTCCAAGGTAAAAATAATAAGTCTGATTGTTTTCTTTTTGAACATATATAGGCTTAATATTTTTATTAATCTCATCAATATTTCTTAAAACATTTAAAACTGTGCTCCCGTAATAATCGCTGTTTTTCACAAAATGAGTACGCAGTGTATCTGAATCGATTTTAATATTTTCAACACTCTTTACAAACATACTATCTTCCCAATAATTTTTAATATAAACGCTGATTGCATTCCTATAACTGGTAAAAATATTCCGCAGGCCGCTAAAATGTAAATATTTATGGGCTTCCTCAAGATTTGTAAACAGTCTAAAGTCCAAACTGCTAATACCTAGGAATTCCGCGTTAAAATCAGCATATCTCAAAGTAACAAGCCGGCCGAATACAGATTTTCCTATACCCGAATCCCCTATTAAAAACGATACTTTCCCTGAAGGAATTAAAAGTTCTGAAACCTTAATAATCTTTTTCTGCCCCACCCGACCGGAAATAAATTCCAGGTTTTTCACTAACAGTCCTTCTCCTTTGTGTTCTTCTATTACTTCAATTATCGATTTATTTGAGTTATTTTTCCAGCTTTTATAAAATTTCCCGTTATTTTGGCTCAAATAACGTTCCTTCATCTCCACATACTTAGCCGGTGTAAGTTCCGAATTAATACTTAAAATTAAATCCAGCAGGTCATCAACCTCTTTTATTCGCTTCTCTGCATGGTCCACATCTGCCTTTTGGCTGATAACAAGGGACCGCCCGAAAAGCTTTCCCGAAACATACAAACCGACCAGAATGTAGCTAAGTACCGCTTCTTTTATATCCAGCGCATATGGCAGAAAAAGCAGCAGCACCGGAAGCAGCCCAACATTTATTTCTGAAACCAAATTAACGCGGTCTGTGTAATGAACAACTTTTTTTAAATATTTTTCATAACTTGAAGTTTCATAATCTATCTGAGTTCTTACTAAAAGCGGCTCCGAGTCATTAAATACTTGGTCAAACTTGTCAGCTTCTCCCCTGTAAGCCTGTTGTGCGTTCGAAAACTTTTTCCCAAGATAAAGAAACAAACCGAAAAATCCCAATATAATAAAAGTGATTACCGTCAGTCTTAAATACACAATATCACCGCCGGCAAGAAAATATAAAAACAAAACAATTCCCCCTAATACAATTCCGGTTAACACTTCCATAGCTTCGTGATAATTAGCAGAAGACAACCCCGCCTTCCCCATGTCTTCCGAAATTTCTTTTACGTTCGGAAAATTCGGTAGAACCTCAGCCAAGCTCAACCGGTAATTATCCAAAATAACTCTTAGCAGATTGTCATATAAATCCCTCATAATCCGGTGGTAATAATTTACGGAGTGAACCTTTTTAATATATACAAAAAATAGTTCGGCAGCTGAAAAAACGAAAAAAATCATAAAAAAATACTTAACATAATTATCCGAGATTCCGGAAAGTCGGCTGGTCATAACAAGCGCAATAAAAGTACCGAAAACAGTCAAAATTCCTACAAAAAAATGGATTTTTATATACAGACGGGTCTTTTTGCTCCAGGTTTTGATCTTTTCGAGCAGAAGCCTCTCCTCTTTATAAAAAGTAAGTTTATCAAGCTTATTAAGTTGCCCTTCGGTCAAAATACCTTTTATTTGTATCATTTGTAATATAAGGAAGGATTACGTAACCAACTGAATTATAATCTGTTAAAATACTTTTTGCATATTGGTTTTGCGTTAGTGAGTCGTTGTTGAGGGCTTGCCACACCTGAAATAGTATATTTTTGCCCACTTAGCTCAGTCGGTAGAGCGGCTCCATGGTAAGGAGTAGGTCGGCAGTTCGATTCTGCCAGTGGGCTCCATAATTATTTAATTCCGGTTTTAATATTAAATTTATATAATTAACGGAAAATAAGCAGTATTGAGCCATTATGTCATGTATAAAACATAGAACTATTGCCAAATTTAAATTCCTGAAAAGGTTTTTTAAAGAAGAGCCTGAACACACCCATTGATATAAATATTTATTGCCGGTTAAGATTTACTAGCGCAGATACCTGATGTATCATGACAAAGTGTATAGGGGCGTGGTGAAACGGTATCACTCTTCTCTCCAAAAGAAGCGTTGAGGGTTCAATTCCTTCCGCCCCTGCCAGATAAATATTAGAGACGAAATCCTTTCAAATCTACCCGTGTGTCATCAATAAAACTAACCCCCTCCGATAAAAGCTTCTATAATCGTTACTACTTTCACTTATAAACCTAAAATAATAGCAATTTAATATATGGTCAAGTGAATGATTATGTTAATATTTACGTCATAATACACACTATTATACCTACAAGCATCCTTCACTAATTTGCTGCTTTTATGTATTGTAATTGCTGTTGACAATAATATTATTCATGTTATTCTTGCGTCAGATATATGATCAAATTAAAACGAACTTCCGTCCATGATTCTCTTAATCTTAAAGAAGATTTCAAACTTGTCTTTAATTCGTTTTCTAAAAAGAACTTCTATTTAAGAACTCAAATAAGTGCCTATACCCTACTTCAAGGAAAAGTACCAGTTAATCCATTCATGAACTTTGATTACAACCTCTCAAGTGCGGTGGACAAATCCCTAATCAGGATCGCAAACAACACTATGATTAAGAAATCAGACGAGCTTTGGGTATTCGGAGAAATCAGCGACGGAGTGCTTGTTGAAATATATTTGGCAAAGAAAAACAAAAAACCTGTTCGTTTCTTTATACCTAATGAAAATATTCATGATTTCAAAGAAATTAAGATGGAAGATGCTACACTGGAAAACGTTTCACCTTGGGTATGGGAATGGGTTCTTTCTGGTAAGAAACTTGAAAGGTGGCACCCAAGACTTCAATTTACAAAAACTTACCCGCTTGTCTATCCTGCTTATTCTAAGCAAAACTTCTTTTGGCAAGCTCATATAAGCCAATTTTGTATTGAAAAGAAAAGGATTCCTCTCAATCCATTCATGCTTTTTAGGTACTTTTTAGGAGATATTGTTCCTCGAGAGCATGTTTATAGAGCAAATAATAATATCGTTGTCAGGTTAGATGAATTGTGGGCGTTTGGGCAAGTCAGCGACGGTGTTCTGGCAGAAATAAAGATAGCCCACGAACAGGGTAAAAAGGTCAAATATTTCAAGATTATAAGTGGTAATCCAGTAAAGTTTAGACAAATTCCACCAAGGTATGTAAAGTTTGAGGAAAATGAATTAGAGAAACACCGTTCCCTACTCTAACTTTACTCCACCATTATTTACAGTTTAATATTGAATGCGCTACATATAAGTATATAATTTTTTTATATGAAACCGGCATTAATAGTATTAGTATCACTCGCATTTGGGATCGTAATCGGATTTGCTTTAGGAAAAGTTAGCATTAACACTGTTCCGGAAGTCGATTACGTTACACCTCCAATAGGCGAACCTCCAACCTGCACTTATAAAGGTGTTACCTACCTAAGTGGTGAGGGATTTATGGATGACTGCAATAGTTGTAGCTGCGAACTGGGACAAGTTTCATGTACTACTATCGCCTGCGAATAAATTCAGCCATATACCCAAAATTATTTATTGTTATAATCAAATAATGAATTTTAAGGAGATTCAATTTGCCGGAACACCGGACAAATCTTATATTCCCGACGATATCAACTTAAAACTTCCCGAAAATAACAAACTTCCAACTGATCAGCTTCATTTTCTTTTATATATACCTTGGGAAGAAAAATACATTAATTTTGTCCCGCAGGAGTTCCGTAATTTATTTAATAAGGTCCTCCCCTATTTGCACTTCAGAACCACAGACGTCCACACAGCTATTAGCCTTGGTTTTCTGGATGAGTTTATCGGCAAATTTCCCAATACCTCTATTAATAGAACTGTTGTTGCTGTATCACTGATTCTTCACGATTCGGGATGGAGCAAAATGTCGGAAGAAGAAATCGCCGACAGCCTAGGAGTAAAAGGATTAGTTCTTACAGAAAAAGCCGTAGGACCGAAAGAAAAGCATGCAGCCGAAAGTGTAAAAATTGCAAAAGAAGTTTTAGGTTCGGACGATTACGGCCTAAAGCTTACACAAAATGAAATGGATCTTATTTATAATGCTGTTTTGTTTCACGATAAACCAGAAATGGTAACCGAAGCATCCGGCTCGATTCCTATAGAAGTAAAGCTATTAGTAGACTTAGACCACTTTTGGTCGTTCACCCACGAAAACTTTTGGCAGGATACAATTAGAAAAGGAGTTCTCCCCAAGATGTATTTACAGAACCTAAGCAAAGACCTGGATAAATATTTTGTAACTGATGAAGGAAAAAAAATGGCTGCGAATCTTCTTGCTCAAAGGGTTGAAGAAGTTTCGGAACTGAAAAATATTTAAGATACAATTTATAAAGGAGATTGTATTTTTCACAATAAAGCGCAAATATCATTGACAATATTATTTCACAAAATCTAAACTTCATCGGAGATTTCATAAATGAGAAAGGAACAGGAACATGAGAGAAAGAAAGAAAAACGCCGGGAAATTGTCGGTGGTAGGGGTGCTATTGATCCTTATAGCATTCCTAGCAGTGTTTTCCCCAGCAGTATTTCCTGAGATCAAAACCCTAGAAATACCGATCTCTTTAGTCGCCCTAGTTGTAGGTATAATAGGCGCGGGATTGCTCCTCAGGAACATAGACCACATTTAATATGAGGAGCCATCCGTGAACCATCGCAAAACTCATCTCAATCCAAGAATCGAGGGGTGGGTTTTGCAAAACAATACATTCGTTCGAATTCCCATATATATTTAAAAATCCTACAATATTAAACTGTATAATATATACAACTCCTATCAACCTGTACCGAACACTCAATATAAGCGGAAATATCCCGGGCGGCGATTAATGGGCTGTAATGTTACCCGCGAATCTTGCCCATGTCGTTCGTCCTCCCGGGCGATACTTTTTTACGCTTATAAAGAGAAATACAAACCACAAGATAGGAGGGGTGAATCTGTACATTGGCGGGTAACTAAGGCAGATTCACCCAATCTCATTTAATTAGTTTTTTTCGATTATTTTTACAAAGAACCTGTTTATAACTATTTTTTCCTGAAAACCGAAATGAAATACACGCCATAGCCACTTTCCAGCACATCAGGAAGTAGAAAACCAGAAACCACATTATGAGTAAACTCATCGGGTAACACTTTAATTATTAATTTCGCTAAAAATCCTAATTTAAAAAATAAATCGGCTGATTTTTCAAATCTTTTCACAGTCGGAATCACCAGTTTGGAAACATCTTCTTCTTCAATCAAATCAAATCCTTCATTTAATACGTCCCTTTTAACTTTGGAATATGGCTCGAGGTTGTTTACAAGCATTCCTTTCTCTACCAGCTTTTTAGTTAAAATTTCAATCACTGTTAATGTTTCTTTACTCGGACCCGAATAACCGTCCACAATAATAAAATATCCCTCTTTTTTCAATACCCTGCTTACTTCTTTAGCTACAACAGATTTGTAGTCTGAATAACACAAAGACTCAATTATGAATACCAGATCGACCGATTGATCTTCAAACTGTGACAAATCATGAAAATCGCCCTCAATTACTTGAAAGTTATTTAAAGAAGCTGCCGCAATTTTTGCCAAATCTACTTGCCCGGAAGGTAGATCAAGACCGAAAAAATCCACTTCAGGAAAGACTTGCGCCAAATAATTGATGTTAGCGCCTTTTCCCGTTGCAAGCTCTAATACCTTCACTTTTTGGGAACTTTTAGATTTCCTGATATATTCTTCGACTTTTTTCAACGGCTCCAGTAAATCTTCCTTCTTGAACTTATCCTCTCTTGTAATTCCCACATGCACAAAGCCCTCTTTGCTGTGAAATAGCCAGTAAGCAAGTTTATTTACTCTATAATATCTGGAAATATCTTCCGGAGTCGTGCTTTTATTTATAATTTTGTCTATATCAAAGAATTTTCTGATTATATTTATTTTGTGTTCGAGGTTCATAAAGGTCTGTTAAAGGTATTCAGTCATTGTGTATATAGGAACAATTATACTTAATACAGAAAATGCTGTTAACAAAAACACCATAGCTATAGTGATCACCAGCAAAACCACACCTTTTTTAAATAACCGCGTATCCCCATCCTTAACAGTAACCAATTTAAAACCTATATACAATACATAAAGCATTATTCCGATTATTGCAACGGACAAAAAGGGGGAAAGCGTTGTTGTAATCGGCAATTGCGTGTTCAAACTTTGATATAAAGAGTAAAGTTTAATTACAGATCTTAGTAAACCTATTTGAATTAATAGCACAATAGCGGCCGATATAATATTTACTACTCCGAGTATTTTGTATTTCATGATTAGATTTTATCATTTAAATCTGTTAAAGCCGATTTAAATTACAGTTATAATATTATTTTGACTCCATATCCTTATCCAACAGCAACCTTAAATATTCGGATTTATTTACTCCGCGCCTTTCCGATATTTCATGCAGATATGCAAGCTGTCTGTTAGATAAAAACAAATTAAACCTGTTTTTAAAAGTTTCTCCACGAACCTTCATTAAAAAATCCTCTATGACTTCCTCAATATTCAGCTCGTTGTATTTTGCACCGTGAAAGTATCTGTTTTTTATTTTTACTGAAAAGTCTTCATGAACGGATAAACACAAAACATGCTTTTTATTTTGAACTGCCAAAGTGGCTTCGTGCCCAAGCTGAAAGTCTTCGTTGCTTATTTCTATTACAACTGCTTCCGCATATAAAATGCCTTTTCGTATTGCCTCATAATGCCTTATTTTCGGGTCTTTGAATGAAGTTAATTCTTTTTTAGTGAGAACTTCAAGATAATTGCCCTTCTCAGGTGATATTATATCCGCACCGGCATTCTCTAGAGCCTTTAGAACTAAGTCATAGTATTTTTGATATTTGCTTTTTCCGTAATAAGAAGCTGTATAAAAAATCTCCATACATATATATGTATACATTATTATTTATAATTCCGCAATATAATGCTATTGTTTGCGTTATATACATATGATTAAAAGTGCCGGAGTTCATATAAAAGTAAATAACTTTGGAAAATCCCTTAAATTCTATACTTCGTTGGGATTTATAAAAGTTTTTGAGTACGGGCCGGGCAAATCTGTTGAGGAAAAATACCGCGGCGTCGTATTTGAGCATGGCGGATGCAAATTGGAAGTAGCTGACGGACATAGAGCGGTTAAACCAGAGGTTTTTAAAGAGCTGGTTAAAAGCTCAAAAATTTCACTGATGGTGAATGTGGACTCGTTAGAAGAAATAATCAAAAAGTGTGAAAAAAACAAAATAAATATCGCAGTACCGCCCAGGCATTATTACTGGGGCACACTGGAACTGGTAATTAAAGATCCCGACGGCGTTGTGTTGGTTTTTATTGCACCTTACAATAAACGATCAGCTGTTAAAATTAAAGCTGACGAATCCTGGGTTTATAAACATAAATGATTTAAAAGCTTAAGCAGCTCTCTCAATCAGCTTGATTTCCCCCTTATCGGCATTCACTTCAACCAAGTCCCCTGTCCTGAACATTTCTGTTGCTTTTTCAGTACCAACTATTGCAGGAATTTTCAATTCTCTACAGACTATTGCAGCGTGGCTGGTTACTCCTCCCAAATCAGTCACAATAGCCGAAGCTTTGCCCATCAACGCGGTCATTTCGGGGGTAGTTGTATCTGAAATCAGAATGTCGCCTTTTTTAAATTCATCAGCCAAACCTACTAGTGTTATTGTTTCATGATGAACGACTACACATCGCCCTTTAGCTTTACCCAAACTTGCAGGAAGCCCCCAAATAATTCTTGAGGTGTTTTTTCTTTTTTTCTTAAAAAAACTGATCAGATCGGTCCAGATTTCATTGATTTCCACATAGGCTTCTTCATCGTTGTAGTCAAAGAAGGTATATTTTCTTTTTCCTTCTATACGGGCGTACTGCAACTCCAGGTGGCCGTAAATACCTCGTAACAGGTTGTAAAGCTTTTTTTGTTTGGCCGGGCTGACGGTTTTGGAAAACCTTTTTATGTTATCCTGGTCGAACATCATAGGATCGGTTAATGTGAAGCCGCGTGTCATTATGTAATGACGGTCGCCGGTGATAAATTCCGCCATACCTTTTCCGTCTT
>MEVD01000008.1 GCA_001772865.1 candidate division WWE3 bacterium RIFCSPHIGHO2_02_FULL_38_14 | reverse complement strand
AGGATACTTTCTGGCCGCACTTGTTGCAGAATTTTACTTCCTTCATGAGCTCAGATCCGCAATGTCGGCAGAATTTCTTCTGCTTTCGCGCCGAGGGAGCTGGTGGCGCTGGTTGCGGTGGTGCGAACTGCTGCCAGTTCATAACGGCTTTGCATTTCGGGCATTCCCGTGCAAACAAAGGCACGTCATGACCCAAAGCGCATTTGGCCGTCACAGCAGGTTTCTGCTGCACCTGTACCCCCGCGGCGGTAAGGTCCTGTAAGAGTTGCGTATTTACAGGTCCCTTATGTCCGGGGTACACCGTCACCGGTTGTGGCCGTGACGGGGGTGGTGCCGCCTTCGCTTTCTTCAGCTCGTTTCCGAGCCGTCGATAGCGGAAGTAAAGCACCGCGGTGGCGATGGCAAATAGAATTGCCAACACCAGGAGAATCAAAGCCAATGGATCCATTTCAAGATCCTCCTTTCATTGGGATTTTGGGCTTTGAAACCAGCTAATTATACTATAGGGTAATAATTTAGTCAATGACTATAAGGTATCTTAATATCTAAAAAACCTTGCTGTTGCAGCTAATTATTCCTGTTTTTATTTCGGTTATTGACTATATTGTTCTTTTGTATCATAAATAAATTATGAGTTACACATCACACTTTGCTCAAGGTGAGTTAATAGATCCTTTGGAGATGCCTGCTACCCCTATTGAACAGCTTTCTCCAGCAGAATTAGACGCTGAATTTAAAGATAATTTACATGATCTGGAAAGTAAAAACGGACCCTTGGTAGATTTTATTAAAAGTGAGTATGGTGGTGCTGTTGCAACATCTAGCGGACAGCGAAGAGGTCAGGCTGTGGCTTTTTTCGAAGAAGAAGAAGACAGAGCGCGCTTTGCGTTGGCGGTAACCAGAGAATGTTTAAGAAGTGATGATAAAATTAGATCATTTTTACTTGATATGCAAGGCGTGGTGGATAGGCAATTGGAATATGCAAGAGCCGATTGGGAGGCAATAGAGAAACCCAAAAGAACACGTTATGCAGGTATGGCACTAAGGCCAACAACTTTGGATTACCATGCCGCGATTATTACCAGTAATTATTTTTACGCCGTTGAGCGAAAAAATCTTGTAGAACAAGCTCTTTACGTGTTGGAACACGAAAGTTAATTTAAAAATGTAAAAGACATTTGCTCTCCTTGTAACTTTTTTGCCATACTATTCAAGTGGATTTACTTTCCAACAAATTAATAAGCCTGCTAAAAATAATTGTATATATTTTGGTTTTTTTCACTCCTCTGATTTTTGTAACCAACACCAACGAGCTCTATGAGTTTCCGAAGATGTATTTTGTTTATTTTTTAGGAACCGCTGCTTTTTTTGTTTTCTGTATTTTACTGCTGTTCTCAAGAGTCAAAATTAAATTTCCTTCTTATCCGGTTTTGTTTTTTATAAGCGCGGTAATAATTTCTACGATATTTTCTTTCCACTTGTATACGTCGGTGTGGGGGTATTACACCCGATTTAACGGCGGGCTGATTTCAGTATTGGTTTTTGCAGGTGTTTATTTGGTGATTTCTTCTACATTTAAAAAAGATGAGATTTCAAAAATTCTTTATCTTTTGATTCTGAATTCAATTCCGGTAAGTATCTTTGGAATTTCACAGCATTATGCGGGGGTTACAAGGGTTTATACAACCATAGGACAGCCCAACTGGGCCGCAGCTTATATTGCTATGATCATACCGCTGACTCTTTATAAATATTTTAAA
This sequence comes from candidate division WWE3 bacterium RIFCSPHIGHO2_02_FULL_38_14, assembly GCA_001772865.1. Taxonomy (GTDB): domain Bacteria; phylum Patescibacteriota; class WWE3; order UBA101185; family UBA10185; genus 2-02-FULL-38-14. Next base: position 15,672 of record MEVD01000008.1, on the reverse strand, counting down.
AACGGCGGCAAAAACGTATTTTTGTTTGGAGTTATTTATCTAATGGAGTTTGCCTGTCTTTGGTTTACTTACTCTATTTCGGGATTTCTTGGTTTTTTAGTCTCTATAGCAGCGCTCTTTATCATAAATAGAAAAGAATTATTAAATAAATACACTTTTGCTAAGGCATTGCCAATTGTAGTATTGTCGATTTTGATTGCAGCATTGAATTTAGGTGTATTTAAACAAAGGATAGAAGATATATTTATTGACGTCCGGAAAGTTGCTCTTGAATCTGTGTACGTTTATGCTTTGGAAAATACTTCTGCCGGTAATAATTTATCCGATCCGGGTTTTATAAGAACCGGACTTTGGGAGGGAACTTTAAAGCTGGCAGCTTCTTCCCCTAAAGTTTTATTGGTAGGCACCGGGCCGGAAACTTTTCCTTATGCTTTTCAGCCTTTTAGACCAAAAATTTTGAACTACTCTTCGGAGTGGGATTTTGTTTTTAACAAGCCTCACAATTATTATTTAGAGATTTTAGCCACGATGGGTATTTTGGGACTTTCTTCTTACGGAATACTAATATTTAAAGTATTAAGAACAAAACACTCTTTTTTGGTTCCGTCATTAATTTCATTGTTTGTGTCTAATATTTTCGGCTGGCCAACAGTCGCGACAGCGCTGGTTTTTTGGATTTATCTGGCGGTTTTTGATATGGAGCCGGAAAAAGAAAATTGAATTGAAAAGGTGAAAGAAAGGTTTATAAAAAATAAAATATATGCTTAAGATAATTAAAATAACATTAGGATCTTTATTTTTAATATTTATATTCTTTACAGCTATTAATAGTTTTTATGCCAAATACACTGCAGACGTTTATTTTTCCAACTCCGAAAAGCTTTTAGAGGAATTTGAACTTGAAAAAGCGTTGAATAATGCCACTTTATCAATAAGGAACAACCCTTTAGAGCCTAATTACTACAAGCAAAGAGCGAAGGTGTATTTAACTATGGCCGCGGTTTTAAGCGATGAATATAAATCCGAGCTGAAAAAATCGGCTCTGGATGATATGAACACAGCATATAATATAAACCCTGATAATCTGGTAACTGTCAGAAACCTTGTTCCACTTTTTTATTTTTTATCGGTGCGTGAATACACTTTAAACATCTCAGAAGAAAATATTGACCGGGATTTTTTGCCCATTACCAAAAGCTATTATGAAAAAATCAAAAACATTTCTCCAAATGATGCAGGAGTATATGTTTTATTGGCTAAGTATGAAAAAAGGCTTGGTCTGGCAAATGAATATAACCAAAGTATAAAAATAGTCGGGGAACTTAGACCTGACCTTTTGGAATGGCATGAAAACTTTAGATAGATGAGGTGCTTTCTTTAACTTCTATATATGCTTTGGACACCCATCCTTGCACTGTTTCCGATACTTCTATTTTTGCCCAATCTCCTTTTTCCTCTAAAACCGGAAATGACTCACCTACGTTAACTCTTGTTACTTCCTTTCCGTTTAAGCTGGCATCGTCTCTAACTCTTAACCACCCCAGCCCCGTTTCTTTAATTGTTGCGGTTTTTCCTCCGGCTACTGCCGCGCCGGTCAATGTTTGGTATGCTTCTTTAGCTTCAGCCGTAAGTCCTTCCCCGTCGGATTTTCTGCCTAAATAACCGCCTTTTTTAGCATCTTTCAGTTGTTTAAGGCTTTCGGAATTTGCGATTTTATCACCTTCTCCGGTGTATAAATTGCCTTTGTAATCTAAAAAGTAATCGAAAACTTTTTCTTTATTTACCCCCAATCCCGCTAGGTTAACCCCTCGGGTTTCATTCCAGTAAACGACAGCTTTTACCCAGCTCTCAGAATCTGCGGTCAGCAAAGCATTTTCCGAAGACAAATCGTATAAACTTTCAGAGCCTTCAAATGCTTCAACTCTTAAAGGAGCCGGCATTGGAAACAATTTTGCGGAAATATTAAGAGTCAGGCCGTTTTGAGTTTTTATTCTAATTACACGGTCTTCATATCCTGGGTACGAAACCTTTAGCTCATATTCACCCTCAGATAACTTATCGGATGTAAAAGGAGTTTTTCCCAGTTCTGAATTGTCAATAAAAACCGAAGCGTCTGCCGGATCGGATATAACGCTTACGGCCGATTGTCCTTCATTTTTTTCCATCCATAAATTATCTCCCGCAGAAAAAAGCTCCGACACTCCCAAATCCCTGATAATGGATACCTGAACATTGGGCAGAAAGTTAACGGAGGTTTCGTAAGTTCTGGTACTGGTTTTAATACTGATCTTGTTTTCACCCACTTTTGTTTCTTTCGATTCGTATGGTGTAGTACCCGCATATTCACCGTTTAAATATACCTCCGCGGGATTTTGTGTAACTACGTTTACTGCACCTCTTTCCTGGGATTTTGTAATATTTTTTACAATATTGATGGAAAAAAATACTATAACTACAAGTCCGATTATTACCGCGATATATGTAATTAAATTAGATTTATTATTTGTGTTCATTTTTTGAGACTGAATTGTAGATATCGGCACTAAATTAAAGTTATCATAGAGGTGGTAAAATATCAATATTCATGCTGGGATTTCTAGAGAATTTTAAGTTGTGTTTGAGAGTGTTATTTCGAGTGTTTTTACAAAGAATTTAATACTTTGAATTCTTTGTTATATTTGATAGAGAAATTTGTTAGCTACGGCCTGGTAGCCAAGTGGTAAGGCATGGGTCTGCAAAACCCTTATGCGCGGGTTCGATTCCCGCCCAGGCCTCCAGAAAATATTGTAATTTTTATGTTTATTCATTTTTGAATATTAAATTTTTTCAAAATCCGAAACCAATTTAAATGAAATTTAATCCAGACTAGAATGCTAGGTTTGGTTTTTTAACGATTTAGAATCAATATGTAACTTATAGTAAATAAGTGGAATATATGTTAATATTTTAACAAACAATAATCTGATCATGAACAGGAGGAACGCAATGGAACCCGGGAACCCGTTAATTGTAGTTATGGTCGCATTTGCCGTGATGAGTCTGCTCACGGCATCGTCGTGCGGCGCTCTGGAGGCGCTGTGTCTCCCTATGGAGGTCAGGAGGAGAAGACCTTCGCAAACCGCTTTCATCTGGTTGACTGTAGTCCTTCTTGTGCTTCGCTATGTGATGGCGAAGCCGGTACATATGTTTATGTCACAGGGAGGGCTGATGATTATTTTCAACACGCCTTCAGTCACGTGGGCAGATATCATTATCTCTGCTTCAGTTGCTGTGGGCTTCGTGTGTGTATCGTTCACTACGTCTTCGAAGGCTATAGCAGCTTGGTGCGGTGGACTGGCTATGTTCACAATCATTGTGACAGTGGCCATGGTCTATACTCTCATGCTGTAACAACTCACCCCCCATAAACATTCTTACAAAAGAGTGTTCATGGGGGATGTGCAATCTCAATTCTTTGATTCAAACCCATACTTATGCTAAATTTTCACTATTAATATGGAGAAAACTTTAAGCACCAGCGAAATTCTCGAGAAATATTTTGCCTTTTTTAAATCAAAAGGACATAAGCAAATACCTAATGTTTCCCTTGTGCCGGAAGGAGACTCCACGCTTTTGTTCGTTAATTCGGGGATGTTTCCTCTGGTTCCGTATTTGTCCGGGCAGCAGCATCCGCTCGGGAGAAGACTTGTGAATGTTCAGAGGGCAGGCAGATTCCAGGAGGACTTAGAAGAGGTTGGGGATCATCACCATACTACCGCTTTTCATATGATAGGAAACTGGAGCTTGGGCGACTATTTTAAGGATGAACAGCTGCCTTGGGCTTACGAGTTTTTGGTTGAAGTAGTAGGTCTGGACCCTAAAAAATTGTTTGCCACTGTTTTTGCGGGTGACGAATACGCCCCAAAAGACACTGAATCCATAGAAATCATAAAAAAGATATTTTCCAAATATAAAATTGATGCAAAAGAAAATGAAAGAATATTCACTTGCGGAAGGGATAAAAACTGGTGGCAACGCGGAGAGGCTGTAGGTGAATTGGGCGGACCTGACAGCGAGGTTTATTACTATTTGGGCAGCGGAAATCCGCAGGGAATGGATCCTACCAAGCACGAAGACGAATTTTTGGAAATAGGGAATTCGGTTTTTATGCAGTATAAAAAAACAGAATCAGGGTGGGAGGAGCTGCCTCAGAAAAATGTGGATTTCGGAGGGGGGCTTGAAAGAATTGCCATGGTGGTTCAAGGCAAAACTGATATATATGAAACAGATAACTTTTGGCCGATGGTGGAAAAGATTAAGACCCTGAGCGGAAAGGAATATAAGCAAGACCTTCAAACTACCAGGGCGATGAGGATTTTAGCCGACCATATTAGAGGAGCGACGTTTATGGCTATGGATGGTGTTGAACCTTCTAATAAAGATCAGGGTTATGTTTTGCGAAGGCTGTTAAGGAGAATGGTAAGAGCGGGAAAAACGCTAAGTGTTGAAAAAGACATTTCCGTTAATTTGGTAGGTGTTGTTGTTGAAACTTTTAAATGGCTTTATCCTGATTTACCAGAAAAAAAGGAAAGGATTGAAAAAGTTTTTGAAGACGAGGAAATAAAGTTCAGGAAGACTTTGAATACCGGCGCCAAGGAGGTAGCGGAAATTGCAAAGGGTTATAAAGGAAAAACAGATTCAAATACTGTTTGCAGTGATGCGTTTAATCTTTATCAGTCGTATGGTTATCCGGTGGAAATGTTTTTGGAAGATCTTAAAGATGGCGGCTTTAAAGTCAACAGTGATGAGGTTTTAAGATTCTATAATGAAAAAATTGAAAAGCACAAGGAGCTGTCGCGCGCTGGAGCCGAGCAGAAATTCAAAGGCGGTTTGGCGGATCAAGGTGAAACGACAGTTAAATATCATACAGTAAATCATTTACTGCAGGCGGCTTTGAGAAAAGTACTCGGTGACCACGTTATTCAGAGAGGAAGCAATATCACATCCGAAAGAATCCGGTTCGATTTCTCCCATGATTCAAAATTGAGCGACGAACAAATAACTGAGACTGAAAATTTAATTAATGAAAAAATAGTGCAGAATCTTTCTGTTAATTACATAGATTTGCCTAAGGAAGAAGCGGAAAAAACCGGGGCAATTCACGCTTTCGGAGAGAAATACGGTGGCGTTGTAAGGATTTATTATATCGGCGACTCCCTTGTAACCGCGTTCAGCAAAGAGTTTTGCGGCGGACCTCACGTTAAAAACACCGGGGACTTAGAGCCTGTCCGGATTTATAAACAGGAGAGTATCGGCAAAGGTATAATGAGGGTGTACGTGAGGTTTTAATGCTTAAAGCTATTTTTACAAAAAAGTTTCTTCAAATTTTAATTGCTCTTATTTTTCCCGCAATATTGTTTCAGTTCGTATTATTTTTAAATAGATGGCTTTATCAAAAACATTTAGTTGAATTTGAACCGCTTAAACTTTTGGGTGTATCGGAAAATTCCTTGGGTTATTTATTATTATTTTTAGTTCCTGTAGCCGGTTTCCTAGTGATGCTCATTATTGTGCGAAAGTTAAGTTTCATTTCTGTTCTCCCACTCATAGTTTACTATCCGCTGGAATTATTGATGCTGTTTGGAGTGGTTACCATGATGGTAAATAGTTCTATTTTTACCATTCCCTTGAAGGAGGCACATAAAAAGTATTATCCGGATTTATACCCTAAGGAAGAATTCCAAAAAGAAGAAATTAAAGCGGGAACATTGGAATTCGTTAAATTTGATAATGGCATTGCAGGTCACTGCAAAACTTATGTGCCGGATGTAAAAGGCAAAGTGTGTTTTATTGAATTTGCCGACGAAAAAAACACGGTTTTCTATAAGGCGTTTGATGGAATTGATGATCCTGTTTTTATAGCTTCCGGAAATATACCCGGCTTTACTGCGATATACTCAAAATCGATCGGACAGAATTTTGTTTATTCGTCGAAAACTAATAAATTGCTCGGGGATCTTACAGTGCTAAATTCTGATGAAACAGCAAATATTGACCGAAGCGGATTATATTTAATTGATTTGAGCAAAAAAACAGCTTTTCTGCTATTTAGTTTGCGTCAGGCGGATGCTGCAAAATTTAGTTTATTCAGGTCTGCCGGCAGCGGAGGAGACGATTCATATATGTTAATTTCCTCATACTCGTGTAAAACCTGTTACAAAACTGCTTATATTAATCTGGTGGACTTTAACAGTAATGGAATTGAACAGTTTAAAGGAGATTTATATAAATGGCTGAGTTCTGAAGAATTTGTATATTTTGAGAATCCGGAAGTTGTAAATGACGGTAGTTTTGGTCCGGACTTTATTCAAGTTCAGGAGATGAGAAATTTTAAAAAATACAATGTTTTAACTAAACAAACAGAGCCTGTTTCAAAAATTAGGTACAGCCGCACGGACGCGTTAAGAATCTTATATAACTATTTTAATAGAAAGTACTATTCAGGCGAGGTCAAAAATTTTCAGACACTTCTGGATGACGGTTATTGGCAGTTTGAAGTTTTGGAGCAGGACCCCGAGGATAGTTCCGGATATGAATTTATTGGCGAATATAGAGTTTATTATGATACAGGAAAGGTAGAAAAGGTTGTTTCGGTATTTGATTGAGTTTTTTGGTTGCGGGGCCCGGACTTGCACCGGGACCTTCAGATTATGAGCCTGACGAGGTACTATTCCTCCACCCCGCTACGAATGCATGTGCAATGGTATCAAACACCGGCATGTTAGTCAAAATGACGGGGGTCTTATTCTTACTTAAATATTAGTGCAATCCACTTAGAGAGGTTAGAACTTGGTTTCTGAGGTTTTCCGGTTGTAGTACCGCCTGTGCTGCCGGGATTTTCCGTTTCTTCAGCTTCAGTTACGGTCGTTTTATCGCCCAGTGTATTGGGGTTTACATATACTTTTTCGTTAGGTTTTTTCATGTTCAGGGCATTTCTTGCCTGTTCTTCAACATATTCATTACTTTGTTTATATTCGATCTCCGATTCGAGCGAGATTTTATTGCTTTCCAGCGTTAAAATATCATCTTTTAAGTCTTCGAGTCTTTTACTGCTCTTTAGAATTTCAAGAGAAGTTCTTGTGAGGTTAATTATTGCAACAACAACTAATAGTGACAAAAGAAGGTATTTAATATGACTCGCGGCAGATCGTGGCATTAAGCGTATTTTACTATTTTTTATTGGAGGCCGCCAGATTACCACTATTTGACTTTCAAATTCCAAAATGATACGATACCCTATAGGTATCGTACATAGGCTCTAGACGCGTGTATAGAAACCTATAGTAATAATAGTTTTTACTGCTTCTGAAAGAAAAAATGATTAAATTAGACTTAGCTCACAAAAACTTTATACAACAGCTGGAAGACCAGGGCAGGTCAAAATCCACCTTAATAGCTTACGGCAAGGATATTGAACAATTGGTTGATCACCTTCAAAAAAAGGGAATTAACTTAGTTACCGATATTGAGCTTGACCACCTGGAGGAATTTATGAAGAAGCTGGCAAATGAAAACTATACTCCTAAATCTATTTCCAGAAAAACAAATTCCACCAAAACGTTTTTCAGATTTTTAAAGGAAGCCGGACACATTATTGAAAATATTGCTGATTTTTTAAAACACCCCAAAGTTGAAATCAAAGCTCCCAGAATACTGACCAAATTGGAATACAGAGCTTTGAGAGACGCGGCCCGCGACGATGTTAGAACTTTTGCAATTATAGAGGTTTTATTGCAGACCGGCGTTACTATTTCCGAACTGGCCGATATAAATATTTCTAATTTGCAGGTAGAGAAAGAAACAGGTTCCTTATCCGTTCCTAAAAAAAGCTCAAAAGAAGGCAGGACGATACCTTTAAACAAAGCCGCAGTTGAAGCAGTTAAAAAATACCTGGATCATGAAAGACCTAAAATTGATGACAGCAGGCACTTGTTTATTACTAAAACCGGAAAACCATTGCTGGTAAGAAATATCAGATCTACTATGGAAAGATATTTTAAGCTTGCGGGCGTGGAAAAAGCGAAAGTAAATGATTTAAGGCATACTTTTGTAGCCCATCATCTTTCTCAGGGAACTAACTTATTGTTTATTTCCAAAATAGCCGGCCACAAAAGAATTTCCACAACTGAAAGATATCTTCAGTATATTGAACGCGTGGAAGTGGAAGAAAAATCCGAGCTTGGTGTGTTGTAAACTTTATTTTTCGGAAAAAAACCATTTACAAAATTTCGAAACCATATATAATGCGAAGTAGTAGTCACTCTCACCATGAGGAGGACGGCGATGATCGAGAAACTGATCAAGATGTTGGATTCGAAGGGTGTACGAGAGAAGGTAACATACACTACCTTCTACGTCACAATCGGAGCAGCGATGAAGACGATCTATGAAGTTTCAGCGCCGTTTTTTGAAGGAGGGTGGCAGGCCGTCTGGGCCATCACTTTCCTTACAGCCTATGTAGCGCTGACAGCCTTCTGGTTCGTCAAATTTCAACAACGTAACATCAGAATAGTTCCCGCAGCCGTAAAATCCTGGATCTCAAAGATGAGAGGTCCTGCGAAAGGAGGGTAAGGGTACCCTGCAGAAAACGAAAACCGAGGGCGCGTCTAGTTCAGCTTTTGGCTACAGCTTGACAGCGTGATCCTCGGCTTTCGTTCTCTGTGTGAGTACTAATATTATATAAACCTTTATTCGTATATTTCAAGTCTATTGTGTCTAGTTAGCTTAGAATAGTATAAAAAACCTATATTATAAAATAATAATTAAGCTTTACCTTATTATGGTGGGTGCTCCTGGGATCGAACCAGGGACCGTTCGTGTATAAGACGAATGCTCTGCCAGCTGAGCTAAGCACCCATTGAATAGTGCGGAAATTTTAGCACATTTTTTGAAATCACAATAAATAGAAGTTTGACTTATATTCGTTACCGTTTTCGTCCCATACTACCAGTCTGAAGTAGTGGTTTTTTTCAGGAAGAAGCCCGTCAACAGTTTTTAAATGGGATTTTTCGTAATTTTCAGTGGTGTCGGTTGAGTTTACATAAACATCTGTTGTGCCATACTCGATTTTTGACTTAACCGGGATTTTTGTTGCAAATTCTACTTTCACGTTTCCGGCTGGCTGCTTGGCTAAGTTCACATTTGAAAAAGGGAAATACTTTTTATAATAGTAAAATCCTGTTAATATCATAAAAACAGCCAGGATCAGTACTACTGAGACTATAGAAATATTCAGTTCTTTTTTTGAATTAAGTTTCATCCGGTTCAGCTTTAAATCTTTTATTTTCCCTTTTTTCTTTCCAGGTAGTAGAGTAGTCCGAGTCCTTTTTTGCCATTCTTTCGATTTCCTCAACTGTGGCTACCAGGGCGTTTTCTAAAGTATAGCTCGTTTCGTCGCTGAAGTAGCTTTTTTTTCCTACTTTAGCCTCTACTTTGACGCTGAATTTTTCATTCGGCGCCGAGTTCATTACCACCCTGAATTGTTTTTCATCATCCGTTAAGTTTGGGAATCTTGAATCGATTTTAGAAAGTTTCTCTCTCGCTAACTCTTTCATGCTTTCTGAAAGGTCTATGTTATCGGATGTTATTTGATAAGTCATAACAACAATACTATTTTAGCATATATTTCCGGCAGAATCGTTAACTTTGAGGTTTCGGATAAATTTGATTCCCTTCTTCATCATACAAAAATATTGCTCCGGTGGGACATGATTGTGCCGCCATTAAAAGAGTGTCATCGTCCATATTTTCCGCGTTAGCTTTTACAACCGCAATGTTTTCAACGTCAAGCTCAAAAGCGTCGGGAGCAATAACTATGCATGTTGCCGCTCCTATGCAGGTTTTCCTATCTACCACTATTTTATGAACTTTCTTTTTTTTTGTGTCTGTGTCTTTATTTTCCGTCATTCTTTAAATTCTATTGCTTCATTGATTCTATTAACGATTTCATTTATTTCCTGGTCGGACATTCCGTGCACTTTTGCCCCCATTTCAATTGTGTCAAAAGAATTGGCAAAACATCCCACACAGTGTAGCCCGTAGTCTAACAATATTTCTGCGGCTAAAGGGTATTTAAAAACCACTTCCGCCAGATTGCTGTCTTTGCGGATTTTGGGGTTGATAATGGATTTTATTTGTGCGTTTTGAGCTGTATGCATTTTAGCTGCCGGTTTTTTAATTGTTTTTTTGTTTTTCTGTTCCATAAACGGCATTATACCAAGTTTACCAAGGACGTGGGTTATACAAACTTAAAAATTAGTGAAAATTGTATAATGAGATAATTTTTATGATTTTATGAATTGTGACTTTTAACTGCGTCCTGCAATGCATCCAGTACCAGCGTTGCGCATTTTATTCTGCTGGTTGTTAAGTTTAAACCAATTATTTTTAACACATCATCCTGAGTGATCTTTTGCATGTCATTAAGAGTTTTGCCTTTTATATAATCAGAAAGGAGCGAAGAAGACACCAGACTAATCATGCAGGCGGAGCCGTTATATCTGACATCTTTTATTTTGTTATTTTCAATTGAAAGCTGAAGGTTTATTTCGTCTCCGCAGAGGGGATTATATTTGTGGACGGAAACTGATGGGTTTGTTAAAACGCCCTTATTTGAGGGGTGCTTGTAAATTTCCATTAATTCTTCTCTGTATAAATTATCGTCCATGACCGAATTATAAGGTTTATGCAGGTTTTTGGCGAATTCAAATTATGTAGCGGTTTATTGGAGGAAACTTTAACTTTTGTACTAATTTGTATTGTGTCTTAAAAGGATTCCACTACTTTTAAATTTTTAATAGGTGTTTTTCAGGATTTTCTGTTACCGGACATAAGGCTGGTTATAGCTTCAACAACATAAAAAATAGACGCACTTATAGTGGAGGCGATAGCATCAAAAACCGCAAACATTGGCTCTGTTATGGCATCAACTATAGCTTTTACTATAGTATTGATCATAGCCCGATTCTATCACAGCTGATAAAAAATACCACTTTTTGTATTACGTTTAGCCGGAATTAGAAAAAGTTAGATGAGAAGGCGAGGCGTGGAGTTGCCTTCTCATCTGTGAAATTTACAAATCGTTTTTGTCGTCTGGACTGGATTTACTACTCCAGAAGACAAGAACGCCTACCACTGCCCCAAGGCACATAGCGATCAATGCCCCGAGGAACATCCCCGTGGTGACGATACCTTCGGTGCCCCCTGGAAGGCGGATTACAATGTTGAAAAAATACGCCACTAAACCTCCAATCGCCCCGGATGCCACCCAAAAAACTAAGCGTTCTGTGGGGGTCATAAGTAACCTCCTTTCCCTAAGTATTGTATGGTTATAATTATAATAACATATTTTAGTGTTTAGATTTTTTTATATTTTAATATTTAATCGGATTTATATTTATTAAGAAGTAGCAAAAATATAAAACAAAAAACGACCCATTTTTAGGTCGTTTCTTGTCTTTAGGAAACCAAGTTTTGATTTTCTAAAGCGGAAAGCAGGAGATGTCGATTGGGATGTTGTATATCTTGGATTTCGACATCTCCTGCTCCTGTGTCGGATAGACGGGTTGGCCGGTGAGTTCGCGCCGCGTGAAGGCATGCTCGTTGGCAAGTTTGCGCGATTGCGATGTGGCCCCGTTCAGCGCGGCGGTCAGAGATCATGCTCTTAGCTGGCTATTCTTGCCTGCGGACCTATTTGGGTCCCTAAAGCATTTTTCCTTGATTCCGCCACAACACGCTTGTACCGACCGCCAGTCGGAAGCGTCGAGAGTGAAGGGCGCCGGGCATAATCGCGCGAAGAGTCTATCCAGACACTGTGCAAGGAATATATCATAAGCGGGTGAAGGTGTCAAGCGCTATAGGTTGTTAACTTTGTTCTTGAAAAAGAGGATTAAGAAGGAAATAAATTTATATAAATTTGAGGAAGAACTCCTGATAAATAACATACTAACCTGTAATATTACAAAGTACGATGTTTTTTACACAAAAAAACATTAAGTGGCTATTTTTCAAGCTTCAAAAAATGCTCCTCCTTAGGAAATTTCGAAATCATACCAATTATCCAATCAGCGTCATCTTTCTGGGATTCGTGGGCTCTCATTGCTTTCAATTTTGTGTCCCAATATTTCGAAACGTCAATTGTTAAGTCTATATCTTGTTTATTGTAGCCGGGTGGAACGTAAACGAAATAATCTTTTATCTGTTCCATCATTTCTTTTAATTCGCAATAATATAAAAGTGTTTTAACGTATTTTAGTTTTTGGAATATAAATGAAGTAACCAGTGCAGCAACGACGTGGTCGACGTGTCCGGAAACTCCTTTGAGGTCAAAGGTCAAAAGTGTGTCAGGTTTATATTTTTCAATTTTTTGGATGATTTTGTCAGCCAGCTTATGATATACGTTATTGCACAAACTTCCGTCGGTAAATCTTAAAAATTCCACTCCTTTTGCTCCCAATATTTCCGCGGATTTCAAAAGTTCTTTTTCCCGTATTTTAGCCAGAGAGTCTTTGTCTTTTACACTTGCAGCGTCTCCGCTGGTAACGCAAATTATATATACGTCCCTTTGTGAAGCAAAGTGCGCAATGGATCCGGCAGGCCCGAATGCTTCGTCGTCAGGGTGGGCGAATACGCATACAAGCGGTTTCAATTTCATTTAATGATTATATATTAATATTTATCAATATGTGAATATATATATAATTTGGTTAATTATTTCTTGTTCTTTAGTTAACATTTTAATAATCTTCAATCTAACAGTCCCGCGCTTAAAGGAGTGCCGCTTTCTATTCTTTTTATTGCCTCGCTAAGTAGTTTGCTTACGCTGACAACTTTAAACTTATTAGTGAATTTCATACCTTCAACATAAATAGAATCGGTAATTATTATTTTTTCTACAACCGAATCGTGCAATTTTTGGACTGCGTTGCTAGAAAACAACCCGTGGGTGGACGAAACAATAATCTTTTTTGCATCTCTTTGTTTTAGCAAATTTGCGGCATTTATTATGGTACCGCCAGTATCAATTATGTCGTCCACAATCAGGCAGTTTTTACCGTCCACATCACCTATCAGTTCTAAAGCTTTTGATATATTTCTTAAGTTCACATCTCTTTCTTTGTAAACTACTGCTATTCCTTCTGCCTGTATTCTTTTTGCGTAGGCGTTGGCCCGCATAGTGCCCCCTTTGTCGGGAGATACAATGACCAAGTTAGGTAATTTTAATTGTTTTATTGTAGGAAGCAGTACATAACTCGCATATAAGTTATCCCAAGGGCCGTCGAAAAATCCCTGTTGCTGATCGGAATGAATATCTATGGTAACTATTCTGTCCGCGCCGGAAATTTTTAATAAGTTGGAGATTAAAGCAGAACTTATAGGTACCCGGGGCTGGTCTTTTCTATCCTGTCTGGAATAACCGAAATAAGGGATTATTAGGGTAGTCTCTTTTCCTGACGCTCTTTTTACGGCATCTGTCATTAAAAAAAGCTCCATTATGTGTTTGTTGGTGTTGGGGGAGGTTGATTGAATTATATAAACATTTTGTTTTCTTAGTGATATGGGAATTTGTACTCTGATTTCCCCGTCGGCAAATTGTGTGCAGGGAAAGTAGACGCGTTTTTTTAATTTTTCGGCAATTTTTGTTGCGAGTTCGGGATTTGAAGAGCCCGAAAGTATTATCATAATTATAAAAAGTATAACAACAGTTAATGTTTGTGGATATATATTTCCCGGTTTTATAAGACCTATAATGTGTAGTAATATTGGTTTAATTTCGAAATCCGCTTGGAATGGAGAGTTAAAGAAATGTCCGGATTATTAGTTGTGGCAGCGTGCATCGTCATTCTGTTCATTGCCATTTCAATGGAGGAGAACTCCATAAAAAATGGCAATAACAATTGGCGCCGCATAGCCGCATTAATCGAGAACCTCGCATTAATCGGGATCGCGATTGGCTTCGTCATTGTAGTCATTAACGATCTCGTCCACTTGTTTTAAGTCACAGATTCAGGCAGCCACCCTTAATCTGTGACATTCAAAATCCATTCTATTTCAACACTTTTTTTGAGCTACTACTAAAATTGAAATTCCGAAAGGAAATGATAAAAATTTCTGCAGCATTTTTTCCACCCTTAACACCCAAAACAGAAAAGTATTCACGGCATCGGAATGGTTTTTAACGTCCGACTTTGGAGGCAGATTAAAAACTTTATCGATGTTTCGCTTTAATATAATAGGTAGAAAAAGCAGAGAATTCATATAAACGATATACAAAACCTTAAACCCCGAATTTTCCAGCATTCTCCTGGTATCTCTTTTATTGAACCTGTACAATATCCCAACTTCTTTGTCGTGGCTACCGGTGGCAATATTCATAGCAGGTTCCCTAAATGAAAATATTCCGTCGCACTTTAGTCCGGCGCCAACGTCTTTAAAAACTTTGAGGATATTTTCCGGTTTTGTCTGGTTAATAACATCATAAAAAGTTATTAGATCGTAAGATTCTTCCGGCAGGTTAAGGTTATGCATATCTCCGACTCTGCAGTTGAATCCGTTCTGCCTTGTGAGTTCTACAGCGTACGGGTCAACGTCAATGCCTTCGGCAATTCCGTATTTCAAAAGCTTATTCATATTGCCGCCCGTTCCGCATCCCACGTCTAGTGATTTGATTCCGGTTTTTTGAGGCAAGTATTTTTCAAGGATTTCAAAGCTTATTTCCCTGGTACCCACATACCACCAGTGAGTGTTTTCCAGTTTATTTATTTTGTCGAACTCTTCTTTGCTCATCATAACCAGTTGCTTATTGCAAGTAGATTATATAGCAGCGCAGGTAACGCTTGATAGGATTTTTACTAGATTAGAATTATAATTGCATGTATGCTGGGTCAAAAATTATCTTCGCTGACAATATTTTTTCCGTTTTATAACGACGCTGGAACGGTAGAAAAACAGATAGTAGATGCATATAGGTTCGGTGAAGATGTGGCGGAAAAACTTGAGGTTATAGCTATTAACGGCGGTAATTCCAAAGACAATACATTTGAAGAAATAAATAGAATGAAAGAAATGCACCCGGATTTGAAAGTGATTGATAAACCAACTAATTCGGAAGGGTATGCAGTTATTAAATACGGATTTAAAGAGGCAGCAGGCGAATGGGTTTTTTATACAGACGGAGATGCCCAGTACAGGTTGGAAGGTGATTTGCGAAGTCTAGTAGACAAGCAATTTGAAACAGGTGCGGATGTAGTAAACGGATATAAAGTGCAAAGATCCGATTCGGCCATAAGAGTACTTTTAGGTAATATATATGAACGATTCAGCAGATTTGTTTTTGAAATACCTATAAGAGATACAGACTGCGATTTTAGGTTGATTAGAAAGGGTGTACTGGACAAAATAGATTTGGTTTCTACAGATGCTTCAATACTTCCTGAGCTTTTAAAAAAACTCGAGCTAGTAGGGGCAAAGTTCGCTGAAGTTCCGATTTCACATTACTCGCGGGAATACGGAGTTTCCAACTATACAGCTGTTCAACTGCTGAAAGAAAAATTACTTGGGGATGTAACCTTATACTTTAAACTCCGAAAAATGCGCTCCGCCTACGAAAAGTTCAGAATATTCCGATTTGGATTA
>MEVD01000007.1 GCA_001772865.1 candidate division WWE3 bacterium RIFCSPHIGHO2_02_FULL_38_14 | reverse complement strand
TTTTGATAGAATTTATATAATGATTTCATCCAATGTATACATCAAAAAAATCAGCAAAAGAGGAAAAATAAACATCTGGCTCGTGGACGGCGCAGAAGTGAGAAAACACGACAATGAATTTACAAATTTCGGCGAACATTACGGATTCAGCTTTATTCCGGAATTCGAATTCTGGCTGGACAAGGAAACAGTTCCAAACGAACGTACTTTTTTTATAGATCACCTTCTCGTGGAATGGGACTTGTGCAGAAAAGGAGTGGAATTCGATAAAGCTTTGGAAATGGGAGACGCAAAGGAAGAAGTTGAAAGAGTAAAAGCCGGCGACTTAAAAAAGGTTTACGATAAAAAGGGTAATGTTCAACTGAAACACCTCCACAAAAAAAACATGGGAAACACAAATAACAGCGTTTATGTTTGGGTAATAGACGGAAGGCTTGTCAGGAGCGGATTATTTATAGATTTTGTGCACGGAGGACATGGCTATGTCTATGAATTTGTTCCAATAGAGGAGGTATGGCTGGACGATGATTTAGTTTACGAAGAACTGCCGTTTGTTTTGATCCATGAACTCCATGAGAGAAATTTAATGAAAGATAAAAACTGGAATTATGCAAAAGCCCATGAAAGCGCCAGCAAGCTGGAATGGAAATTAAGGCACAACAGAAAGGGTGTTATAAAAGAACTTCAGAAACTGGAGTGTTCGAGAGAATTAGTGAGTCAGCTGCTAAACCTTTAAATTCTGGATAATTCATATAAAACTATCCCGCAGGCAGTAGTAACGTTTAAAGAGTTGTGTTTTCCCAATCTTGGTATTTCCAAATCAGCTTTGGAATGTTTAAGCACGATATCGGAAACTCCGGATACTTCATTTCCAAAAACCAAAACGAATCCTTTTTCATCGTTTAAAATTAAATTCATTTCCGGTTTACTTAGTTTAATGCTCTTATACCTTTGTTCTATGGAAATAAGGTTTAATTCATTTTCTTCACAAAACTTTATTAAATCATCTGAGGTTTCCAAAAATGTAATTTGTAAATCTTTTTCCGAACCGAGCGAGGATTTGAGAATTTCTTTATTCAAAATTGTTTCGTTTTTTGTGTTCTTTGTTTTTCCGCTGTAACCCACCAAAATAACATTTGTAAACCCGAAGAAACTACAGGTCCTGAAAACCGCTCCGATATTAAACAAGCTCCGAATATTTTCCAAGGCAATATATATATTTTTATTTTCGCGGAACATTTTTTAGAACTTCAATGGCTAAATAAGAGTTAAGTACGATAAATACAAATTAACTGCTCAGACTGAAAACTTCCTTTTCATTTTCTTTCTTTTCTTCTTTTTCTACTTCTGGCTTTTTATCATTTTCCTCCGCTTTCATTCTCTCCTCATGCTTATCCACTTCTTTCCTTTCTCCATCTTTCCCTCCACCTTTTACCAGCTGAAGGAATTCATCTCCATCCAAAGTCTCCTTCTGCAACAAAACTTCCGAAACGCTGTTTAATTTTTCTCTGTGCTCATTTAAAATACTTTTCGCCCTGGAGTAACATTCGTCAATTATTCTCTTTACTTCTGCATCAATTTTAGCAGCCATTTCCTGGCTGTATGAAGGCGTTTCGCCCAGTTCTCTCGCCAGCCAAAAATTATTATCTTTGCCGTTGTATGATATTGGACCCAAAGAGCTCATACCAAATTCCGTTACCATTTTTCTGGTTAATTTTGTCGCTCTTTCAATATCGTCAGCCGCACCTACGGTTAGTTCGTTAAAAACTATTTCTTCGGCTGCGCGACCTCCAAGCATTGTGCTAATCAGCGAAAGGAGCCTGGTTTTAGTTTCATTGTATCGGTCTCTTTCGGGAGGAAAGCTTGTATGACCAAGCGAACCGCCTCTGGCAACTATTGAAACTCTATTCACAGGATCCATTTCCGGAACATAAGTGGCAACCAAAGCGTGCCCGGACTCATGATATGAAGTTATTTTCCTTTCCTGTTCCGACTGCAAAGTTTTTCTCTCGGAACCCATTGTCACTTTCAGTGACGCTTCATCTACATCCTCTGCGGATATTTCCACCCTGCCTACACGTGCTGCCAGTATGGCCGCCTCATTTAACATGTTCTCAATATCGGCTCCGCTGAACCCAACCGTCTTTTTAGCAATCTTGGTAATATCGACATCCTTCAAAAACGGCTTTCCGCGCATATGAATTTTAATTATTTCTTCTCTGTCTTTTAAATCAGGCAAAGGAATGGTAATTTTTCTGTCAAACCTTCCGGCGCGGATTAATGCGGGATCTAACATATCTGGTCTGTTTGTATTGTGACCTAAAACAGGGCTATTACCAATGAAGAATGCTTCATTTTCACAACCGCAGAAATCATAAACATACCCGTCATAAGGAAGTTTTTCTATACTTTTTATAACCGGCTTTTTTATTGAGTATTTAATATATTTTCTGTCCTCATCGCTTAGAAGATTATAATATTTACCAAATTGTATTCTATATGCAATAGAAGAATGTAACGGCTTTCCGCCTGATATTCTCCTGCCTTCTAAAGTCGCAAAACTGGATACCGAAGCTTTTACACCATGAATCCTGCTCAACCACAATAACTCAGTTACCAACCTCCTACTCACTGATGTAACCGCAAGTCTTCCTTTTTTATCAATGTGGCCATCTCCCCGAGCTACCCCTTTTAAATATTCCTTATAGTAAATAAACGGGGCCTCGAATAAGAATTCAGGTACATGTTTGTTCTTTGAACCGGATCCGCAATAGGTTTTGAATACGTTCGCGATAGGTTTAGATTGATAAATAAGATTAACGGCATTTTTAGTTGATCTTCTTTCCATTTGAGGCAATAGGCCAAAATTATCAAGCATTAACTTTCGCACATCTTCAAGATATTCTTCCTCTTTTTCATTAAAACAAAAATCTATTTCTTTTCTTGCATATCCTTCGGCCGTGTAATATCCAAATAACCGCATTAGATCAGGTGTAATTTTTATATCTTCATCAATAACATCAAAATAATAATTTCTGCTTAACCCTCTGGGAATGTTAATTCCTCTATGCCATAACGATATCGTAGTCTGTGCAAACCCTGTTTCTTCGGCGAGCTTCTCTTGAGAAATTATTCCCTTGTTAGCCATAACATATTCATATCTTTGCGTAAGTTCCTTATTTTCCGGATATGTTCTAATATAGCGTTCAAAAAGAGTAACATCGTTATCGTTTTCTAAATCATCAAACTTTTTAGGAGTAATGTCTACCAGTACGTCACCCTTTTTAAGAGTAGACACCGGTCTTGCGACAACTGCATTGCCACTCCAAATAAAAACTGAGTGATTGCCAGTAGTTCTCACCTTTCCACCGATGTAATTTATTTCATATATTTCATTAACCTTATGTCTGAATACACCTCTGACACTTGTAAACTTGGAAACAATTGATGTTCCATTTTGCTTGTAAGACAACGCTTCCAAATCAGACGATGGTTTTTCTTCTCCCTCTTCAAATGATTCAAAATAACTATCTATTACTTCCGAAATGGGTTTTAAACTAACCATCCCGTTTTTTCTTATCATAACCGGAGTTTCGCCTGTAACCGATGCCGCCACTACAATCACATCCGTTCTAACATCAAATCCGTCCATCTCGATTAAAATCTGATTTAACGTCTGCTCCCTTTCGTCGTGCCCTCCGCCTATTCCCATACCCCGCTGCCTTCCTATCGCGTCAATTTCATCTATAAATATCATGCTCGGCTGGCTTTCTTTAGCCATCAAAAACAAATCCCTAACTCTTGCAGAACCTACCCCCACCAGCATTTCCATAAATTCGCTTCCTGCAACACTGAAAAACGGCACTTCAGCTTCTCCGGCGATTGCCTTTGCCAGTAACGTTTTGCCTACCCCTGAAGGACCAACTAGCAAAATACCTTTGGGTGTTCGGGCTCCAAGTTTTCTGTACTTTTCGGGATTCTTTAAAAAGTCCACTATCTCCATCATTTCGGTTTTGGCTTCTTCATTTCCGGCAACATCCTGAAAGTTAATCTTGGACATTCCTTTGTTAAACAGCTTGGCGCGCGACTTGCCGAAAGAAAATATGTCGCTGCTTGCACCTCTCATCTGCCTAAAAATAAAATAGATTAATAGAAGCGGCAGCCCGATCATCAAGATAGGCGACAAAATATCCTCCAGGCCTACTCTGTGCTCCACTTTTATCTCGCCTGCGATTTTGCTCCTGTCCACATTGTTATTGCTCAAAATATCGTCAAAGCTGATAGAAGTTTCTTTTTCGGTTGTAAATTCCGAACCGTCTTTAAGTTGTACTTCAATGGAATCGCCTGCAACAGTTATATTCTGCACCTTGTCCTCATTAATAAGCTGGACCAGATCGGAAATAGGTTTTTTATCAGTTCCTATATTATTCTGAAAAAAAGAACTGAAAATAATGTAGGCAAACAACATCAGAAATATGTAAAAGAATATATTGTTGAATATGCTTTGGGGATTTTTTGCCTGCTTAAACATTTTCTGAGGATTTATAGGAGATCTGCTGATCTTTTTATTCATCGCGGAACCGGGTTTTCCGTGTTTAGGCATTTCTTTTTGGCCGGCTTTCTCCTTCTCGTCGTCTTTCTGATTATTCTGGTTATTTTGATTAAATAAAATCATATTATCTGCACGCAATTACAACTTAACTCGCAACACGGGAAATTATACATTAAAATCTTGGCAGTTTCATCCTTTGTTTGATAACTTCCAAAGTTTTCGCGGCTTCTTCCCCGGTTTTTTTCACTCCTAAAGCCAATATGTCTTTAACCTCGTCTTTGTGGTTTTCATAATAAACGCGTTTTTCTCTGATCGGAGTCAAAAATTCGTTCAGTGCCTTAAACAGTTTCTCTTTAACTTCAACATCTCCGACTTGTCCTTTCATATATCTGTTTTTCAAGTCCTCAACTTCTTGTTTGTTTGAATTAAAGTTTTCGTGGTAAACAAATACCGGATTGCCTTCTACTTTTCCCGGATCCGTAGAATGAACTCTATTCGGATCGGTAAACATAGACATTACTTTTCTTTTCAATTCCTCCTCCGAGTCGCCTAAGTAAATACAATTATCTAGTGATTTGGTCATTTTGGTATTTCCGTCGGTTCCCACGAGCCTTCTTACCCTGCCCACCATACCTTCTATTTCCTTTAAAGTTTTTCCATACAGCTGGTTAAATCTCCTCACTATTTCATTTGTCTGTTCCAGATGCGGAAGCTGATCTTCTCCCACCGGCACCAGGTCAGCCTGTACACATAAAATGTCCGCAGCCTGAAGAATGGGAAAATTAATAAAACCTAGCGAGTAATTGTCGCCCATACTCTTTTCGCGAATTTCATCTTTTATGGTTGGGTTTCTAAGTGCTCGGTTGTGAGTAACCAACATGCTGAAAATAATTCCCAGTTCATAAATTTCCGGTATCCCAGACTCCGCGAAAAATGTAACTTTTTTGGGTTCAAGCCCTACTGCAAGGTTGTCCATGAGAACTTCCAAAATAGAATCACTTACTACTTCCGGGTTGGAAATATATTTCGGGTAGGCGAAAGCATGCATATCCGCCAAAATAATAAAGGTTTTATAATCGTTTTGAAGTTTTACGCGGTTTTCCAGCGAACCCACATAGTGGCCTAAATGAAGTTTTCCTGTAGGATTATCTCCGGTTAATATTCTTTTTTTCATGAGTGTGTATTAATTAGTCTGTAACATTAAGATGTTCTTGCTATGCCGCAATCTTTTCCGCCGCAAACTATTACTTTTATCCTTTCAGTTCTTATAGGTTTATAAGACACTATAACTAATTTAACAGATTTACTTTGAGAGTGTAAGTGAGCAGTAACCTGCCCAGCAAACAAAGCTTAAATTGGGAAATTCCAGTTTTGGCGACTAACGCCACCAAACGGTTTCACGAAAGAGGTATATAAAAGTTTTAATATTCAATAAATATTGAATCATATATCAAGGCTTTCGGGCATATCTTAGAACACGCATTGCATTATACAATTTTTACCTGCCGGCAATCAATATTGAACACTTGGCGGTAAATTTTACGCGCCTAGTGTTATGGTGCCAACGGGTGGACTCGGACCACCGACCTAGCGCTTATGAAACGCCCGCTCTAACCCCTGAGCTACGTTGGCGTATCGGAGTGGGATCAACGCGCGACGAAGTCGCATCATTAGCATAGTGCAAACGGAACCAACCGCACGGCTCAGCCGTATCGTTGGCATAACTAAGCAAATCCTAGGTCAGATAGTATCATTTTAAGCTGGGAGTGTAAATTAAAGTATAAAAAAAGCGAAAGGCTAGTTGCGCGAGCGACGGGAATTTGGCGGCAGGTACCGGGGGCGGATACTCCTGCCGTCTAGAGTGACCGGCCACGGGGGAGTAAACCGGTCAAACTTTCCCTTATTTCAACTCTTCGCAACTAACCTTTGCAAGAATTATAGCAGATATTATTGGGTTATTTATCATCAAGATCAAAATTATTTTTATTAAATAATCGTTTACAGAAACACCTTTATAAATTATACTATAGGGCAATATCTTCTCGGGAGGCGTGAATATGAAAAATGATACGCGTACAATCCGGGATGACGTGGCCAGAATCCTGGCCAATGGGTTATCCATCCTCGGAATCCCTGGTTTTCTCTTGACGTTCTGGAATAGTCTCTCTGAGACCAGAACGTGGAGAGTTAGCTTAGAACCCTTTTTCCTGACCTTCCTCATACTCTACGCAACATTTGCTGTAGTGACTGCCGCATACTACAGCAATGAGGAAGCCAAAGAAGAAGGAAAAAGGTTGGAATCTGCTTCATGGGCACACAAATTAGCGCGAGCGCTGCTTTTCCGCTAACCTGCTAATTCCACAACCGAATATGCCGCTCAACAATCAACTACTGTTGGGCGGCACCTCAATAAAACATGCCAATTTGATAAAATATCGTCAATATGAACAAAAAATCCGAATTTCCCGAACAATTTACAGACTTTTCCGAAGGGGGAGAGTTTTCTTATATAAAAGTAAAATATGAAAGCAATAAAGATGCCGTCGGTTACAATCTTGATGAGTTAATAGCCGGTAGACAGGCTGTAGCAATAAATAATGAGGCAGGAAATGCTGAGGGATTTGAAAAGGATCTTACCGGATTTTGGCATGGTGAGGCATACAAAGTTACAGACGCAGAAGGCAAAATACACTACCATTTAAGGTCAAAAATGGGTGATAATCCCAACATGAACATTGATGTAGTTTTAGAATATGACGAAGCTAAAACTATAGAGAAAAAGGCTAGAGATCAAAAATCCCCATTTTACAAGGGACACAGAAGCACCGTGTATTATGTTAAGAAAATTGTATTGAGCGGTAACAAAGAACCCACAGCTTTTTGTATTAATGAATTCGTTCCCGGCTCAATCCGGCTCAATTAGCACTTATGTAACTGTTAATGAGGGTTCCAAGGGAGCTACTGGCAAATCATTTTTGGACTTAGAAGAAAACGCGATCCATTTAGGAAAAGACTTAAATAAGTTAAATGGAATTTATACGTTTTTGCACGAAACCGGCCATGGCGATAGCAGAGTAATAATGGGCGAAGAAACCGACGAATTATACAACAAGGCTAGAGCAGTTCTAGAAGAACAAAAAGGTTCCCTGGACGCAATGAATATTAACAAAATCAGAGAAGTTGAAACCAGATATGGAATGACTATTCATGAAGCCCTAAGAATTATTAGAGCCGATGAACTATATGCATCAAATTTCGGTCTCAATAGAATTAAATTGATGAAAGATTCTTTAGGTATAACAGATGAACAAATGAAAAAACTTCATACGCAGATACAGCAGGATCATGAATCGTACGACGGTTCGGGTGGATACATTGGAAGTCCCGCAACACTCCTTTTTCCCGGAACAAGGGTATCGGAACAAGCAAATAATATTGGTCACGAAGAAGAACTACACGAACACTATCAGAACATAGTTAGATTGTTGGATCTTACCGGTAAGTTAAATATGCAGGATTCCAGAGATTCTGAATATAAATTTGTTGAAAAAGTTCTGCCTTCAGGCGAGCAGATAGTAATTATTAACAATCAGAGTTTTTTAATATTAATAATTAAAAGTGGAAAAAAAGAAATAAAAAACTACGCAGTAAACTTTTTTACTGGCATCACAAAAACAGCAAAAGGCGATAAGGGAGAAATGGATTCGGTTGGCATGGAACTGCGATTGGAAAATGCAGTTAATGTAAATGCAATATTACATGCAGAGCGGGAGTTTATTAAAATTGCAGAGAGCTTTCAGAATTGAATTCCATCTAAAGGATATTAGCCAATAGTCTTACTAGAAGGTACACATTTCCCTCCCGCATCAGGATAGTTACCTTCTAACCTGCAAGTGAACCCTTCGGGACAGGGTATATTAGCAATTCCACCACAGAAAGAACCTTCTTTTTCTTGTTCGTCCATATACCTTTTATCAACACATTTGTTTTTTACACATCTAACTTCGTCTTTTACTGGAGTTCTACCACAATCAAATAGGCACGCCCCACAAGATTCTACATATGCATTATAAGCTACTTGTACATCCTCAAGGCCTTCACCTTTATTAATCAGTTGATAACAACCCACCGGACATCCAAAATGAGACTCGTCTACCTGACAATCATCAACAGTTTCGCAGTAATTCTTTTCATCGATCCATTTATTAATCTTCTCCAACTTTATTTCGCACGTATCCCCGGAAAGAAATTCCTTTTTTCCGTTCTTTTGTTCCAGTGGACTTCCATAATTGACGCTTTTAAAAATTACAAATATCAGCAGGAAAAATAAAATAACACATAATGCCAGAACTACCTTTTTCATAATCTTATTATACATATCAAGTTTAATGAATTTAACTAGCATGTACCTGCTATAATCCCCTAAAACTATGCTTATTTATATATACAATAAAATACAAACCAAACTATCTTCCATTGATTGGAAATTTTATTGGAAAAATGGCCTGCTACGTGTGGGTAAAATTGATAAAGACTCTTACTTCAAGATAGTTGAACTGACTAAACCTGAAAATCAAGCTTACTTGGCAAACATATACAAAAAGATAGTTATATCCAGAACGCTCCAAAATGCTCTGGAACTTATAAGACTTTTTCTATATTTAATGCTTATATATTCAATTATATTTAGAGGTGTTAAAGAGTATATAACTGTATTTATAGTAAATATAATTTTTTACGGTATTAATATGGCGATTGCAAATTACATGCAGGATTTCCTTTACTTGCACCAATCTCTTATCTCGAGTTCATTAAGCGCATATATAACAGAAAGAAATGCAGGCTCGGAGATATATTCCAAAAAGAACAATTTGCGAATGTACATAAAATATTTTTGCCAAATGGAAAGATTTCCTCATATTTGGTTTATTTTTACTATCGCACTAGTATTATTTGTTTATTTCTTAAATAAGTGGTACGAACTACCCTATTTAGTAACTTTCGCAATTTTCATCACCTTATCCTTTTCTCATTTTTTTTACATTTCTATTATGGACGGTTTATATAGAAAATGGCAGACAATATACAAAAACGTGGATCAGTACTTACAGAACAATATTCTGCAAAAAGTTTCAAAGTCGTCATCTTATCCAAATATCACAATTAAGCATGCAAACATGCCAAAGATGACTTTTGCAAAAGTGTTTGCTAACGTTTACGCAAATATATTTATAATATTAATGTTTTTTATTTTTGCACACTTTGGAAAAATCCAAATTGAGTTTAAATCCTTGCTGGTATTCATTCTCATAACATCTTATATAGACTCAAAAATACATGAAATATCGCGTGAGCTACCTTATGCATTGATAGCCAGATGGGATTATTTAGAACCTTTCCTTGAAAAACTGCAAACAACAGTACCATCGCCGTTAACTTTGCCCAAGACTGAATATGCTAAAGAACTAACAAACCCTATTTCAATTGAATTTAAAGATATCGTTTACAGAAAGGAAGAAATAGAACGGGAATTATTACAAATAAAAGATCTTGAGATTAAACTTAAACAAGGACTATATGTTGTAGCAGGAGACTCTGGAGAGGGTAAATCATTATTTATGAGTATTATTGGCAGTGAAATATTTCCAACCAGTGGAAAGATACAAATTTTAGATAAACAAGGGCAGTATTACGATTTAAATAAAATGTACTATTGGAAACTCAGAGACCTAATAAACTACGTTTGGGTGTCAAAAATAGATTTTATTGGTACATCCCCTGTAAAATTATTTAGAACACGCTTATTAAAAGACGAATCTTCTGAATTCTTTAATGCTTTAACAATAAAATACTGTGAACTGGACACAGCCGTTCACGAGCGTAATGAGGATTTCATATTAAACAACATACAGGATCCACAAAATGAAGAACAAATAAATATAGACTCTTGTGTCAAAAAAATCTTAGATGATTTTTTAATAAGATCCGGACTTTTTAGAGAAAATGAGCTTCATGTACTAGATACGGAAATACAAAACTTAAGTGGAGGTCAACAAGCTCGACTTTTAACAGCTTATTACCTGACAGGACCCACTCCTGTTGTTTTACTGGACGAAGGTTTAGAAAGAACAACAAAAGGATTTGAGGAAGGCGTTCAATATACGAGAGAAAGACTCATAAAGTTTATTTCTTATGTAGTAAATAATTCCGATAAGACTGTATTCTTACTGGTACAAGGAGGAAAAGAAGAAGAATCACAAATTAAAGAATCTTTGCAAAATAAATATCTGGGAACTTTTATGGTAAAAGATGGCGTAGTGAACTTACATTCATAAATAAAAACTAAAGCCAATGGTGGACCTGGCGGGAGTCGAACCCGCTGCCTCCGCAATGCGAATGCGGCGCTCTAGCCAAGTGAGCTACAGGCCCAAAAATACTTAGTAAATAAAACTATACGATTATTATGTTCTCAACAACCTTCGGATTCAAAATGATTTTACCAGTTAACAGCAAAAAAAGTATATCAAGCAATCAGATTACCGCAACACTCGTTCACTATGAATAAGATTTCTTTTCAAGATAAAAAATAAATTTATCAGGACCTACAGGTTTCTTTTCAACAATTGAATACCCCAAGTCCTTATATAAATTTAAGGCTTTATACGAGAGACTCGATATTAAAACAGATATTTTCTTCACTCCTTTAGACCGTTACTTTCACAATAGTCTAAAATATCTCTAAAGCATTCCACTTCTAAGAACCTTCCGAAGGGAAAATTCGGATTGCATATTACTACTAGTCTAATATCCCTATTATCCTCCAACGTCGAAATTACATCTTCGCACGAAGGGCTAAAATTATTTTCTCTGGTAGCATCTACTTTTACCAATTCTACATCCAGTTTCTCAAAAATATGTCTGTAATTTATAAATGACGGTCTGGTAATAAGGGCCTTCCTTAACCCGATTTTTTTTTTTAATACATTTACCACAGCGTTTAATCCACTTGTTGCAGAAATAAGCAGTGCCACGTTTCCAGACGAATAATGCTCGCCTTTTGTTAATAAGTTGTGATAAAAAGCAAGCAGATTTCTAGTATCATTTCTACCCAGAGGATGCGAATATTTATAGTACTGCTTGTCTAATGCTGATTTGACTTTATCTAACAAACATTCGGGTGTGGGAAAATATTTTCGATCAATATCACCTTTACCTAAGTGAAAGTAATAAGAACCCTGGTTTTTTAGATTCTTCTTTAGTTCAGATATCGTAGAGTAATATTCTAAATAACCTTTGTTTTTAATACTCATAAACTATAAATTATGCCAATCAGTATGGGGATAATGTCCATAAAATTATACCAAAGTAAAAAAATATAAAAATTTCATTTTAATTACCGCTCAAAAGGTCAAGGTTCAGCGGATCTCCCATAAAAACTTTTAAAGTTAGATCACATGGACAGTTTACTACTATACCCTCTTCAGGAGATTCGCTGAAGTTACTTTCGTAATTCGCCGCAACCACAACCGTAGAAATATATTCCTCTTCCTTTTTAACCAAACCTCTGACTTTCGCGTTTATACCATCGGCATTTATACCCATTATGAAATAATCACCGTAGCTAGTGTTTTCCTCCCAGCCAAGTTTTTTAAGCTCGTTTATATAAGTTTCTACAAATACATTGTATCCTTCAAACAAGGAGGTTTTGTCCAGTTTGGACAGTGAAATTTTATTAAGTCTTCCGTTGAATTCTAGCTGTTGTACTTCTCCTTCACCGGTTCTACTATTTCTTTTATATCTATTGTCATACCAAATATAAAAATCAAAGTCGTCTTCTGCGGCGTATGCCTGCTCCCAATTGTATTTTTCAGTTAAAGGAGGTGTTTCAAAATTATTTATTATTTCTGTCGAGTCCGGCAGCACGGGTGGAACTTCTATAGGATTTGGAGCTATCGGATTCGGAGGAGCAGGTTCTCTGAAATTAGGTACTCGATCCCGCAAAACTACAAAGAAAACTGCAACAATAGAAATAACACATACGATCAAAAACAAAATGACTAATGATGACTGTCCTTTAAACTCAATTTTTTTATTAAGCATAAACTAATGGTGTTCCCATCTCGGATGGGCCTGACCCAAAGCCCGGCGCTCTTTTAAATATTCTATGTGGCCCTCGCGCTCCACCAGCAACTTAGTATTATCCGTATGAGCTTTTTTTGCAAGTTCTGCGGCAAACTGTCCTCCTATAAAGTGCGGCATTATCACATAGGTTGCCTGGTGTTCGTAAAGTTCTATAGCTTCCTCCAAATTGTATGAAATCAAAATTACTATCATATGCCTATTCGCTGCTTTGGCTTTTTTCAATAGAAACAGGTTAGTTTCAAAATCCGGGATCGTAGAAATTAATATTCTTGAATGTTCTAATCCAAGTTCTTCTAAAAAATCCGGATCTTCGGCGTCGCCGTACTTAACATTTACTCTTTTCTCCTTCAGCCTTTCAACTATTTCAGGATTAAAATCAACAGCCAAAAACGCCGAACCGAGTTTTTTGAAAGCGCGGATAAAGTCATACCCGACTCTGTTGCACCCGAACAAAACTATTTCATAAACTCCGATCGATTCAACTTCTTTTATAGTTTTTTTACGTTCAAAAATACTTAAATAACCGGCAAAATAAGTATATAGCCTGTCCGAATACAATATTAAATAACTCGATACTGCAATCGTAACCAAACCGACAAGTGTAACCAGTGACACTACTTGCTGATTAATGTGACCGAGTTTTAATCCAAGCAATACCAGAATTAAAGAAAACTCGCTGATCTGCGCCACTGTCAAACCTGCATTGAAGCTAGTTTTTTTGTTAAAGCCCTGCATACCAGTAATAATAATCATAATTAACGGGTTCCCGATTAAAACAAAAAGTGAAAACACTATTGCAGGAACTATAAAAGATCCCAAATTTGAAATTTCTACCGAAGAACCCAAAAGTATAAAAAACATTATCAAAAAGAAATCGCGTAAAGGTTTGAGCTTGTTGCTAATTTCCTGTGCAAATGGTGAAATAGATAAAGTTACACCGGCCACCAAAGCTCCGATTTCCACCGAAAATCCTAATATATTGAAAAGAGAAGCCATTCCAAAACCCCAGCCGATAGAAAATAAAAACAGATATTCCTGCGACTTAGCAAAAAAGCCGCTGAGATTAGGCAGCACTTTAACACTGACAATTGAAAATACTATCCACACTGCAAGACCTTTTAATGCGGTAAACAGAATTTCCAGTCCTGCATTGTCTCCACCGGAAATAGTGGATATTACAATTAAAACAATTGTTGCGACCAAATCCTGAACAAGCAATAAGCCAATAGCAATCCGCCCGTAAAGCTTTTCAATGTCTTTTTTATCGGACAGAAGTTTTAAAATAATTATTGTAGAAGAGAAAGTTAACGCGATTGCAATATAAAAAGAAGAAATCAAACTGTAACCAAAAACCATAGCGATTAAAAATCCGAAAAACGTAGTAAAAACTATCTGGCTTAAACCGGTGATTATAGAGATTTTTCCAACCTCTTTAACTATTTTGGGAGAAAGACTTAAACCGACTATAAATAAAAGTATTGAAATGCCAAGCTGAGAAAAAACTTCAACCGTTTCTTTGTGAATAAAAATTCCTAAAAAATAAGGGCCGACCAGAATTCCTGTAATAATGTGCCCCATTATTAAAGGCTGTTTTAAAACTCGCATTACGCCAGCAATAACCGTGGCAATAACTATTATGAGACTAAGTTCGGCAAAGACGTTCATGGCAGTAAGTCAATTTTAACAGGTTAAATTAATCATTTACACAGATTTCAATTAATAAGTTGTGCTTACAATAAGATTTAACAATTATTTAATTTAGAATGCTATTCTTTATAAATAAAAAATTGCTCTTGGACGACAAGAACAGGCAAATGCGGCTACTCATAATAGACCAGGACTGTGAATTCACACAAACATTAAACTTGCTGCTTAAATGTAGTTATATTGTTGACATAGAAAATTCAGGAAAGGACGGGCTGCACACTGCTCTTACGATCAACTACAATACCATACTAATAAACTTAATACTTAACGACTTGGACGGAGTCTCTATTTGCACAATGCTTCGAAATAAGCAGATTGACACACCGATTATTATGATGATAAATAAAGGCGAAAAAACCTCACCGTGTGCGGCACTGGACAACGGCGCCGATGACTGCATAGAAAAACCTTTCGACATTCAGGAACTAAACTCCAGAATAAGAGCTGTTATGAGAAGAAAAGTATTGAATCACTACACAGATATTGTGCGGATAAAAAACATAGAAGTCGACTTAAGAAACAAACAAGTATTTAAAGACAAAAAAAACATCAAACTGAGAAAGAAAGAGTATCAGATTCTGGAATATATGATTGTTAACAAAAACACCATAGTTACAAAAGATGCATTAATTGAAAGTTTATGGGAAGTGGAAGACTACAGAGAATCTAATACTTTAGAGGTGCATATTAGCTGCCTGAGAAAGGCGCTGCAGATTAAAAACTTAATAATTACAGTCCACGGAATCGGTTACAGAATAGAAAAGTAAATAACTTGCAACTGCCAAATAAACCCCGTATCATCAAACAATAAGGCTATGATCAATACTACTTATCAAATAATCCGGACAATACGCCCCAGGCAGTGGCTCAAAAACTTAAGTGTTTTCGCTGCAGCGGTTTTTTCCGGAAATGTTTTAGTTCCTTCAGTATTTACAATGGGTGTTAAAGCTTTTATCGCTTTCTGTTTTATTTCTTCAGGAGTTTATCTGGTAAACGACATAATAGACGCACCAAAAGACAGGCTCCACCCGATAAAAAAGAACAGGCCTATTGCTTCGGGGAAACTTTCGCCCGTACTTGCATGGCTGGTAGCATCTGCTTTTATTTTTGGAAGTATTTTTTTCAGCATAACTAATATCGGAACATACTTTACAGTGGCATTGATCGCTTATATTTTAATGCAGTTGTTTTATTCACTTTGGATCAGAAACGTAATTATTTTGGACTCTCTGATTGTTGCAACCGGCTTTGTAATAAGAGTATTCGCAGGGGGATTCGCTACAAGTAATTCTCTTTCTTCGTGGCTCATTCTAACCACTATTGGTCTATCTCTTTTGCTCGCGTTCGGAAAAAGACGATCGGAAAAAACAATACTTAGAAGACACGCCATACCTACGGAAGCAGACGAAGAAAAAACCACACGCAAAACTTTAAAGCACTACCCCGACAGCCTTTTGGACAGCATGATCTCGATGTCGGCTTCATTTACTATAATAAGCTACGCGCTTTTTGCTTTCCAAACCTCATCGGATAAAGTGAGCCAGACATTAAAATCTATTCTGCCGTCAATTTTGAGCAGCCCCAAATGGATGATGGTAACCATTCCCTTCATAATTTACGGAGTGGCGCGATATCTTTATGTAATTTATGAAAAAGAAGAAGGAGAATCTCCCGAAAGAGTACTGCTTAATGACATGCCTTTGCTTTTAACAGTTGTTATGTGGGGCGGAGTAGTAATGTCTATTATTTATATGATTCCAGCGTTAACATAATGCAATGATCTTTTCGGAAAAGATTCAGAAAGCCATTGACCTCGCTATAAAAATCCATCAAATAGAAGGCGCACAGGTACGAAAAGGAACAACCATTCCGGTAATTACCCACTTATTAATAACGGGATTAATTTTAGCCCGCGCGGGAGCTGACGAAGATTTAATTACGGCCG
Organism: candidate division WWE3 bacterium RIFCSPHIGHO2_02_FULL_38_14; assembly: GCA_001772865.1. Classification (GTDB taxonomy): domain Bacteria; phylum Patescibacteriota; class WWE3; order UBA101185; family UBA10185; genus 2-02-FULL-38-14. The sequence goes on along the minus strand of MEVD01000007.1, from coordinate 15,985 downwards.
GAATTCTGCACGATGTAATTGAAGATTCCACTAAAACAAAAATAACTAAAAAATACTTGGAAAAAGAATTCGGAAATAGAGTGGCAAGAATTGTAGTAAACCTCACTGAAAAAAGTAAAAGTAAATATTCGTGGGACCAGAGAAAACAAATTATATTAAACAATGTTAAAAAATGGGATAGAGATAGTGTATTTGTAAAATCAGCCGACATTCTTCATAATATCCGCGACAACGCTGTAGAAAGCAAACGTGTTGGCAAGGATATATTCGCTAAGCATTTTAATGCCCCTTATGTAAAACAAGTAATAAAAAAGCGCTTAATGACCGAAGCGCTGGAAAAGATTTGGCCTCAAAACCCTTTAATGCCGGAGATTAAAAAATATTTGAAGATGTTTGAAAGTTTGGGAAAATAATTTTCAAAACTGCAGATGTTTCTATCCATTACGTTTTAGAAAATATTTACTAGTATGAAAAAAGCCCGATGTTTGAGGCAAACTACGGGCTCTTTTTTGGATCCTGAATTTATCTCTCCGGCTTGCTACACACCAGAAAGTCCGCCTCATACTCCGACCTGCAGAGTAATTCGAAAATGGTGCGTCCGTATGCAAAAGCATTCGGTTCCGATACGCAAGCTGGCCAGTGAAATTTCAAAACTATTAGAGGGCGGTGTACATCCCTCTCAGAAAGGGGGCGAACCCAGTTGAACTCAACAGGTTCGCTTATCCAATTCTGAATAACTTTGCGAACCCATCTCTCGAAGGACTCGCAATTCTCCTGCACCTCGCCAAAACAAGGAGCAGTCCTATCTACCACAATAACCATCTCTCCCATCCTTTCTCAGGACCCAATAAACTTATAGCAAATATGCTTGGGTTTAACAATAATAAAAGACTATCAGTTAATTTTTACATCGAAAGAAACGAGTTTATCGACACCGTCAAATTCACTGCTTCCTACAAAAATATCGCCTGGATTCATTTCTAAAATATGTTTGAGTACTGGGCGTACATCTTCCAAAATATCTTTTTTATCCAGATCTGAAATCTTCACCCATTCCAGCTCTCCTTCATAACCAGACATAACTTCCTTTGTTTTTGACTTGCTTGATGTTACAAACAGCATTATATCTTTTCCGTAAAAACCGGAAACATGTACAATACCCTTAAGCTTTGTATCAAAAACGGTTAGTCCTGACTCTTCTTTAATTTCCCTATTAGCCGCTGCAATTACACTTTCACCTTTTTCTATATGGCCTCCCAAAGGAGTATACTTCCCTTTCCATTCTTTAGCCTCGCTTGCTTTTATTAAAAGTACCTTGTCTTCAATAAAGATAAAGCATGCCACTCCCGGTACAACATTATGTCTTTGTTTTCCAGACATACAAAAATTATACTATCTAAACATATTTTTTGAGGTAAAATAACCACATATGACCAATCCAATCGACTCCTTTGAAAAAGTATTTTCAAACAAAAATAAAATTTTAATTGTATTCTCCCATCCGGACGATGCCGAACTATATAGCGGCGGAACAATAGCCCGGCTCGTTGCTTCCGGCAGGGAAGTTAGGGTTGTAAAAATGACAATGGGGGAAAAAGGATCCAAACAGGAAAACGTTTCCGAGGAAGAACTCAAAAAAATCCGCCTGAAGGAAGATAAAGAAGCAATGAAAATTCTAGGTATAAAGGATGAAAATAACATTTACCTTGATCTAGGAGATGGGCAGATTACAAACGACTTGAATATAATAGAAATGCTAGTAAGACAAGTCCGCGAATTCAACCCCGATATTGTTATAACCCACAATCCGGAAAACATAATAATAAGGTTTGCCAAAGATGTTAACTGGTTCAACCACAGAGACCACCTTTACACCGGAAGAAATGTAATTGACGCAACATACCCTTACGCCCGAGATATTTTATTTTTCCCGGAACACCTGAGTGATTCTAAATATCGCTCGCATACGGTGACAGAATTTTTATTTGTGGATTCCTACGGACATGAGGATGAAGTATTTATTGATGTTACCGATTATCTGGAAACCAGAATAAAAGCCCACGCCTGCCACTCTTCTCAATATTCCATACAGGCGGCAAGAGATTCTGCCGATTTTTTCACCAGTCAGGAGGGAACAGACAGAAGGTATGAAAGATTCAGATATGTAGTGGCGGACTAAATCCCTACAACCCCGCATTTAAACAATATTTCCGGCTGGAATTCTTAAAAACTCGAACATCTGTAATAACAAATAACGTTTTACTATTTAAGGTTTTCGTGATATTTATAAGTAAATAACACTCAGAGAAAGGGGAAAGACCGTGTGCACAGCGGCGCAGCTGGTTGAATTTATAACATTCACCATCATCGAGGTAGTGGTGATCATCGCGCTCTTAAATAACTTTGTAAGAGAGCGCGTATATGTTGTTGCAGGACCGATAATGTGGATGGTCATGCTTGGTGCCGCCCTGTACTTGTTTGTGCAGAGCATCTATCAGCTTCTAAGGTGTGCGTTTCTATGAACAAAGTTCGCCCTAAAAAACTAAAACTATGGACTAAGGCGAAAACCTAAAGCCGGTAATCACCGAGCTGTCCGCAACAATCCAACTAATCTCACATATAAAGAATCATAAAATCAGCACACAGAATATATTTAAAAGATTTCAAGTTTAATCAAAAATATATTATAATTTAACTTATCATGACTCTTACTAATATAAGACCGCCTGAATCTATTGACTCCATTTTTGATGGAAACCCGGGCGAAAGGAATCCAGAAGAAGTACAAGCAGTAAGAAGCGACGATGAAACCACTGATGTTGTCGAAACTATCACACCAACAAAATCGGGACGTCTGGCAGGCATTCGTATCGCTGCAGTAGCAATAGCAGCAAGCCTAAGATCCCGTATACATCCCGGATCTGCCGAAGGATCCGAAGCCTCCGCCGCTAAGGCATCCACTCCAGAAGAAGAGATTAAAGCATGGATGGAGTCTAGAAGCGGCTTTTTTGAAGCACATCCGGAACTTGCAGCTATTATTACAAAAATGGAAATAAGCCAGGCGGACGCAGTTTGCGCCGAAGCAGAACGGTTATCAATAATATTACCTATGAAAGACTTCGCAGAACAGCCAAGAAGAGAAGAAATTGAACGTGGAACTGTAGCTACTCATATAGCGCGCCGGATGCTTGAACAGCCAAAGTTAACTGAAAAAGGCGCAAAAGATTTTTCAAGGGCAGTTGCTTTGGCAGGAAGAGGTACAGTTTTTAATTACAAGCTTAATAATGATTTTGGCCCTAAAGACCCTCGTAAATTTATTTCGGATAGACCAACTCAGGAAAGTATTGCTGAAATTGATGTATTTACTCATATTGCTTCAGTAGAAGCACGATTAAAAGTGAGGGGTCTTAAAGATGATATGGAATTTCTTGTAGATACGCATCGGCTCTTGGCTCTTGCCCAGGGAATGGAAGCACTTGCAATTGCTGTTACGGATGAACTTCCTAATGAAGCACTTACGACCCAGACAATAGAGGCAATGAGAAGGCTTCAAAGAGAGTCAACATCATTAGCTATAGCTTTATACGAAACTCATTACAAAGCAATAATATGGCACGAAGAAACAGCTTCTAAAATATCCGAAGCCAAAGCCCGAAGAATCCTTTTTACCGAAATTAAAGAGAATGAATCTGAACTTGTTGATGCGCTGCTTAGTATGCCTCCGCTCGAAAAGGGTACTTTAAATGACCAGCCTGCGTTGGTAACTAATTATGATGCAGTAAATGCTGCCTTTACAAGATATACCGAAAGAGCAGGTATAAAATTACATCCCGAAATTGTAGACGAGTTGCAGGTAGTAATGGAGGCTCAGCCCGCAGTTACAGTAGGTATTTCCGAGTTAGCAGCCTCATTAAATGCTCTTATTGAACAAGGTAAAATTAAAGGTCTTACAAAGGAACATGTATATGAGTTGATGGGTGCTTTATACGCTGCCTCTACGATAAAAACCGAAGGTGGATACGAAGTCGGAAAATTTCCCGACTTAGAATTGCTAAATGGTTTGAGAGCACTTATGCTCGCTGAACGTGTAACAGTAAGTGGAGGACCTGAAAATCCCCTTTTGGTTCTACACCCGGAATCAGAAGAAGGGACTATAGAAATGTTCGCAAGCGACAGAGACCCTAAATTAATTGAAGAAGCAAGAAGAGCTTGTGCACTATATGTTATTAAAAGACTGGAAAATATGACTTATCCCGGCACAATAACAAACCGCGAGGGTGTGTTTAATTTGAATTTGGATCGCACCAGAACATTATCGGGAATAGACCTTGCAAACGCTACAAAAGAGAAGATGCCAGAACCGAATGAAGTTGAATCTGCGGAAACCGAAAGTTGAACTTATAACGAAAGCCGCACCAATGAATCTTACATCTATAGGTGCGGCTAAATCCTGCTTCCGAACCTGACTTTCCAGCCAATTCCCCTGGCATACTTGGCTAAACCATCCTTCACTTTCTGGGAATTGTCCGAATATATTCGGATCTGCTGTACCGAACCTCCTTGCGATACAACAAGGAGAACACATCCGGTATCGTCAAGCATCTTTAACACCCGAGCTCCTCCTCCCCCGGAATGGTTTCTTATAAGACCTAGAGATATTCTTCTTATATCCCCATTCCTCTCGAGAAAGTCCGCTATTGTTGTCGCACTATTCATCAGAGTGGAGTGCGACCCAGCGTACTTTCCACCTGATCTATGAGCCATTTCTGGCCTCCTTTCTTAAAGTTATCAGGATTATAAGTTATTATTTGGCTTTTATCAATACTATAGGGTACAATATTTAGTTTAAAAGAACTCAATCATTAAGAAACCCTCTTCAAAAGCTCACTATTATTATTTCTGGGACTATTCACACTAATACTCACAACATAATAATCCATTAATTCATCCGGAATCGGCTTGAGCATTTTCTGCAGCAAAGTTATAGGAGCTTCCTGGTCCAACCAACCTTGCTCATCCTCCATCTTCAATATCGCCGGCATCCTATTATGAATTTCGCTCATCGCTTTGTTCGGCTCTACTGTAATTATCGTAAACGATTTTATTTCTTTTCCTTCCGCGTCTTTCCAAATATCATACAATCCGGCAAAAGCCAGCAGCTCCCTGCTTTTTAAAAAAATATAATATGGCACTTTCTCCTTGGAATTAATCCGCTTCCACTCGTAAAATCCCGACGCGGGAACCAGGCATCTCCTTTTTTTGAAAGGCTCCCTGAACGCCGGTTTTGATCCAATACCTTCAGCCCTGGCGTTTATCATTTTAAAACCAATTCTTGGATCTTTTGCCCAAAACGGAATTAGGCCCCACTTCATGAAGGTAATTTTATTCGGCGAATTCCTGGTAATCGTTGGCATTACCTGCGACGGGGAGGCGTTATAATTTTCTTCAATCACGCGGTCCAACCGCTCGCCCGGTCCCACCGGCCCTTCCTTTACCAGAGAAGCCTGAAATCTTTCTTCCAAATTCACTTGTGCCAATACATATCTTCCGCACATATTTATATCCTACTGCGTAATTATAAATTCTTCCAATTCCTTAATATTTCCAAAAGCGATCCGGTCTTTAACAATGCTTTTAGCGTCAAGCATACGGGCCGGTGTAATAACATAATTCCCCCACTTATCGGTTATTGTGTCCGTGGCATCAGTGAGCCTCCTCTTTTTTCCCACATCGTCAAACATGTCCAGCTGGCTGTAATTGCTTTTAATCAAGTTGAAACAGGAAACCGCCAGCGTGTGCACGGGAAGTTTATAGGGGGAGTGGCAAAGTATTTTATACGCAATCTTATAAATATCTCCCAAAGCAAACAGATTATCTTCAACACTTGTTCCGTGATGCCAGTGGGTGCCGTTGCGGTAAAGAGCGGCAACATGCACGCCGCGAGCAACAAAACCGGCGCGCCTCATTCTGCGCGACATTTTATCAACCAGCTTCATAAGGACGGGAGATAATTCTTCAGATGTTGAGAGCGGGTTATACAACGCAACCGAATTTCCAAAGCTGTGCCTTCCGAAAATCACGTCGTCCGGCTCCCACCCTTTTAATCTCATATACCAGTAGTAGCCTATTACGGAATGAAAAGCCAGATAAAGTTTTTTCGGCGCCGCATTATAAAAGTCCAAAACGGTGTAAATGCCGGCTTTGTTCAACCGCACAATGTTGTTAGTTTTAATTCCGCAAAAGTCGTATAACCCGAGCCTCGAATAAATCTCATAATAATTAGTTGCATCAATTGTTTCCAGCCCGTCGGGCTTTTTTAAACCCGCCGCAGTTTTAGCCAGCAGACGGTTGGGGGCAATTCCCGCTGAAACGGTTATCCATTCTCCGATCTCTTTTTTTATTCTGTCTTTTATTTCCCTGGCCACATTTGCAATCCCTTTTTTCATGGCCGGAAAACCCTCAAGGTCCAGAATAAATTCATCAATAGATTTAGGAGTTAAGTTTTCGGTGTAAGTGGACAGAATATTTTTTAATTTAAGATGAACGTTGCGGTATTTCCACGGGTCCGGCTCCAGCACAATGAGCTCAGGGCAGATCATTTTTCCGTCCTTAACCCTCATCCCCACTTTAATGCCCAGTTTTTTAGCCTCAACGGAAGGGGCGATTATACACCCGTTGGGCGTTTTATACGCGGCCACGGCCAGCGGCTTTCCGCGGAATTTTTTATACGCCTGCTGTTCAATAGTGGCAAAACACGAATTCAGGTCAACGTGCATTATGGTAGGGCTTTTAGGATTAAATGCCAGATTATTCGGGAAGACCATCGGTTATCTGCTCCACGGTCCAAAACAGATTTTCCGTGTTCAGGACCAATTTAAATGACAATGTTTCTGTGGAAACCGAAAAAACGTGGTATAAAACCGCCCCATTTTTGTACGTATAATGAAAATCCAAACTCTGAACTTTATAATTTCTTCCGTCCCACTTAAGCAAAAAGGGAAACACCCTGTTTGTTCTATGTTCATAAGCCAAATATGCAGTTATAGGCGCTTTTACATCCTGTATCATATACCGAAGATAATACGAAACTATTATTTTTATACATCAATTTGAGGGGGGTTTCAAGAGTGAAAAATTATCCTTTAGTAAAAACAAAAAACGACCCGTTTCCGAGTCGCTTCTTGTCCTAAATAAACCAGTTTAGCTGATTTGCTTAGGTAAAGCACGGTCCAGGCGGATGTTTTGTCCGGATCGGGCTTTTTTTGTTGGCATTCCCTTATTCGTCGTAAAACCTCCTCTCGACTGCTGCGTCAACAAGGTGGTTGATTTCCGCCTTGCCGGCACGATATCCCAGTTGAAACGAGGCCGAATAGTGCATTAGCTCATACCACAGAAGGACGTAGCCTTCCAAAGCCACACACCACCCGCGATCGAATTCCTCCTGGCTTCCACCAGAAAGAGGGCAACCCTCGTTGTGCGAGGATGCCTCGGGGTGCCAACACATCTCGCAAGCCATTTCTCTTATCCTTTCCTTTTCAGGAGAGGGAGAAATTGCTTGCTTAACCTACTCCTGAAAAATAGATTTATGTGTAGGTATTATACTTGGGTTAAGATTAAATGTCTAATGCTATAGGGTGTATTATGCACTAATGACTGCCTTATAAAATGAAGTAGAAACTCTCATATAAATTTAAAAAATAAAGTATAATAATTAGCAATGAACTCTTTTATTACATACATTAAAAATTTTCTGAAAAACTATCAGAAAGCCGACAATTTATTAAGTGATGTTCAAGTTGGAGAAGGCGCCATTGTTGAAATTAATAATAGAAAGGTTGCAGCCTACAAAAAAAGCGAAAGCGAAATAATTAAGCTTTCTCCTGTTTGTACACATTTGGGGTGTCAGGTAAACTGGAATACTACCGACAAAACATGGGACTGCCCGTGCCACGGTTCAAGATATGATGTTGAGGGAAATGTGAAACAGGGGCCGGCAACTATACCACTACATAAAGTTTTCAATTAAAAACCGCAGTCATCTTTAGTCATAACTACAAAGAATTTTTGCTGCGATCCCTTAACGGTATATGAATATTCCATATTAATATCCAGTTTCAGTAAAGTACTCCCCTGGCTATTACAAAGTGCACCGCGCAAATAATCTTTTAAAAATTCATTTGAAAGTTGAGAAGTATCCAAACCATCCAGAACATAGTGGTATCTAATCGCATCCGGCTGAGCTGTTACATCAACCCATGTTGTTACGTCATCAAGTTTGCTAGGCAGTTTTTCAGTAGCTTTAACTTGCTTAACTGTTTCCTTTATCAGTTTCTCCTTAGTTTCGGGATTATTCGCCACAAAATTTGTGAGATTAGGCAACATTACTCCTACCACCACTATACCCCCCACCACTACTAAAGCTATAAAGAAAACAATTATCGAGATTATAAGAACTTTATGCGACTTTTTTTTGGAAGGTACATATTCTACTGGTGCGGTATTAGTTGTCTGAACAGCCTCTGTTGCAACCTTCTCTCCGCAATATCTGCAAAATGTCGAATCGTCAGGTATTAAATTATTGCATCTTTTGCAAAGCATATTGGTTTAACGGCTTAATTATTGGCTTTATAGTGATTATAGTCAATTGTTTTTATGGCGTGCCCGGAGGGAATTGAACCCCCGACTTCGACGTCCGCAACGTCGCGTTCTATCCACTGAACTACGGGCACAAGTCACAAAAAGGCAAAACCATAGACTTGCTCATTATACATTGTAAAAGTAGTATTTTCGGGAGTCTTCCCTACGAACGGTCAAAACACCTAAACCGCGAGAAGAACCCCTATAAAATTTTCGCTTGGAAAAAACTTACTTGCCTTCAAAATTGAATTTGTCTAAAAGGCTGTAATAGGCTTTGTTTATAACGGTAGTCGGTTCTTCGGACAGATAAGGTAAATAAAGTGAGACAAGTTCTTTTAGTTTCTCTTTTTCGTCGGGTCTGAAAGCGAAAAACAATCTGCCGGGCAGTCTGTCTTTTGTATCCATCGCCAAAAGTTGGGGGTCAGTGGTGTTTGTAAAAAAGAACTGCTTAAGCTCATACCAGTAAAACTGCTGATCTGCGGATTTTACTCCGTGGGTGCTTATTTCATGCCTCACATTTTCCATTGGAGAATTTGACAAAATATAGCTTATAAATATTACGCTTGCTACAACCAGAATTAAAAAGAACTCCTGCATTAAAAACAGCAGAAGCCCTACAACTACCCCTATCACAACTCCGGTCCTGACCATTTTAGGGTCCCAGGATCTTTTTTCCAGCTTTGAAGAAGATTCCCATTCGTACAAAACTTTTTTCTCTCCTAGCATTTCCGGAGTGGTTGCCTGAACCGGCGTAGAAGGCTGAACAGGCGCCTCATCTTTTTTTGGAGGGGTAACACCTACGTATGTTGCTAAATCTCTAAGGTTCATATTTGAATTAATTGTACATAATTTTGGTTTTAGTGCAAATAATTACGAAGAATTCCGATGTGCCCATTTGAAACTATTTACAATTTTTATTTATATATTAAACTCTTGGTATGTTATCAAGGTCAACCTACGAAGACATGACAGCACAAGAAGTAGTTTCTGCTTTTGATGAAATTCTGGCAAACCTTCCTAGTGATACAGCAATAGAAAATCTAAGCCCCGTAGATGTAGCCAATTATTATTTAGCATTAGCTCAGGAAACTAAAGACGAAGCAAGAGAATTTGCTGCAGGTGTTGCTCTAAACGTAAAAGATGAATCACACGCCTTTAAATCGCAAATGCAACGAGCAGAGGATTATATTGAAATGGCAAGAAGACTGTCTGGAGTGAGTTCTGTAGGTGACGATCCGGAAATATATGAAGACTTGAGAGAAACCAGGAAACACGTACTTCACGAAAGAAGGAGACAGGAAATTCAAAGGCTCAAAGAAGAACTGGTTGAAATGGATAGAAGTTTAACGTCAATCAAAAGACCGGTGGGTATTCCACTCTCATCAGCAGATGAGGACCACGATTACATTGATGATTACAGCTACAGACAGGAGCGCAAAAAACATCTTTTACTCATGGCAGATATATATGCAAAAGAAGCAGAGGCAGACGGTGACAACACAATTGGACCGGCCAGAAAATATAGACAGAATGAAGAGGTATTAAGAGGATGGGTAAGAGACTTGGACAGCGAAGATTCTGACAAAAAAGATAAAGCCATGGTAAACGTTAAAGATTTTCTCAGGGATAGAAGAGATCACTTACTGGCCGACCCCAGAAGCAATATAGATGAAAAACCCGGTTATATTTACGAGGGTAAACTGGCTGACCGTTATAAATAAAACCTAAATATCCAACCTCAACTGATATTTATCCACAACTATATAAGTACCGTTGTTAAGTTCTTCTATAGTTCTTCCCACAAGTTTTCTGCCTTTTATTGCATATAAGCTTCCGGCATTTTCAAATATAATATACGAGCCTTTAACTCCTAAAACGGTTCCGCTTATCTGTGAAAAGTCATCAAGCAGACTGCAGTTTCTGATATTTTCTGAATTTAAAACTTGAGAATTTTGTATTATGTTAAACTCCGGCTTTTCCCAAAGATATTCTTTAAATTCAGTGGCGCCCAAAACCGCCGCAACTACTCTGTGTTTCTCCTTTAATGACTCAAGCAGGTCTGGGGGTTGTATATTGTTTTTAATCAACTCAAATTTTACTTTGTTTGTCAGCCGTTCGGGTATATAAAAATGTCCGGAAATATACCTTTCAATTTCAACTACTTTAAGCCCTATGGCAGATGCAAAAAAACAAAAAGCATAAGCCCCCTGTTCATAAAGACGATCAAACTTTCTTATTATATTGGTAGTGCCAACTTTAAAATGGTTCGGAGAAAAAAACGCCAGATATAAATAATGTTCATGCTGAAAATACTTTTGGGCAGTTTTATTTATATCTTTTATATGGAAAACAAATCCGTCTCTAAATCCTGTTTTTACTTCACAGCTTTTGCACCTTTCGAATTCCATACCGGTCATATCGGTATTTTCAGTGCACAGAAAATGTTTTCCGGTCAGAAGGTTCATATAACCCGGACATTTTCTGTAGGAAGACACGTTCCAGCTGAATGCCAGATTATTAATCTCTCTTCGGATGATGTACTTAGAAGCTTTCTCACACAAAACCAGATAAGGTACTTTATCTGACCATAAATAATCCAATACTAAATAATTCATATTTTCGTTGCTCCGTATTTGAAAGTTTAATAAGAATTGTTTTTTTAGGCTTGACCAAATTTTAATGCAAGATGGACTGTAATTGGACATTTATGGTTGTTTCGTGTTATTTTTCTTACCGTGATAGAAGTTATATCTAAATTACCAAGATATCACTTTGGACAGATTACAGATAAAACGCTTGAATCTCTTTTAAACGGCATTAGTGTTGTGATTACCGGAATTCCCGGATTCGGTAAATCATACTTCCCCAGATTCATACAATTAATCCTCAATCAGGAATACCCTAAAATAAAAACCGTATTAATTAATTTAGAACTTCTGTCAAAAAACGCCGATATTTACCGGGATCAAATTAAAAGCAGGCTTGAGTGTCCGCCCTATGCGGACATACAATCTTATATTGAACACCTAACTAAAGAAAACCAGCTGGTAATAATTCTGGAAGGGGTCAGCGCAAATATCGACAAAAACCTTCTGCAGTACTGTTACAGTATCGGCGGTATTAATCCGAACAGCGTTGTATTTTTAACCATCGCCAATTATTCTATTTTAAATTTGGATTACGCAAAAGACTACAAAACATACGCTTTATTTACAAAAACATTAATAGTTCAGCCGTTCGACAGGGAAGGAACCGAAAGAATCATTTTGATAAACAACAAGCAATACAACTGGAATATCCCTTTACGTCTTATACAGGAAATACACGAACTATCCGGAGGAAATCCTGCGCTGATACTTTATATCTGTTTTTACTTAACCGAATACGACACTGATTCATTAAACTTTATCGACCACATGCTCCAATATCCGCCTTTGCTGGCAAGGGTCAACGATATCGCCAAAGTGGTAATTAAAGAGCCATTGGAGATCTGCAGGAGGCTGCAGATTTTTAACGACAAAGGCGAAATATTTTCCAAACTAGTATCACACTATTTAAAAAAATTCGATGCAAAAGGTTACGGGTTTTTTATGAAAGACTTGTCGGATAGGGAACGCCGTATTTTGGCGATATTGGTGGAAAACAAAAACACATTGGTCGAGCGTGAAAAAATTGCACAATTAATGAAATTGACGCCGGATACATACTCTTTGTGGGCAATATATAAAGCAATTCAGCGACTAAAAACCAAAATTAAAAACTTTTATACTGTTATTACCGTTAAGAATAAGGGATATATTTTGAAGGAATTGTAGTATTTTTATCTGGCGGATGGGGTGGGGCGGTACTGGAAATTTTCTCACAAAAACCAATTCAACTTTTATAAAAAGTTAATTCTTTAATTACTCGAAAATGTTTCGTATTACCGGTCCAAAAAGCGAGATCGTTTATTATTGCAGTACCAGCTAATAAAGAATCTGCTATTCCGAATCTATTTTTTAAACCGTATTTATCCAGCAAAATATAGGAATACTGCGATATGTCTTCATTGATTTCTATTATTGGAAAGTTGCTCAAAAAGGTCTTATTTATATTCTTTTCTTTTTTGTCTCTAGAACCATAGATTAATTCACATGTCGAAATACGCGATATGTGAATAGAGTCTGCAATTTTATCAAACTGAGGTATAATCTTCGGATCACCTCTCTGCAAACCGATCAAAATGGATGTGTCTGCAAGAATTACTGACTTACTTGCCATACCAGGAATCATTTCTTAACTTATTAGTTACGTCACTGTTAGACAGTCCCTTCCAGTCTTCTCTATCTTTATACATGCCTACAAACTTTGTATCCTTTACTCTGTACGGCTTATTTGTCTTTTCAGTATAGTGATACTTTACAGGATTGATCATTAAAACTTCATCGTTTCCATGTTTGGTAACAACTATGGGGTCTGCTTTTGCCATTTCCAGATAGGCGGCTAAGTTATGTTGAAGGGCTCTTACGGTAACTTTTTTAATTTTATCGTTTTTCATACTTATAACATAACACATGTTATACAATTTGTCTAACATTAGATATTTAGTTTAATTTAATACCGGTAAATTTTTTTTGCTTTACAATAAATTCTGTGTTCTAACTGGCGGAGGGTGTGGGACGCACTTGGAACTTTCAATTCAATAAAGATCAACTAATCTTCAAAGAATCCACCAGCTTATAAAACTCATATTCCTCTTGATCTGAATAACTACCACCAACACTACAACTACCGTACAGAAACAGTTGGACATAGGTAGCACCTTTCCTTAAAACATAATATTTCATAGGCATCTCCCAAATACTCCCTTCATATTCAAAAGTATTTTCATCTAGATAGTTATCCACAGTAAACATATCATATACATACTTATCACCCGCCATAGTTTTATAATTGTGCATTATCTTAATAAAATCTTTTAGACTTGCAGATGTATTATTTGAATGAATTCTTATAACTACAGTTGGGTTAAAAGACTCAAAACATGCATTTGAACTTGGGTTTTCTATTACTATATCTCCCGGCTTATATAAACTGTTATCAAAGTCACCTGCAATCTTCACAGACAAAGAAGAATCGTAGTTAAATGACACTTGTTCATGGGTATATAGCTTTCTAGTATTTAAGTATGGTTTGGATATTTGTTGATTACTATCAGTTTTTGAATTTTTTTTAGAAGTATATTGCTGCGAGAAATAGTAAGTTACCACTACTAAGACTAATAAACATACTAGTACGATTGCCTTGAGTTTCATATAAAAATTGTAACCTAATATACAGAGAGTATAAATATGGCGGAGGGTGTGGGATTCGAACCCACGCACGGCTTTTTAGACCGTGACGGTTTAGCAAACCGTTGCCGTAACCACTTGGCTAACCCTCCATTACTTACTTTGGGGCGACAGGGCTATTATACTTTAGAACAACTTCAAACTAAACCTTCAGCTTTTTGCTTAGAGCAAAGCACTCAACACTTATGGCACCAGCATTCATCAGCACTTTAGATGCCTCAAGGAATGTTGCTCCGGTAGTGCAGATGTCGTCCACCAACAATATATTTACACCCTCTACTTTTTTATTCACTTTAAAAGCATTTTCAACATTTTTAAATCGTGATTCTCTGTCAAAAGTTGTCTGATGCGGAGTATCTTTTTTTCTAATTAAAATAGAAGTACCCATTTTTATTTTAAAATTTCCGCATATTATTTTGGCAATCATTTCCGATTGATTAAACCCTCTTTCCCTCATTCTATTTGAACTTACAGGAACAGGAACTGCAATAAAATCTTTAAAATCCAGGCCAAGCTTAACCGCATATGTACAACCGAATTGAGCCAGCCTTTTAAATGCCAAAAACTCTCTGCCCGAAAACTTAGCCCGTTTTATACACTCCCTTACTACTCCTTCATATGAAAAAAGTGTTATAAGCCTGGACGGAAATATTAAATTTAGCCTGTGTACAGATTCCTGTGTGTTTTGTATATCCATGCATTTTTCATGCGTAGAACCTCCGATTGACACTTTATCGCAGACAATACAAAAGCTGTCCATTAATACTTTGCACTTCTTAAGGCATTCAACACAAAAAACGTCTCCGAATTGCCCACAGAATATACATTTTTCAGGAAAAATAAGTTTTAAAAGTTTTTCCATAAGTTATCCACAATCACCTTTTTATTGTAGCGGCAATATATCTAGCTATGTAAACTTATAGTAATACGGTGCTCACGCCCTATAGTCATATTACCCAAAGCCACTCTTTTTTCAACCCTCCTTTCTCTATTTTCACCGGAAAAAACACAAGACAAAACACCGAAAATATATTAAAATAACCCTACACAATCGCAAAAATGCAATTTGAACCGCGGCATAAAATTTGACCGGAATACGCAAAATGGTACAATGACACGTGCTTCGCTGGAAAGCCCAAAAAATGTTTGAAAACCGATATATAAAAGAACATTTAGAAAGAACATACTGCTACAAATGCGGAACGAGTTTAGAAGGGGCAAAGCTGGTAACAATATCCGAAGCGCCGATTGCTATAATTGCGCACGCGATATGCCCTAAATGCCAAGCTGAAAGCATGGTGACAATTACTACTGCCGGCACCGGAACAACTCCGATAGTTACCGACTTAAAAGCGGACGAAATCAAAAAATTTCTGGCTGCTAAAAATGTAAGTTATGATGATTTGCTGAATTTGCACAAACTGCTCGAAAAGGAATCTTTATGGAAATTGCTGCAGAAAACCGAACCCAACTCGGAAAAAAATCAAAAAAACTGAGACTTGATAGAAAACTTCCGGCAGTTGTGTTTTCAAAAGGCGTAGAATCACTGCCTTTAACCGTAGACTACAATCAATTTGTAAAAGTATTTGACGAAGCCGGAGAAACCACTTTGGTGGACTTAAAACACAGCGGCATATCCGAAAAAGTATTAATAAAAGATTTACAGCTAGATCCCGTAACCGGAAATCCTATTCATGCAAGCTTTCAAAAAGTAAATCTAAAAGAAAAGATTACGGCGGACATTCCCGTTGAAATAGTGGGAGAAGAAAAAAACGAACTGATAAAAAGCGGCGAGGGCTTGGTTTTACAGTTATTAAACGAGATTACAGTGGAAGCCCTTCCAACTGATTTACCCCACAAATTCGAGGTGGACGTATCTAAAATAACCGAAGTAGGAGAAGGACTAAAAATTTCCGATTTGGAATACGACAGAGAAAAAGTGGAACTGATAGACCACGAACCCGACGAACTGGTAGTTAAAATAGACAAAGCCACGATGGAGGAAGAAGTAGAGGAGG
>MEVD01000006.1:35185-95246 GCA_001772865.1 candidate division WWE3 bacterium RIFCSPHIGHO2_02_FULL_38_14 | reverse complement strand
AAAGTTTCCGTTTTTGCTCTGGTTCCTGCGGTAATAGTGTATTCTTTAAATGCCTTTTCAACTTTGGATCCGTTTTCGTTCTTTCCATTATTAAATGCTATTTACCTTCCACTGTCTTTATATTATTTTTTAGAATTGTTTAATTCCGATAATTTTAACTATAAAACATTATTTAAATTATCTTTATTATCGGTAATATTTTCTCCTATCAATTCAAACATTCCGCTGGCTGTAACAATATTTATACCTCAGTTATTATATATATTATTTAACTTTAATAAACTTAATAAACTCAAAATTAAAAATGTATTAGCATACTATTCTTTATGGGTTATCTTAAATCTTTGGTGGGTTTTTCCGTTGGTTAAGTATTTCGCTTCTAGCGCATCTACGGTTTTTTCCATAAACTGGTTTAGTGCAACAGGGGTAGGCAATACTTTTATGAATTTAAGATTTTTAGGCCAGTGGGCTTGGTATTCGAAACACTTCCTATATTATTATTATCCTTTTAACGCCTATTATGACAATATTATAGTTGTATTGGTTACCTATTTTATAGTCGGTTTTGCATTATTAAATCCGTTCAACAAAAACTCAGCAAACATTATAAAATATCGACTATATTTTTTGGTGCTCTCGATAACCAGTTTGTTGTTTGTAGGGGGGTCAAGATTACCTTTTGGTTTTGTATACAGATTTCTTTATGAAAATTTATTTGGGTTCAAGATTTTCAGAGAACCGTTTACTAAATTTGAATTAATTTATGTTATAGCTGTTTCTGTCTCGCTTTATATAGCATTAATAAACTTAGAAAAATTAATTAATAAAAAATATAAAACTGCTTTATTCGGCGGAATCGTGATACTTTGTTTAATTAGTGCCAAACCCGTTTTGTTTGGTGAACATGTTTGGACTAAATGGAACGGGAATATGCGCACATTTAGAGTAAAAATACCTGAATATTGGAAGGAATTCAGGGACTATCTTGTTGAAAACTCAATTAAAGGTGAAAAAATTATTACTTTTCCTAAGGTGAATTATGGCACTGCCTGGAATTGGCCGGAAGGATTTACATCAGCCGATGATGTAGCGATTAGTTTTGTGGGTCCGTACAACTATGTTGTTAGAAATACATTAACGTCAACAGGTGGTGATATAGGTATAATTATCGATAATATCTACAATATTAAGAATCCTAACCAGTTTTATTTAGGTTTCTTAGGTATTAGATACATTTTGCTTGAAAATGATTTAGATTGGAGATATAGCGGGAGCAATATATCCCCACCTTCCGAAAATTTAAGCAAATTGGGAAATATGGGTGTGCAAAAAATCAAAGATTTTGGGATGTTTGATACAGAGTATTTAAAAAACATACCCAACAGTACACCGTTTCCTAATGATAATAAGTTGCTATATACTGAACTTGAAAATAAACAGGCATTAAGTTTATACGAAATTAATCAAAATTATGTTAATCCGTTAATTTATTCTCCTACCAAAATAATTTATTCTACCGGCGATTCGTCAAAGCTTTCGGAAATTTATAATCGTGAAGGTTTCGATAATAAAACATTGTTTTTGTTAAATCAGTATGATTCTCACAAAAAATCTTATATTAATGAGTCTCTGATTGGCCTGTCTTCTAAACATGTACTTTATCCAAGTAAAATCGACCCTTTATTTTTTCCCGAGAGGATTGATTGGGAGGAGGGGTGGTTTTGGCCTGAAGTTAATGTGTTCCCGGCAAGTTTAGAGCATAGATTTGTAAGACTGTGGGAAAATATCGAACTCATCAGGTTTTCTAAATTAGAAAAACTTGACAGATATATCTGGTTTTTTTCAAAAAGAGTCGAAGAGATTAGAAAGTATTCGAATGACCTGTCAACTGAGCAAAAAATGGGTTTATTTAATGACTACATTTCTTCTGTAAATAAAGGATTTGAAATTATTAATTCGCTCCCGGTCGATGAAACTGATGATACTTATGTTGGATTATTAAAAAAGTTCATCCGATACTTTGAAAGGTCGTTGGCATATTTATCTACTATGGATTTAAATATCACCGAAGATAAAAGTATAAACGGACTTAAAGAAAAATATAACAATCTATTAATTAAAGTAATGGGGGAAAACTGCGGAGAATATTGTTTTGATTTCAAAGTGCCTAAAAATGGGTCTTATAAATTGAACGTGAATAATAATGATATTGGTGTTGGTGATTTGACAGTGGAAAATAAGGATTATGCTCCATTAAGACCGGAATTGTTTTTGGAGAAAATAGAAATAGGTGAATGGAAGGATTTTGGTATAACGAGCAAATTCGCAGAAATAAAAAACTTCCTAAGTAATCAAAAATATAAAATTAAATTTGACTATAAAACCAACGTTCCAAAAACATCAGTATCAATTGTAGAAGAAATAAGCGCGGAAAAAAAGACCGATGCAATACAAAAGAAAAGTTCATTTGAAGAAGATCTGCATGTTTTTGACATTAATCCAATTAATAATGAAGGGCTAAAGGGAACCAGATATTGCATTTATTTAGAAGATGGAAGTTGTTATTCACACTTTGAGACTATATTTACATCCAAGAATGATATACAAAATGCCATTTTATTATTAGAATTTGAGACAACAGAAAATACGGTTAAAAACCTCCAAATTCAAAGAGTTTATGAGCCAAAGGTTAATTTGGTGAGAAGCGAAGAAGAGTTTACTGAGTTTAATATTCCAAATATAGCTTATCAAAAATTAAATCCCACAAGGTATAAAGTGCTAGTCGAAAACATTAAAGGAGATTTTATATTGGTATTTAACCAAAATTTTGACAAGAAATGGAAATTATTTCAACAAAGCATTATATTTTCCGGAGAAGAAACTGCTAAAGATTTTCCGAACTATAAAGTTACTGAAAAGCCGGTTAAAGACATTTTCTGGGATATGAGTTTTGTGAAGACGTTAATTAAAAAACCTGTGTCCGATAACAATCATTTTATTGCGAATGGATTTGCTAACGGATGGTATTTTAAAAATGATTCGGGGGTGGTAAAACTGGAATTAATTCTGGAGTATACCCCTCAAAGATATTTTTATTTCTTATTGGCAGGATATATTTTGATGATTTCTGTTATTGTTGGAGTGGTTACCGTAAAATTATATAAAATTAAAAAGTCCAAATGAGTCCAAAATATGAATTTGTAAAATATATTTTAATAACATTTGTAGCGATATTTACTTTGGTTGATACTCTTGTACTGCGCAATTCGGGAGAGTTTGTGATATTTATACTATTTTTATTATGGTTAGTTATTATGACTTTACTTAAGCCAAATAAAGACATATTTAATAAAATAGGCATGGGTTTGTTTGCACTGATACCGATTCTTGTAATTGTCAGGTTGTTCGAAGTTGCCGAGCGTGTTGCGATTTGGTTGTTTTTATATCTGGTAGTTAAATGTGTAATCGAATTTAAAGATTATATTAAAAATGAGAGGTAGTCATGATTATTCCCGGAGGTCTTGACGATCAAACCATTCATTTATCCTGGGGATTTATTTCAAATTCTCTCTTTAATATTTCTGACCCGAATTTAAATGAATTCTATGTATACAGAACTCTTTTCGGGCATTTATTAAACCCTCTTTCTGCCAACCAGCCACTTTCAACACT
The DNA here is from genome assembly GCA_001772865.1 of candidate division WWE3 bacterium RIFCSPHIGHO2_02_FULL_38_14. Classification (GTDB taxonomy): domain Bacteria; phylum Patescibacteriota; class WWE3; order UBA101185; family UBA10185; genus 2-02-FULL-38-14. Next base: position 91,574 of record MEVD01000006.1, on the reverse strand, counting down.
TTTCTTATCAGTAGGATTATCTGTATTCGGACCAAATTTTTATTTTTTTATAAGTTTGATTAGTATAGTTATAACCTTATTATTTTCATATTTATTGTTTAAAAAATATAAATATTCAGTAGCTTGGGCGCTGATTTTTACCTTTTCATCGTATATGTGGTCTCATCTTTGGAAACATATCGACCTGCTTCAAATATGGATCTTTCCTTTATTTTTTATACTGTTAAGCAAATTTTTTAGAGTTAAAACGTTAAAAAGCCCGGTGATTTTGGGAGTGTTCTTTGTAGCATCTACTTTAATATCAAATTACGCGGGTTTTATAATTTTTATATATTTTATAATTGCCTGCGCTGTGAAATTAATATATCAATGGCTTTCAACCCGAAACATTGAAGTAATAATTTTAAAAAGGGCAATATTAACGGTCTTAGTTTTTGTGGGGTTATCTTATATAACACTATTTCAATATATTCAGGCTAATTATTTTGGACGTGATAAGATAGGCTTGACAGTTACGAGGACTTACGAAGATTTCTTTGCATTCAGCTCCCGTCCTTGGTATTTTTTCATTCCGCCGGTTAAAAATCCTTGGCTGGGAAGTTTTTCGGCAGATGTTTTGGAGAATATTAAGCAATCTAATTATTTTCTCGCAGACGATTATTTTGCAAATGAACACCAGGGAAATTATTTCGGTTTTGTGTTTTTAATTACTTCATTAACTTTAGTTATTTGGTCATATAAAAATTCAATTGAGTCAAGAAAGAAAATCGCAATTTATATGTTATGCAATATTTTGTTATATTCATTAATGTTTCCACCTTTTTTAACTATAAGCGGAATAAATATATATACTCCGGGTATTATTATTTATAAATACTTTCCAATGTTCAGAGTGACATCGCGCTTTAGTATTATATTACTTCTTAATCTTTTAATTATAATGGCTTATATAATAGATAAAAACTTTGAAAAAATAAAAAAGAAGATCAAATATATAAATATTATTATTATTTCATTTACTGCAATCACCTTAATTGAAACATTCATTCCGTTTGATTTTGTTAAAAAAGAAATTCCTCCTAATGTGTACCTATTTCTAAACAAAAATACTTCGGAAAATACCATATTTGCCGTTTACCCTAATAATGCCACTCTGGACGCTTTGTACTGGGTATATGCTCATAAAAGAAACCTTTTGAATCCAAAATACTATTCAAGCCAATATATGGATTCTGAAGAATTCACGAAAAACTTAAATACAAATGAGGGAATTTACAAACTACTGGAATTTGACGGAGAATATTTGATAGTATTTAAAAACATTACAAGAGAAGATCGGGAGTTTTTTGAAAACGAGCAAAATCTGACTATTGTAAATGAATTCGAAGACTCGTATTTGTATAAAGTTGAGGATATATAAATAAAAATGTATTTAATAGTTCATGAAATCGGACATTTTCTCTTTTATATTTCCGTTATACTTTCAATTCTGATTTTATTTAGAAAAACAGGAAAAATATTATTTTCGCCTAAATATTTAATAATTAGCTTAATAGCAACACTTTTAATAGACTTGGATCATTTTATAGATTATTTTAAATATTATGGACTCTTATTTAATTTTGAGGATTTTGCACTCGGAACTCATTTTGCCCAAAGCGGGAAAGTTTATGTATTTTTACATTCGTGGGAATTATTACTTCTATTATTAATTATAGGATTTTATCTTATTAAAAAGAAAAATAATTATTTGTTAATGATTATTACACTTGGAATGCTTAGCCATGTATTTTACGATACAGCATATTATGGTTTCTCTATTGAAGCTTATTCTTTGATTTATAGAGCTGCGGGAAACTTTGATATCGCAATTTTTAGAGGTTTTTAGTAATATAATATAAATATGTATTTAAAAGGAAAAACAGCTCTAATTACAGGAGGCGGAGGAGGTATCGGATGGGGTATAGCCAGGGAATTTGCTTTAGAGGGAGCTAGAGTTATAGTTTCAGACATTAATAAGAATGCTGGGGAAGATGTTTTGTCGGAAATAAATAAAATCAGTAAAGGGCATACATTTGTTAAATTAGACACTCGGGAAATAAATAAATTTCAAGGTATACTGAAAAAAATCGGTAATATTGATATATTAGTAAATAACGCCGGATTAAATACTCCATATGGTGTTTTAGACATGACCCAAAATGAATGGGATATTGTATTCAATACCAACTTAAAAGGTCACTTTTTTTTATCGCAGATGGTTGTACAAGATTTTATTGCCAAAAAGAAAAAGGGAGTGATTCTGTTTATTTCGTCTGTTCATCAGGATATAGTGCAGGGAACACCTCATTATTCGTCGAGCAAAGCTGCTATTAAAATGTTGATCAAAGAAATGGCGGTGACTCTGGCCCCGCATAATATTAGAGTAGTAGGTATTGCACCGGGCGGCATTCATATCAGCGAAAGAATTGACAATCCGGAATTGGCGTTAAAAGAAAAAACAGTGCTGTTGGGCGGAAGAAACGGAATACCTAGAGATATTGGCAGAGCTGCTGTATTTTTATGCAGCGATTTTTGGTCCAGACATATTACTGGGGAAACTTTGGTGGTTTCTGGAGGGCAATATTTGAATCCGAGATTAATACAGTAATGAATGCACTTGGACACACTTATATAGCTTTTAAAGTAATAGGTAAATTAAATGAGATGGTGATTATAGGTTCGCACGTTAATGATTTAGTTCCGTTTATTCCGAACTCTGTATTTTCATGGGAAGAAATTCACGAAAGCCCGGAAAAAGTATATTTTTTTGTAAAAGAAAAGTATCCGGAAATGGTTGATTTTCCTGTGGCAATGTTGACACATTCGGTAAAATATGGTGTTGATTATTACAACCGAAGTATAGTTAATTGGTTTCTGAAAGGTAATAAAGATTTAGAAAATAATATGGTTGAGATGATAATCGATTGCTCCGGCGTATCGGAAAAAGTTGCTAGAGAATACAGAATGCACAATTATTTATGGGTGGGAGTAGAAATTTATTTGTTGAAAAAACACAACGATTTTGTTAAAGACATTGAACGATTTGATTTAATGTCGTCTATAAATGTAATTTCTAAGATGCTTTCCGAATGTTTTGGTAAAAACTATAACGATGTATTTAAAGATGTTAAGAATGCCACAGAAACTTTAAATGAATTTAAAATATATACTTTTGACGGAATATTGGACTTATGGAAAAAAACCATGGCGGGTTTGCCGGAAAAAGATGTAATTGATAAGGAGAAAACCGGGAAAGTTTTTGAGTTTATCTATAATTCTTTTGAGGATAGATGGGAGAAAACTCTGGGTTTTGTTGAAATACAAGTTAAAAACAAGATTCATGAATTTTTAATCACCTAAAGTATAATGATCTTATATGATCTTTTTTAAAATAGTTGCCTTTTCTTTTATTGTCTATTTTTTCTCCTGGTTGGTAGTTAATAGGTTGGGAATCAATAATTTAGCTATTCAATCTGAAGATACTATTCCAGCTATGTTTATCCCGGTTACTGTTTTAAAAGAGGGTACACTATATGCCGATACTTATTATGAGATGATTATTCGAATGTATCCACACCCTGATGATAAAGACTATCAGCTGGGACTTATACCTTTTTATTTTAAAAAGATTAATCCGCAAATGGATCTAGAATCATGTAATAATTTGAGCTCTCAAGTTAAATCAGTCGATTTCGATATAATATGCAAAACCCACTTTATATCTGCATTTCCAATAATTAGTGGCTTAATTGCAATTCCGGTTTATGTTTTGCCTTTAAGTTTGGGAATGACTGTAATATTTGAAAATTTAGCACTTTTATCTCATTTAACTGCAGCGATAATAATGTCTTTGTCCGGTGGAGTAATGTATATCCTTTTAAATAAATATTTGGTTAAAGATTCAAAAAAATCGCTGCTAATCACATTTATATTTTTGTTTGCGACAATTAATTTTGCAACAATTTCACAGGCTTTATGGCAGCACGGACCTTTGCAGCTTTTTATGCTGCTGTATATATATATGTTTGCAGAAATATTGTTTAAAAAGAACGACATTCCAGATTTTAAAAAGACCTTAATGGGAGGTATTTTTATGGGATTTTCAGTACTTTCCAGGCCGACTGCGATTTTGCCTATAATGATTTTAATTCCGCTAATAGTTTATTTAACATTTAAAGTTTATTCTAAAAAAGATCTACTGAAGTTTTTAGTATTATTATTTTCAGGGTTAATTTTGTGTTTTTTATTTTTTATTTGGTATAACAACACTTATTTTCTTTCCATAGAAAATCAAGGATATTTTAATCAGCTGGGTAGATCATGGCTTTCAAAATTTCCGGAAGGTTTTTTAGGAATGTGGATTTCTCCAAGTAAAGGTTTATTAATATATTCTCCTGTGTTTATATTTTCAATCGTGGGAGCATTTATAGTTATTAAGCGGAAAAATTTTAAAGAAGATTCCTTTTATATTGTCTCTATACTTATAGTTCTACTTCATACTTTAATAGTAGGGAGATGGAAGCATTGGTATGGAGGTTGGTCTTTTGGATATAGAATGAGTGCCGACATTATTCCGTTTTTAATTTTGCTAATGGTTCCTTATATAAAATCAGATTTTTTTGAAAGAACTAAAAATATATTCTTGTTACTGATTGGGTTTTCAGTATTGATGCAAATAATGGGTGTTGTTTTTTTTGACGGTATCTGGCATGCGGCCTATGACAAAGGATTTGATGAAACTTCATGGCTTTGGTCAGTTAAAGACAGCGAGATAATGTTTAATATCAGAAGAGTAATGGTTAAAGCGGATTTGCTGGAAAAAGCATGTGATTTGTGCTTATAGTACGAGACGATATCTATTTACAATGAATAATATAAAATATATGCTGTTGACAATGAATATATATAATGTTATAAATTAAAAATGAGAAAAGACTATCTTGTTGAAAGAAACAGGAAAATATTTGAAGATTATAATGAAAAAGAAGAATCATATAATTCGCTTTCTAAAAAATACGGAATAACCCCTCAAAGGATACAAAAAATAATATTAGAATATAAAAATAAAGATTTCACATTATATCTTAATAATAATTCTCCGAAAGAAGAGAGAGAAAGATATAAAAATAATGCTGTTGAATTGCGGGAAGCAGGAAAGTTAAATATATCACTGGAATTATTTAATAAAGTTAAGGAATGGGATGTTTATAATAATAATCTAAAGGGACAAATAGATGTTTTGGGTCATATTAAAATCATTTATAAACTACTGTCGGATAGAGAGAAGAATATTGATAAAAAACTAAAATACTTAAAAAAAGCCTCAGAAATTATTAAGCAGTCTTTAGAATTAGCGGAGTCTAGTGATGAAATTAAAGAAGGTACGATTGCAATTCAAAAAGTTCATTTTGCAAATATCCTGGCTGATACTGTAAAAATAGATAATTCTGCGGATAAAACTTCTGAGGTGAAGAAAGCTCTGATTATTATAGACGAAGCATTAAATAATCTGCCGGGGTCAAAAGCACATAAATCCTGGGCTTTAAATACTAAATCACAGTTACAGTTTTTAAAAGGAGATTATAACGAGGCACTAAATACTTTAAATTATGCCGAATCGTGCATTTTTGAAGGATATGAAGATGAATTAAAACAAGGAGATCAAGCGATATTAAAGTTAAATGTTTGGCTTTCAGGTATATATTTAACTAAAGCATTAATCTGCAAAGAAACAGGAAAAAACTTTTTGACCAAATTCTACGCCAGTTCTGTAGTAAATATTAAGGATCCGGAAAATCATCTTGTAAACCGGAAAAATCAGGCCAGAGAAATACTTAAATCCCTTAAATAAGATTAATGTTAATTAAAATATTATATTATTAATTTTACACGCTGACACTGGAATTATAAGGGTATAATAAACGAATGGATGAAATTAAATATAATATTATATGCCTTTCAAACCAGTTATGGGATTTTCCGAACTGGACAAATAAACGTCATGTGATGAGCCGACTCGCCAAAAGAGGTCATAATGTTTTATTTGTTGACCCGCCTTTAACTACCGGTAAGGTTTTTTATAGGCAAGTAAGAAAAGGGAAATGGAGTCTTTCAAGATCCTTTACAAGTGTTAAGTTGGAAGACGGAGTTAAAGTTTTTACTCCCTTAAATTATCTGCCGTTTTTTAATTTATTATCTAGATTTCATTCAAGTAGGCTAAAATATATTTCTAAATTGTTACTTAATTCAAAGCGTAAGACTATTTTATGGGTGTATCATGTAGAAATTCCCGGACTTCAAAATTATATAAACATGATACCGCACGATTTGCTTATATACGACTGTGTTGACAACTATGAAGCTTTTCCGAAATATGATACCGAAGAGAAAAAAAAACTGATACGGGAGCAGGAGGGTTATCTGGCTAAAAAAGCGGATATTGTTTTTGCTACTACACCCGGGCTTACAGAAAAACTTAAAAAGTATAATTCTAGAGTATACTTTACACCGAATGTTGGAGATTACGAAAGATTTCATGATGCAAAGAAATTTAAGGACTATCTTCCCGAAGATATAAAGGATATTCCGCGTCCGAGAATCGGGTTCAGCGGATCTTTGGATGAATATAAATTTGACGCAAACTTAATGAGGAATCTGGCATATAATTATCCGAACTATTCTTTTGTTTTAATTGGACAAATAGCTTATAAAGATAGTGATGCCAGCCTTGAGAAAATAGGCTTGGGCGGACTTAATAACATTTACTTTTTAGGAGAAAAACCTTTTGAATCAATGCCAATGTATTATGCTGGATTTGATGCTTATATAATCCCTTACCAGTTGAATGAATATACTGTCGGAGGATGTTTTCCGGTTAAATTTCATGAAGCTTTAGCAGTTGGAATACCAACTGTTGTAACTGACCTTCCGGCTTATATGCCTTTTAAGGATGTTTGTTATATAGCAAAAAATAACGATGAGTTTTTAATACAATTGAAGAAAGCCCTAGATGAAGACAACAATTTAAAAATAAAAGAAAGAAAAGAAATTGCCAAGCAAAATAACTGGGACGGAAAGGTTGATTCAATGCTAGATTATATTGGAGAATTTTTGAATAAATGAAAAGTGTGCCTGGAAGTGAAGTTAAGAAGCAAAATACCAGAGAATATGATCGAATTGCGCATGTTTACTACAGTAGAAATTATATCGATAGTGGTAATTCTTATGATATAGATTTAAAATCTTATATTAAGTCGGGTTATCAAGTTTTAGATTTCGGATGCGGACCCGGCAACAATTTTAATTTTATCCTTTCCTGTAAGCCAAGTCTCCTAGTAGGGGTCGATATATCACAAAGAATGCTCGACCATGCGAAAATTAATTTAAATAATAATCCGAATGTGGAGCTTATTAGATCATCATACGAAACATTTACAACTGATTATTTGTTTGATTTTATTTTAGCTCATTTGTCTTTTGTTCACGTTCAACCGGAGGAGCTGGAAACCATACTGATAAGATGTTTTAAATTGATATGTAATGACAGATACTTTTTTGCTAATTATTTTGAAGGAGATGATGAAACTAAGCTTATGGGATCTGAATGGGATGATGAAAAAGAAGTAAAACGTTATTTTTGTTTTTTTAAAAAGCAAACTCTTGAAAATACATATAAGAAAGCTCATTTTAATATAGAGAAAATATTTGTAACAGAAGGTAAAAGTTTTAACAGAATAAATATCCTGGCCAAAAAACCTTAGATTATGAAGGACGAACTCATTAATAAACTAAAAATCGAGTACTCTTCCTTGAAAAATGAATTGGAAAAAAAAAGGTTTTCTTTAGGTGAAGCAGATAGCGGTAAGGAATCCAGGTTTCCAACGCAAAGAGTAGAACTGGAAAACACAATAATAATTTTAGAAGACAAAGTTTATGAAACCAAACAAAGAATAGAAGAATTGGCAGCACTCCCCGAAGTCTCAGGCGATGCAGCCGCTATTGGGAGTAAAGTAACATTTGAATACGACGGCGAGAAAAAGATAATGCTTCTTGTTCCTAAATACGGAAGTTTTTCGGATAATGTGTTATCTGCAGAATCACCCTTAGGGAAAGCAATTATCGGCAGACATTTGGGGGAACTATTTGAAATAAACCTTAACGGTGCAAAAAAGGAATTAAAAATTGTTGAATTGGCATGAAAGAGCCTAAAATCCGCTTATCTAGTACAATAATAACGTGCAAATATTGTATACTTTAAACTCAGGCACTCCGGGCGGGATGGAACAGCATGTTCTTGATTTGGTTGAAATTATTGTTGAAAATGGTCATCAGGCATTTGTCTGGTGCTCAACAGGCGTAATCAGTGACTGGTATAAGAAAGCCGGGGCTGTAGTAAAAATATTTAGTATAAAAACCGATATTGATCCGCTATACATTTATAACCTGTATAAGTTTTTAAGAGCAGAAAAAATTGATGTAGTTCATGCACATGAGCTTAAAGCGGTAGTTAATACATTGATTGCCGCCAAACTTGCCGGTGTCAAAATAAGAATATCTAACACTCATACTCCTATTTCTGAATGGCAGATCAGAAAACTGGCGAAAAAATTGAACGTATTATTTTATTCACAAGTAGTTAATTTGTTGTCTACTAAGGAGATAGCTTTAACCGAATCGAGAAAAAGAGTGAAAGTGGCTGAGGGAATTATTGAAGATAAGCTGGAGGTAATTCCCAACTGTGTAGATTATAACCATTTTGATCAGGATTTTATAACCAGATTAAGTTATAGAAAAGAATTATTACAGGAATACAATATAAATTCCGGGGCATTTGTTTTTGGGTGTGTGGGCAGGATGACTGTTGAGAAAGGTCAGGATGTGTTAATCAGAGCTTTTGCGGATTTTTTAAATAAGATAGGAAACGGACAAGATGTTTACTTAATGTTGGCGGGTGGTGGGTTGCGGGAAAATGAACTTAAGCAATTGAGCGAAACTTTAAAAATTCGGGAAAAAGTTATAATAACCGGCGTTTTTAATGCCGAGGGTCGCGAAAAATATTTTTCTGCTATTGATATTTTTGTTTTACCTTCCAGGGCTGAAGGTTTTGGGATAGTACTGTTGGAAGCAATGGCTTCCGGACTTCCTTGTATTTGTTCAGATTTAGAAGTGTTGCAGGAGGTGGGCGGTTCGACTTGTATGTATTTTGAATCGGAAAATCATTTGGATTTGTTTGATAAAATGTATTTTTATTTTGAAAAAAAGAGTGAATTGGGAAGACTTGGGGAGGCTGCAAAAATTAGGGTTAAAGAGTTGTTTACCAAAGAGAATTTTTCAGAGAAATATTTAAATTTATATTCGGAGCTGTTAAATGGCAGAAATAAGTGAATATTTCTGGAGCGGAAACAGAATCAAGCATAAGAAAGTTAAAATCATAGGTATTGATGCGCGTTTTTACGGTGAAGCCGGTCCGGGAAGATACGTAAAAAATATAATAAAACATTTAGAAAAGGTTGACCGCAGGCACAAATACAAAATATTTCTCAGAAAGAAAGCATTTTCTCAATATAACCCTGAAAACTCTAATTTTGAGAAAGTGCTGGCAGACTTTAAGTGGTATTCATTTGAAGAACAGTTCAGATTTCTAAAAGTGCTGATAAAAGAAAAATTAAATCTTTTATATATTCCCCATTTTAATATTCCTGTTTTATATCCTAAAGCAATGGTTACGGCTATACCGGATATAATAATGCATACTTTCAGCACGGAAAAAGGAACAACGCTTCCCAAAACATATTTTAAAATTAAAAAAGTAGTTTATTGGTGGGTAGTTCTTTGGGCCCTATTGCGATCAAAGAAAATAATAGTTCCTTCAAACAGCACTTTGGAAGATTTTCACAAGGTTTACCCTTTTATTCATAGAAAAAAATTTTTAGTATCATATGAAGGTATCGATCCGGATATAGAAGAACCAAAAGATAATTCAATTCTGAAAAGTCTAAAAGAAGAGTTCGGCTTTAAATCCCCCTACCTATTATATGTTGGGAGTATGTATGAACATAAAAACATAGACAGGCTAATTCGGGCTTTTTCAATGTTTAAAACGATACATTCTAAAGAATACCAGCTGGTTGTTGTGGGAAAAAAAGATAATTTTTCAATGGAAATTAAAAAAATGATAAATGAATTAAATTTAAACGATTATGTGAAAATGCCGGGCGAAAAGCGTTTTATTAACGACTCTGAAGTTGCCGCATTTATGGCAGGAGCTGACTTATATGTATTTCCTTCTTTAAAAGAAGGTTTTAGTCTTACACCGCTGGAGGCAATAAAAATGGGTGCTGTTTGTTTGGTATCCGATATACTTACCCATAGAGAAATTTACGGCAATCATGTGGCTTATTTCAATCCATATGATCTGTCTGATATCGCCTCCAAAATAAATAAAGTGCTTACTAATGAAGAACTGAAAAATAATTTAAAAAAGCATTCGGATATCATACTTAAAAAATACTCCTGGGATACAACTGCAAAAGAGACTTACGGAATATTCAATCAGATTTTATATTCTTGAACAAGATAATTGTTATAATTTTAGAACATGAAAGTTTTGATGTTAGGAAGGTCGGATTTATTCAGCGCCGGAGGCGGGGATAAAGTTCAAATAGATAATACTGCCGCTGAACTAAGAAAATTAGGTATTGAGGTGGATATTGATGTTACTTCCGACCGTTCTGATTTTATAAAATATGATATTGTTCATGTATTTCAGCTGGACTGGGTATTAGATACTTATTTTCATATTAAAAACGCAAAAAAGTTCGGGAAACCTGTAGTTTTTTCACCTATTCACCATTCTATGAGGGAAGTAAAAAAATTTGATGATGAATATGTGTTTGATCTTAGAAGAGTCAGCAGATATATTTTTAGGGACCAATTCAAGCGTGATACATTGAAAAACCTATATAGAGCACTTTTTGACTCAAAATTGATTAAACCCTTTTTGTTTAGTGTAGTAAAAGGGTTTAAGAATATGCATATTGAAATGCTTAAAATGAGTGATATTGTGCTGGTACAAACAGAACTTGAAGCTAGAGATTTAATGGACACCTATAAAGTAGATTTTAAATGGGTAAAAGTTCCGAACGGTGTAGGCAATGTATTTTTAGATAAAGTAGATTTTGAAAAACCATTCAATTTTAAAGATTACATTATCTGCGTTGGGCGCATTGAAGCCAGAAAAAATCAACTGAAAATAATAAATGCAGTAAAGAAATTAAGAGATGATAAAAATCTGGATGTGAAATTGGTATTTATCGGCAAAAAGAGCACGAAGAAGCATTTTGAATATGTCCATAAATTTAATGTGGAGCTTCAGAAGTATCCATGGATAATATATATTGAACAAGTACCTTACGAACAGATTCCTTCTTATTTTCACTTTGCCAAAGTGGGAATATCCGCCAGCTGGTTTGAAACTACTGGACTTACTTCTCTTGATGCTTTATTTGTTGGAACTAATGCAGTAGCGTGCGGGGATAGGGCTAAAGAATATCTCGACGGGTATGCTTCATATTGCCGTCCGGATGAGGACGATTCGATTTATGAAGCTTTATTAAAAGAGTATTATGCCGAACGGCCTAAACTTCCTTCTGATATCATAAATACATACACTTGGAAAAATGCAGCGGCAAAAACCCTGGAAGTGTATAAAAGTATAAGGTAGAAAAATATGCCACTTGAGTTATTAGTTCTTATTTTATTGTTCTTATTATGTATAGTTATTGTATTCGTTAATTTTGATCTTTCTATTTATTTATTGCTTATATTGTCTGTTTTACTTCATAAAGAGCTATTCAGCATTTATCAATGGGACTTACTTCCGATTAGATTTTTGATGGTTTCTTATGTAATTCTGGCATTTTACAAGCTTATAGTTTATTTAATTAAGGTATCCAGAGAAGGAAGACTTAAAGCTATTATAGGGGAGATGAAGCAGCCGTTGATTTTTTCACTCCTGCTTTTATGGATAATTAGAGGTTTATCAATAGTTTTTACTAAAAATATCAGGGCAAGTTTGCTTCTTTATTTATTTTTTACAGCCGTTACAGTTTTCGGCGTGTTATTTATTAAATATTTAATCGGAAATAAAGAAAAAATATTAATGATAATTAAAGCTTATATATGGATAGTTTTCGTGCTTAGCCTTTTTGGATTTCTTCAGTTTTATTTATATACCCAATATAAAATAATTATCGGAGCTTTGTGGAATGTTCCTGACAATCTGCCGAGAATAGGCTCACTGTTTTGGGATGTAAATCATTTTGGAGCATTACTGGCCGCCCTGCTTCCTGTTGTAGGAGTATTTTTCTTAATATCCGATACTATAAAAAAGAAATTATTATACTTAATGATATCAATTCCGATTTTGGTGATTTTATTATTGACCAATTCCAGGTCGGCGTGGATTTTAGCGTTTGTTTCATTTATTACTTTTGTTTCAATCTTATTTATCCGAAAATTTGGAATTAAAGGTGTAATAACGGTATTTGCCGCAATAATTATTATTTCAATTCCTCTAACTATTGAATACAGCAATAGGTCCAGCCCGTTCAGAGCTGGTGTTAAACAATATTTTCATTATAGAATGGATTCTTTTGATTCACATCTGTTATTGCTGCAGGGGACTTTCCAGATATTTGAGAAATATCCTATTTTGGGCGGAGGGTATGGAAGTTTCTTTGAGCATTTCAGCAAAACGAAGATTGCACCTGTGTATTTTGGGAGAGATCCTGCTGCTCTTAACACTAGAGTTCCCGCTCATACTATTTGGGGCGAGGCTTTATCTGAAACAGGTTATGCCGGGTTATCCGCTTTAGTTATATTTCTCGGATTTGGTCTATTACCGTTGCTATATGTTTCTATAAAGAGTAAAGAAAGAGATAACTTTTTAATTTCCGGAGCAATGTTTTCCGCATTATTAGGCTGGCTTGTTGCGGGAATATTTTATTCTTATAATTCGGAGTTTTTCTGGATATTAACTATATTGTACTTTGCATTCGGATATACAGTCTTACCAAAAGACAAATCTATTAAGGAAGTTGTTGCCCTTTTTATTACGTCCAATAAATTTATTATATTGTTTTTATGCCTATTGAGTGCATTTTTAATTTTTGTTTCCTTGGGAAAGAATCATCTTATTCCATGGGATGAAGCTATTTATGCAAAAATTTCCAAAAACATGGTTGTTTCGGGCGATTATATAGTTCAAAGGTGGGTTCCGCATGAAGTTTGGTATGAAAAACCTCCTTTATATATGTGGATGACTGCGGCATTTATGAAAGTATTAGGATTCAGCAGCCTGGCAGCCCGCATTACATCGGCATTATTCGGTTTTGCTTCTGTTTTGCTGGTATTTAAATTCGGTAAATATATGTACGGGAAAACAGCAGGATTAATTTCGGCGTTTGTGTTGTTAACTACTACTCAATTTTTATATTATTCAAGGTCTTCTATGCTGGATGTGACAACTACATTTTTTATTACAGCAGCAATATTTAGCTATTGGATTTCAAAATATAACAAAAGGATGTTTTGGCCGATTTTAAGCGGAGTGTTTATTGGACTCGCTGTCATGACTAAAGGTGTAATCGGATTACTTCCGTTTGGAATAATGGTATTTTATGAGTTTTATTTATTTATTATCAGCGACCGGGATGTTTCATTTAAATCACTTCAAAATTTGCTGATTACGTTTGTTTCTTCGGCTGTGATATTTTTGCCATGGCATATTAAAATGTACGGATTGTTTGGTGACGTATTTATAAATAAATATATTGTTTATCATGTATTGGACAGGGCAACCTCGGCAATAGAGGATAAGGGAAGACCGTTTTGGTGGTACATTATTGTAATTAAAGTCAGCATGAGAGTGTGGTTTTTAGCATTACTTGGAGCTCTTCCTGTTACTTTATATACTTTAGCTAAATCATTTACCGAAAAAAGCAAAAGTGCAGCTAACAAAAAAGAAATCTTTTTGTTGATTTGGATGGCTTTTATTTTTATGTTCTTTTCTGTATCTACATCTAAACTGGTTTGGTATATTATTCCGTTTTATCCGGCAGCATCATTATTTGTTGGGAGCTTCCTTTCAAAAATAATTGCATGGGCAAGTTCAAAGGTTAAATTTATGGATTTATTTTCTTTCAGGTTAATTTCAATTTATTTGTTGGTGAGTTTTGGTTTGATATATCTGCTTTACAATAAAAACCTTGTTTATACCGGCGATTTAATCGGTTCTCAAGCCAGGTTAATTCAGCTAAAGGACGAAAAATTTGGAACTGATGAAATTTTATATTTGGATAAAATCGAGCAACCCTTAGCATTATTTTATACTGAAGGGGCTTTTGAATTGCTGGAATACAGTAATTTAAAGAATAAAATTTTGTGGCATGACGGAATTTCCAGTTTCATATTTATTACTAAAGAGAGTAGGTTCAATTCATTATCTGAGCAGTATCCTAATATTAAGCTTGAAATGAAAGACGGGGATTGGTCGCTGGGTTATATTCAAGTGAAAAAATAATAATGAATATTAAATTTGCATTTTTCTTAACGTTTAATTGCACGGAAAATAATTAGATATACAGTAACGACCAGAGATAGTATAGATGCGATTAAATTAGATAATGCTATTCCGGTTAATTTTAGATGAGGTGCAGTTAAAACTACCAGTAAAATAAATCCACCCAGTTTTGCAATAGTAATCAATAATAATTCGGAAGTTCTATTTTCAATAAAAAAATAATCCCGCATAAAAGAATAAATTGCCGTTATCGCACTGGAAAATATGAGCAAGTCAAGAATTTTAATTGACTGATCAAATTTTCCTTCGAAAAATACATTTATAAATACCTGGAAAAATATTATAGTAAATATTGCTAACATAAATACAATGAGAGAAATTATTATAGATTCTCTAAAATCATATTTTAAATTGTCGCGCTTTCTTGCAGCGTTTTTCGGAAGAAGAACGGTAAAAATAGAAAGAGAGATGAGGGAGAATATATTGGAAATTTTATCAGCAAGAGAAAAAATCCCTACATCCGAAAAGCTTCCGGTTATTTTAGCAACACTATTGGAAATTGCCGACCAACCGTCATTTACCAAAAGTGAAATTCCGGCAGGAATGCTTTTTTTGATAAAATTCAGATTTTTACTTCCTTTAATATTAATTTTTTTTATTTCTATTAACAGGTCTTTGTAAAATATTAAGCAAGCAATAATAGAAATTGAGAATATTCCAAAAGCCTGGGTAAAATTTAAAGTTAAAAGTTTTAAAAGTATTAATAACGAAACAAAGCCTTTAACCAAAGCCGGTATTGTATTTATTAAGATAATTTTTGTGTAATTTTCATTTTTTTGAAATATTGCAAAAAAAGTAAAATTGAATCCATAACCGATAAGTCCTAATATGAATATAGTAATTATTTTTAAATCCATCAATCCAAATAAATACAAAACTGCGTATGATATTGGAATTGTAACTAAGAATAGAAATAACTTAACTCCGAAAAAAATCTCATTTAAATCTTCTTTATTAGATATAGTACCAGCTACGTAAATAGAATTAGTGCCGAAATCTATTATTTTTGCAATGATTACCAGAAAACTCGCCAGAAGTGCGTATTTACCGAAATCATTAAGTTCTAAAGTTTTAGCTACTGCAGCTATATATAAAAATCCCAAACCTGCATTTAAAATATTACCTAAACTTACGTAAGATATTTTTATTAAAGACTTTTTAAGCACAGTTAAATTGTATAATACTAATGTAAAAATATGAAAATGGCTTTAGTATGCGATGATTTGATCCAATACGGAGGACAGGAAAAATTAGTGCTATTTTTGCATGAAATATTTCCCGATGCGCCGATTCATACATCCGTAGTTTCACGTAGGTGGAAGGATTTGTGTAAAAAAGAAAACATTGATTTGAAAACTTCTTTTATGCAATATTTGCCGCTGGCGGAAAAACTAAATAGGTTTTATTCGGTATTTTTTATGCATGTTATTGCTTTTCAAAATTTCGATTTCAGTGGGTGTGATGTTGTTATCTCAGTTTCATCGCGGTATGCTCACATGGTTATCACTAAACCGGAAACTAAGCACTTAGCTTATATTAATTCACCCGGCAGAATGTTTTGGGAGAAGTCCGGTTATTTTGAAGATGAGAAGGTAAGCCGATTTAAAAAACTTGCCGATTTGATTTTAAGTTTCCCTATTAGTTTTATAAAAGCTATAGATTATGTATCGGCACAGAGACCGGATATACTTATTGCTAATTCAAAGGTTCCTGCAAAAAGGATAGAAAAATATTATAGAAGAAAATGTATAGTTATATATCCGTTTGTTGACACAGCATTATTAGATGAAACCGGAGCGAAAAAGGGTGATTATTTTTTGCTTATAACCAGGCTTGTTCCGTGGAAAAAAGTGGATCTGGCTGTAACTGCATGCAAGAATCTTGGATTAAAACTGAAAATTATCGGGGAAGGACCGGATATTTCCAGGTTAAAACATATGGCTAATAAGAATATAGAGTTTTTAGGATTCGTACCGGAAAAAGAAAAGGCAAAATATTTATCCGGTTGTATTGCGCTTATTCAAACACAATATGAGGATTTTGGGATAGTACCTTTAGAGGCGATGGCTTCAGGTAAGTCGGTAATTGCATACGGAGGTGGCGGAGTAACCGAAACCGTTTTACCGGGAATAACAGGAGAATTCTTTTATGAACAAAGCACAGAATCACTGATGAATCTATTAAAAACATTTAATCCGGAAAAATATTCACCTTTAGAGTGCAAAATAAGGGCAAGAAAATTCAATAAAAATACGTTTAAACAAAATATCTTGAGCTTAGTTTCTACTTACTTACAAGATTGATTGTATTGTATACTAAACTATATTTATGCCAAAAACAGACGTTATTGACTTTTATAGCATAGGAAAGAGATTGATAGATATTTTTGGGGCTATAGTAGGAATTATACTTTTTGTTGTTCCCATGCTATTAACTACAGTCTGGATTAAAATGGTTTCTTCTGAAGGTCCGGTTTTAGCTGATATGAAAAAAAGGGTGGGAAAGAAAGGTATTGAATTCAGAATGTTTAAATTTCGTTCCATGCGTCCCAATGCTCAAGAATGGCTAAGAAATCAACCTGATTTGTATAGAAAGTATCAGGAGAATGATTATAAATTGGATCCGGATCCAAGATTAATTAAAGGAGCCGCCTTTCTAAGAAAATTAAGTATAGATGAATTGCCTCAGTTTTTTAACATTTTTATAGGAGACATGAGTTTAGTTGGTCCTAGGGCGTATTTTAGATATGAACTGGACGAACAACTTCTAAAATACCCAGAAGCTATAGAATATATTAATAAAGCAATAACAGTAAAACCGGGTTTAACAGGTGTTTGGCAAACCAGTGGCCGGTCAGAGATAGGCTTTGTTGAACGGGCAAGATTAGATGCTGACTATGCAAGCAGGAGATCGTTAGTGTATGATTTATTAATAATTCTTAAAACACCTTATGTGGTGTTAACTAAAAAAGGAGCATTGTGAAGATTCGGAGGAGGCCGTTTCTTCTTAAATAGAAAAATATGAATGATACTAAATATTGGAATCCCTCAAAAGGCGGTACAAACGGAAATAACAACGGTATTTCAAAACCTATCGATAACAACCATCGCCAGTTTATTAAATTTAACACAGGTTTATTTAGTTTTTTAAATAAAAATCCCAAGCTTAAAAAAATATTAGGCAGAACCGGAATATTTGTAGGAGTGGTATTACTGATTGTAGGATTGGTATCTTACATATATATAATAAGGCCAGGGCTTGTAGTAAAGTCGAAAATTGATATATTAAAAACTGATGCAAACGATATTCAGGATTCTTTAAAAAACAGAGATCTGGTTTCACTGGAAAATAACTTAATAGAAACAGAAAATGATTTGAAAGAACTTAAAAGAGCAATGGATGAAAACTTTGGTTGGGCTAAAAACTTTAATTTAACAAAAAGCTATTATCAGGATTCGGACCACTTTATAAATGCTGGTAATCATTCAATTGAAGCAATAAGGGAAGCTGTGGAGCTCATGAAGCCTTTTGCTGATGCAGCAGGGCTAAAAGTCTCGGAAGAGCAGGAAGTGCAGACTGTCGGTCTCGCAGACGCATTTGCTTCTTGGATAGCTGTAATGCCTCAAATAGCTTACGATATGGATAAAGTATTGGTTAAGCTTGAGGATGTAGGTAAAGAGCTATCTCAGGTAGATGCCTCTAAATATCCGGAAAAAATCCGGGGAACGCCGGTAAGGTCGACAATTGAAAATACCCAGAAGTTATTGACCAAATTATCGGATTATGCTCCTGATATTAAAAATGCTTTGACAATAATTCCTGGGCTTTTAGGAGTTTCAACAGGAGAACAAAGATACATGATTATAATGCAGAATGATAAGGAGTTAAGACCTACGGGTGGTTTTTGGACAAACTACGCTACATTTAAAGTAAATAACGCCTTGTTGAGTTCGGATTTCTCATCCAAAGATATGTACAGCGTGGATTTAACTCTTGATGCAATAGATGCGTATTACACATTCGGAGCTCCACCGTTTCCTTACGGAAAATATCTAAAAGTTGAAAGATGGTATGCCAGAGATGCCAATACCTCGCCGGACCTTCCCACCTCTGTAGATAATTTTATGAAATCGTATAATCTGGCAATGCGTATAGATCCTTTGGAAATAAAACCGGTGAGAGGAATTGTAACAATAGATACTCAGGTAATAAAAGAGCTGCTTGAAATCACCGGGCCGGCAACTGTGAATGGCGTTACCTATAATTCTGAAAATGTAATCCTAGAACTAGAGACAATTGCCAGCCTGGCATTAAAGGAGCAGCAGGGGAGGAAAAGAGTTCTGGGTGATTTAATGGAACGAATGCTTGTAAATGTATTTGAATCAGAAAAAAGCCTATGGAGCCAATTGCTGGAAAAAGGTGTAGATCTTGCGAACAGAAAACATATTACAGCTTATAGTATTGATCCCGAAGCGCAAGCTTTGCTTGAAAAGTATAATTTTGCAGGTAGGATAGTAGATCCGGTAGAAGGAGATTACACGTTCCTAGCATCTACAAATTTGGGCGGTGATAAAACAAACTGGTTTGTTTCAAAAGAAGTAGATCACAGCTTATCTAAAGAAAACGGAAAATGGGTAAGAACAGTAATGGTAAAATACTCATATCCTGAACCTGCCGCTGAATACGGAGCATTTGTAAAAAGATTTAAAGATTGGCTGAGGGTTTATACGCCTTTGGGTTCTGAACTGATAAGCGTGGACGGGAGTGAAGATGGCAGCGGATCCGAATCAGAAAGAAATAAAACATATTTTTGGGGATATGTAGAATTGGGTCCGGGAGAATCGAAGGAAATGACTTTTAAATATGTTTTACCGGATAATGTGGTAAAAGAGAATGTATACAATTTATATTTGCAAAAACAGGCCGGAGTTAGAGAAGAAACCCATAGAATAACAATTAATGGTAAAACTGAATCTGTAGATTTGAAAACGGATAAACTCCTCAAACTGTCTTTGTGAGACAATGAAAGTCTATTCACTAACGGGAATAGTATTAAAAAAGAATACTTCTGGGGATTCTGACCGGCTTTACACAATTTATTCTAAAGAAAAAGGTAAGATTGCAGTTGTTGCAAAAGGGGTAAGAAAAATAAATTCCAGGAGGAATCCTCATCTTGATACTTTAAATCTCATTAAATTTTCCGTCAGGGAAAGCAAATCTAAGTATAAAACAATTGAAGAAGTTAAAGCACAAAACTCATTTAAATATATTAAGGAAGACTTAGATTTGTCAGGCGCTGCATATTACATGTGTGATTTGATAAGTAGATTTAATGAGGAAGAGCACGAAAATCCCGATCAGTTTGAATTATTGCAGCAATCTCTAAGTACTCTGGAAAACAATTTGATTCCTTTAAACTATGTTGTAAGTGCTTTTGAAGTTAGGTTAATGAAATTATTGGGTTATGAACTTTATTTAGATAAATGTGCTTCATGCGGTAGGAAATTTGATGATAGCTGGACGAGTCATAAGTTTAGTTTTGAATTAGGAGGCTTATGCTGCAATAGATGTAATAATTTTGGAATGGAACTAAGCAACGATTCTGCTGAAACTCTTTATTTATTATCTTTAAATAAGAAAAAGAAAAATCATAATATGAGAAGTCTGTCGGAAATCACTAATATAATTAATACCTTTACTCTTTATACCCTCGGGCAAAGGGTTAAAAGTTTTGAGCTTCTGAGAAAAATATAAAAGCAATTTATTACAGATAATTTTTAATTTCAACAAGTATTTTTAATAAAACTTGACAAATCCCCCATAAAAAACTAAAAATAGTAAATAAACAAAAAAAGCGTTGAAGGTCTTTGGCAAACCTGAGCTTAATTTGTTTACAAGAGTGTCCGCCATTGGCGGAAAGTAGGGTGGAACCGCGCGGGCTATACCGGTCACTTTGCGAAATCTAAATGATTAAACCGGTTTTTATACTTCTAAACCTTCGTCCCTAGATTCCGGTTATTTAATGTTATTGCACCGGATGTTAGGGGTATATCCCCGGAAAGGATATTTAATATGGATTCGGCAGATATCAATAAAATAACTTCGCTTTGCAAACGAAGAGGTTTTGTGTTTCCTTCATCGGAAATTTACGGAGGATGGGAAGCAACATATGACTTTGGTCCTTTGGGTGCAGAAATTCTGAGAAATCTGCGTAATTTGTGGTGGGAGGAATTTGTGCACAATCAACCTGATATAGTGGGAATAGACGGGGCAATTATTTCACATCCTCGTGTTTGGGAAGCAAGCGGGCATGTGGAATCCTTTGCAGATGCAATGGTAGAAGACCAGGTAACACATAAAAGGTTCCGTGCAGATCATATTATTGATGAGGCACTGAATATAAGCAGCGACGGTTCAACTTTGGAAGAATTCGATAGACTTATTGAAGAAAATAAAATAAAGAGTCCTGACGGAAATAAACTATCAAAAGCCAGGAGGTTCAATAGTTTAGTTGAAGTGGAAGTCGGAACATTGGAAAGTGAAAAAACTAATGCTTATTTGCGTGGTGAGACCTGCCAGCCGATTTTTTACAACTTTGAGTTGGTAAGGAGTTCTATGAGGAAAAAACTCCCTTTCGGAATTGCCCAAATCGGAAAGGCTTTTAGAAATGAAATAAAAGTAGGTCCGTACTTCCATAGAACACGCGAATTTGAACAAATGGAGCTGGAGATGTTTATTCACCCTAAAGACGCGGAAAAATACTTTAACCGCTTTAAAAAATGGAGTATTGAGTGGCTAAAAAGCTTGGGTTTAAATGATAAAAAACTTAGGTTAAGAGACCAGGAATTCAAAGAAAGAGCTCATTATAACAAAATTGCCACAGATATAGAATATGAATATCCCTTTGGTTGGAAAGAATTTCAGGGAATCCATTATAGGGGTGACTGGGATTTAAAAAGGCACGGACAATTTTCCGGTTTTGACTTTACATATAAAGATGAAGAAACCGGCGAGTCTTATATACCTCATGTGGTTGAATATTCAATTGGTTTAAATAGATTGATGCTGGTTTTGTTGTTTGACGCTTATTACGAAGACGGGGAAAGAGTTGTGTTAAAACTTGACCCGAAAGTTGCTCCTTACAGAGCGGCAGTATTTCCACTTGTCAGAAATAAAGAGAATCTCTTAAAAAAAGCTGAAGAAGTGTTTGGGATGTTATTAGAAGATGGTTTAAGCATTGACTATGACGACAGAGGAAATATCGGGAAAAGATATATGGCTCAGGATGAGATTGGAACACCAAGCTGTATAACAATCGATTACCAGACTTTAGAGGATGAAACTGTTACAGTGAGGGATAGAGATACAACAGAGCAAATTAGGGTGAAAATTGACGATCTTGGAAACGCACTGAGATTGGCGAGGAGTTTGGTTTGAATATTTAAAGGGATTGTTTTTTAATTATTTTAATTAGTAAAAAATATTATAGAAAACAGCCAAATGAGCGATTCGTCACTTGGCTGTTAATTGTTACATTAAGTTATTTGTCTCTTTTTAATTTGGGTCTTCTCCTCCTTTTCCCACATCAAAACCCGTAGCCCACGCGACTAGGAAGGTTATAATCATTCCGACTATCCACCATGTCGCAGGGATCTTTTGCATGGTTGCTATTACAGCAGCAACCATGAAGACTACAGCCAAAATCAACGCCCACACTGCAATTCTGTGTTTGACTTCTTTGCTCATACTTTTCACCTTTCTTTTGAATACATTTATTTTACAGTTTTCGGGTTCTCTTTGTATTGACACATCATTTTAAATGGTGCAAACTGGATATAGTTTGGTGATAAATGGTGAAACACATAATAATATTTAAATTTACCACTAAGCTTAAAAAGTAAAATGAGGATGTTTCTTGGGGAATATCAACCGAATATTACCGAAGGATCTCGAATAGCACTGCCCAAGAAACTAAGAGATCAAATCAGAGGTGAAGAAGTAATTTTACTGAGAGGATTTGAACAGTGCATATTTTTATACGACAAAGAGGACTGGGTAAATGAAGCCAACAAGCAAATTGAAAATCCGATAACGGACCCTAAATTCCGAAATCTGAAAAGATATTTGTACGCAAATGCCGCGGAAATGTCTATAGACGCGCAGGGAAGAGTTGTTCTACCGTCATCATTGAAAAACTATGCCGGAATCGATAAAAAATCAACAGTAATCGGTGCCGGAGACCACATAGAGATTTGGGATACCGATATTTGGAATGCACATTTAGAAAAAATTTCTGAAGACTTCGCCCAGGAAAGCAAAGTCGAAAAATGAAATTTCACAAGCCGGTTTTATTGAAAGAGACTCTTAATAATCTTCAAGTAGTTAAAGGCGGTAAATATATAGATTGTACTTTGGGTGATGGCGGACACAGTTTTGAAATACTTAAAGCCGGAGGAACCGTTTTGGGTATTGATTACAATGAGGGATCTATATCAAGAGCAATAAAGAGAATTGACTCAGAAGGAATCGGAAATAAATTTTTGTGGGTGCTTGGAAATTTTAAGCAAATCAATGATCACGCTCTAAAAAATGGATTTGACAAGGTAAACGGGATTTTTTATGACCTTGGGTATAGCTCGACTCAATTGGAGGAACCGACCGGAGTTTCATTTTCTAAAGACAATCCTTTAGACATGAGACTGGACAAGTCTTTAGGCGTAACGGCATCGGACCTGCTGAACACATTGAAAGAAAGAGATTTGGTAAATCTGTTTTTTGAATATGGAGAAGAAAGATTTTCCAGAAAGTTTGCTAAAGCAATTGTTAAAGCTCGTAACTTGAAGAAGTTTCAGACAACTAAACAGCTTGCTGAGTTAATATCTGCTGAAGCTCCTCCAGGCTACGATAATAACAGAATTCATCCGGCTACACGGGTTTTTCAAGCCTTAAGAATAGCTGTAAATGATGAAATTGAAAACTTAAAAATATCACTGCCTCTGGCCGCACAGCTTCTACTGCCTGGCGGGCGAATGGTGGTAATTACCTTTCATTCGCTTGAGGACAAAGTCGTTAAAGATTTTGGCCGGGATGTGCGGCCATTGATGAAAACAATCAACCGAAAGCCGATAGTCCCGACTGATGATGAAATAAGAGAAAATATCAGGTCTAGAAGCGCAAAAATGAGAGTTTTTGAAAAAATACAATATGGTTAAACTGCCTAAAAAATCAATAGCTAAAACAACTCTGATTATTAATATTATCTTATTTATTATTAGTCTTATATTCCAGCTTGTTGTTTCCAATGCCACAGGATTAAAAGGCGAGGAGCTCGCTGCTCTTGAAAAAGGAAAAACACAACTTCAAAAAGAAATATCCGAACTCGAATATCAAAGCTATAATTTATCATCGCTGGTATTAATTGAGAAAAAAGCGAATGAGCAGGGATTTGAAAAAATAAAAGAAGCAATAGCCGCATTACCCAAACTATCCGATTCTCAAGTAGCTGTAGTGACTACATATTAATTATCCGGTAAAGCTGTAAAATGAATATCAGTCATGCCCGTTAAAAAAGTAGAAAATGCCGATTTTAGAATAAATATGCTATTAATATTCTTTGTAGCAGGGGCAGTGATTTTGGCAGGTAAATTATTTATTATCCAGGTTTTAAGTCATGAAAAATATAAGAATTTGGCTCAAGAGCAATATTGGGATTCCCAAAATATTACTTCAAAAAGAGGTGACCTATTAAGTTATGATGGTTTCCGTTTGGCTTCAACTCAAACATATTATCTACTTTATGTTGAACCTAAAAAAGTTACTGACAAACTTATATTTGTAAAAAAGGCTGTAGAATTATTGGCCGAGGTCAAATCAGAAGGTGATTCTAAAAAAAAGACGGAATTAGCCGGTGTATTTCGTGAGCGTTTAGATAATATTATGAGTTCGGATTTAGTTTGGGCAATAGTTACAAAAGAACTGAATCCCGAGCAGAAAAATAAAATACTGGAAGCAGGTATTGAAGGTTTAGGAGTAGAAGAAGAACCGGTAAGATATTACCCAAACGGTACGCTTGCAGCTCATGTACTGGGATTCGTGGCAAGCGACGAATCCGGGCAAAAAGTAGGTTATTTTGGAGTTGAAGGTGATTTGGACAGAGAATTAAGAGGTAAAGACGGTAAAGTATTGCAGGAAAAAGGAGCATTGGGTGATCCGATTTTATTGGGAGGATATAAAAAACTTGATCCCATTAACGGAAGGGATGTTGTTTTAACAATCAATAGGTCGGTTCAATATATGGTTGAAAATAAGCTGAAGGAAGGAGTTGAGAAATATGATGCAGCATCCGGTAGCGTGATAGTTATGAATCCCGACACGGGAAATGTTATAGCCATGGCGAACTACCCAACCTACAATCCTTCGGTTTTTAATGAAGAGAAAAAAGCAATAGAAGATATTAATGAGACTTTTAGGAAAGAGACAGAAAGAAGAAATTTGGGTATATCAGCCACATATGAACCCGGTTCTGTTATGAAACCTTTTACTATTTCGTCTGCTTTAGATATGGGTAAAATTGTGCCAGAAAGTACTTTTAATGACGAAGGGCAGGTAAAATATTCCGATTATTATATAGATAACTGGAACGGACAGCATCATGGTGTGCAAAATGTAATCCAGCTTCTACAGAAATCCAATAATATAGGTGCAGCATGGGTAGGGCATTTGGTAGGCGCAAGGGATCTTACCGACTATTTAAAAAAATTCGGTTTCGGAGAGAAAACAAATATTGAACTTGAAGGTGAAGATACAGGATCGGTAAGAGATTTTAAGTCATTAACGGATATTGATTTGGCAAATATTTCATTTGGACAAGGAATTTCAGCCACTCCCCTGCAGGTATTGAATGGGTTTAATGTATTCATAAATGGCGGAGAACTTATAGTTCCCAGAGTAGTAGACAAAATCTTGGATAACGAAAAGGAAATAGAGATTCCGGTCAAAAGAGTCCGAAGAGTTGTTACAAAAAAGACCGCAGACACAATGATTGAACTTCTGGTTCTGGCCGTAGAAGGTGGAGAGGCCAAGTTCTTTAACACTAAGAATTATAAAATCGGAGGTAAAACCGGTACTGCCCAGATCCCTTTTGAAGGAAAATATGATCCAAACAAAACCAACGCGACTTTTGTGGGTTTCTTTGCAGGAACTCGTGATATATCTATGATTGTAAGGCTTGAACAGCCTACGAATAGTATTTTTGCAGCAGAAACAGCAGTACCGTTGTGGATGAGCATCGCAGAAGAACTTGCCAACTTTTACGGTATAACACCTGATAAAGAACCTTCGGTTTCTTAACATATATTTAATAAATTTTTCTTAATATACATTTGGTTGGAAATAAGTATGTGAACAACATAAATCTACGTAAAAAAGGTAATAAATTTGAAAGAATTGCTAAAGAATATTTTAGAAAATTAAACTATAAAATTATAGATTTAAATTGGTATTGCCATTGGGGAGAGATAGATCTTATTTTAGAGGATAATTATGACCTGGTGTTTGCCGAAGTTAAATATAGAAGTCGTGATATATTTGATATTAATGAGGTTTTCACTTATAAGAAGAAGATTTCGTTAAAAAGGTCGATTTTTAATTATTTAAAAGAAAATGAAGATCAGGATAAGAATTGGAGGCTTGATCTGTTTTACATCACGATTAGCAGTGGCGATAAGTCTAAATTAAATTTTAGGCATTTCAAAAATATATTATTGTAGATTAGTACCGGAGGTTTCTTTTGTTTCTTCGAACAGAGTTTTTACATATTCCCGAAAGTTGAAGTAAGTGTTATTTATAGGTGCTAATACCCAAGCCCCTCCGTATTCACTCATGGGAGGATTATAGACATAATTTCCATCTAAATAGGTAGATATGTAAGTATATTTTTGATGATCTTTAACCAAGTCCCATAAATAGTAAGCAACATCCAAATCCATATCGGTTTCTATACCGTGGTTTACAATAGTAGAAAAAGCATCTTTAATGTTTTCAGTATTAAACAGATTTTTGGGGGAAAATACTGATTTAACCGCTGCTTTCAGTATAAGATGCTGTCTTTTCATTCTCATCCAATCACTTCCCTCCCCGTTATTGCCTTTTCTCGAGCGCGAAAATACTAGAGAACGTTCGCCTCCCATTAATTCCGTTCCTTTTGTAAAACTTACGGTCTGATAGCCTTTTGTCGCATCTATAGGATATTGTGTATCTGTAAATGTGTTCTCCACATCAACTTCAACTCCGCCTAAATTGTTTATCACCCATTTAAAGTCTTCGAAGTCGGTTAAAATGTAGTGGTCAGGATTAATCCCTGTTATTTCTTCAAGTGCATTATCCAGGCTTTCCCAGCCTCTTTGGATATAAAGTGCATTAATTCTCCCTCCTTGGACCCATAAATCACGCGGTATTGAGATTAAAACCACCTTATTTGCCTTTGGATCAATAGATACAAGAATCATAGTGTCAGTTCTGAACGCCGATTCGGCTTTACTCCTTCTATCTATACCTAGTAGTGCTAAATTCAAGGGTTTGCTTTCTTTTTTCATTAAAGATGCAAAAGGATTGCTTGGAGAGCTTTCACCTGTCAATAATGTTTTAATCAACGGTTTGTTTAGTTGTTCGTAAGCCTTATTTCCTGTTATTATTGTCAGTCCTGCGGCCAAAAAAACACCTACACCAACAAGAAAAGCCAGAGTTATTATTATTTTTTTATGCGAATTTTGACCGTTGGGAATTACACCAGTTATCGATGTCGTTGTGGCGTCGTTTGAAATAGTCATTATAAAAGGATAGTAGAAAATGAGTATGTGAGTCAATGTGTTTTAAACCTCTTGTGCTTGTTAAAAAACTTTTGTAGTATTAATCTGTATATATGAAAAGAAAGGTACTTATCATAGAAGACGACATAGCCTTGTACAATATGTATTCTACCGAACTTTCTTTAAGAGGTTATGAAGTTCTTAATGTATCAGACGGTTCGAAGGCTTTTGACGAAGTTAAAAAAGAGAAACCCGACCTAATATTATTGGATGTGATGCTTCCCCAAAGAAACGGATTAGATATATTAGGAGATATAAAGTCCTCAGAAGATACCAAGGATATCAGAGTTGTGATGCTAACTAATTATGGAACAGATGAAAATATCAGCAAAGCTGTAGAGCTTGGCGCTGAAGACTACATATTGAAATATAATATAGTACCGTCCGAATTAAGTTCAAAAGTTAATGCTATTCTAGGCGATGAAAGTGATTCAGCCATTAAATTAGTAGGTTGAATTTCACTGTATTTAATATGCGCTCATACAAAACTATTTCCGAAGTGTTGCAAAAACAAAATGTATTTTTAGGTCCTGCCACAGTCAATTTAGTTGTTAAGAGTTTAAATATTAAAATCGGAAATAATAACGAGGTCATTGAAATCTCAAGTACTGAAAAGGAAGTTCTCAAATCTTTATCGGACAAATTTGTTGATTTGGCTGGTACAATATCCAATAAACCTATAGAGCAATTTATTCACTAATTAATTGATATAAATACGGGCTCCCTTTATACTTAAACTATGAGTAAGCTGCCCGACCAATATTATTTGTATGCTTTAGCAATATTGGCAGTTATTCTGGCTTTGTCTGTTATATTAAATGTATTCCGCGGTAAAAAACTTAAGAAACTAAAAAAAGAAATTTCGACAAATAAACGACAGCTAAGCAGCAAATTGTTTGAACTGGAAATTTTTAATAATCTGGCACAAAAAGGCTATTCTATTAACGTAAATGAAGTTCTGGATACATTTATAAATAGATTAGACAGTCAGAATCAGCTTAAATACTGCGTGGCGTCTTATATTTTACTGGATAACGGAAAAGCTCTGTTTCGGGCGCATTTAAAAGAAGGGGTATCCAAAGAGTATATAAGTGATATTAAAAGCAAAATGCTTGAAAGTATAAAACTGGTATCTCCAACGGCTTTTACTTCCAGGATTCTTGAGGAGAATATAACCGGTGCAAAAATTAATGACTTGAGCAAGTTATCAGTATCTACATTTTTCAATGTACCTCTGGAAGTCTCAGGCGATTTTTTTGGTGTATTTACAATAAGTGGACACAATTCCAATTCATTTAGTGAAGAAGATATTAATATAGTCTATGAAATATTCAATAATGCAATGAAGGCTATAGCTAATCTTGGTGATTTAATAGGTCATGAAAAAGGCAAACTACAGGTAATGGTGGACAGCATGTATGACGGTGTAATAATGATTGATAAAAATTTCAGGGTATTAGTGGTTAATCCTGCAAGTTACAAATTAATGGGTATGGAGCAGAACCTGAATTTGAATATTTTTGATGTTTTCGATTACTTTTCAGGCACTTTTTCTTTAGAAGAAAAATTAGCGAAAGTATTTGCTACCGGAAAAGTTGAGTCAGTTTCGGAACTTAAAATCGGAGATAAATATTATGAAATTGTAGTAATCCCGGTTAAGGCAAATGAAGATATTATCGGTGGAGGAATTTTAATACATGATCAGTCGGAGGAAATGGAGCTGCGAAAGTTAAGACAGGATTTCACCGCAATGATGGTGCATGAATTAAGATCTCCCCTAACTGTTATTAAAGGAACATCCGATTTGCTGATTAAAGAATATAAAAATCTGAATTCTGAACAGGTGAATACATTTATAGTACAAATTAAGGATTCAGCAATTGCTCTACTTGGTATTGTTAATGAGCTATTGGATGCTTCTAAAATCGAAGCAGGAAAGGTTGAACTGTTTAAAAAGCAGGGTGATATTAACAAAATCATTAATGACGAATTTAATTATTACTATAATTTAGCCCGCGATAAAGGAATAAATTTTTCTTTTGATCTTGACCTTTCTATCCAAAAATTTTATTTCGACGAGCAGAAAATAAAACAGGTGTTAAACAACCTATTGTCAAATGCTATTAAATTCACTGATCCGGGCGGTACACTTGTAATTGTTTCTAAAAATTACGGAAGTTATATAGGAATTTCGGTTAATGACAGCGGAAAAGGAGTACCCGACGAAGTAAAGGAGCTGTTATTTCAAAAATTTGTGCAGGCTCGTGAGTCGGATAAATCAAATGAGCAGGGTACGGGCTTGGGATTGGTAATTTGCAAAGGTATTGTAGAGGCTCACGGTGGAAGAATTTGGATAGAGGATAATGTTCCGAAAGGAGCTAAGTTTATATTTACATTGCCTTCAGTATAAAGAATTATATGATAAAAGAGTCGATTTTCAGAACATATGATATAAGGGGAATATACCCAACAGAGCTAAATGAAGAAGCTGCATATAGTATTGGGCTGGCGCTGGGTACTTTATTATCCTGCAAAAACATTAAAAATATCGTAGTCGGCCGGGACAACAGGGAAAGTTCTCCTTCACTATGTAAAAGTTTGATTAAAGGATTATTGGAAACCGGAAGAAATATTACAGACGTAGGAATCACTTTAACTCCTGTAATTCATTTTTATACTTGCACTCAGGACTTTGACGCCGGAATAAACGTTACGGCAAGTCACAATCCGAAAGAATTTAATGGATTCAGAATCGATTATAGAGATGCTTATTCATTTTACGGAGATGATATAAAAAATCTTTATAGATTTGTAAAAAACGGAACGGTTACTGAAGGTAAAGGTATTTATAAGGTAGCTGATTTATTTCCGAGATATAAAAACTATCTGAAATCCAGATTTAATTATGAAAGTGATACAAAGGTTGTAATAGATTGCGGGAGCGGTGCTTCCAGCAATATCGCCCCGCAGATATTTGATGATCTCGGTGTTAAAACTGTGCCGATTTACTGCCATTTGGACAGTAGTTTTCCTCATGGGGTTCCGGATCCGGAGAATCCGCTTTTTATGGATGACCTTGAAAAAAAAGTATTGGAGGAAGAAGCCGACGTGGGATTTGCATTAGATACCGACGGTGACAGGTTCGGGGTTGTAGATGAAGAAGGCCGTTCTTATTCCAATGACAAAGTTCTGCTATTATTTGCAGATTATGGTGTGAAAGAAATTAAGGGAAAAACTGTTGTATATGATGTAAAAAGCTCGCAGATTGTAAATGATTATTTGCTAGAAATCGGCGCGGTTCCGAAAATGATTCGTACCGGACACCCGTTTTTCACTGAAGAAGTTAAAAAAGGTGCGGTATTGGGGGCAGAACTCTCCGGACACGTTTTTTTCGGTGACGGAGAATACGGATATGACGACGGAATGTTTGCCGCCTGTAAAATCGTGGAAATAATGCAAAAAAGCGGAAAAAAACTATCCGAACTTTTATCGAAATACCCTAAAACTTTTAATACACATGAAATCAAAGCCACCTGCTCTGATGAAGAAAAATTTAAAATAATTAAAGAAATCAGTGATAAACTGTCTAAGGAGGCTTATTCTGTAATTAAAATTGACGGGGTTAGAGTAAATATAACAAAAACCGGCTGGTTTTTAATAAGAGCATCCAACACCTCTCCTTATTTAAGTATAAGAATTGAAGGAAATTCCAAAAGCGAAGCGCAGTTAATGCTCGATACGGTCGATTCTATATTGTCAGTTTTCAATGTAAACATGGACAATCTGAAAAAAGCCGAAATAGTTTATAGTTAGCAAAAGCATTAATTAATGCTAAAATTTTTTTATGAATAAATCATCCTCCCAAATCCTTTGGTTTAAGCAAATCAGGAAAACCGACATTCCAATTGTAGGAGGTAAAGGGGCAAATTTAGGTGAAATGACATTTGCCAAAATTCCGGTTCCGAACGGATTTGTAATAACCTCAAATGCGTATTTTGATTTTCTGAGAACTACCTCATTGAAGAATAAAATATTAACGGAGTTATCGGGACTGGATGTAAACGATACTTCTGCCCTTCAAAAGGCCTCGAAAAACATAAAAACAGCGATAGTAAGCGCGGAAATGCCCGATAAGCTCAAAGAAGATATAAAGAGGTATTATCATGATTTGTGCGGAGAGTACGATAAACTTGTTGCTGTTAGGTCGTCGGCAACCGCCGAAGATTTACCTGATGCTTCATTTGCCGGGCAGCAGGAAACATATTTGAATATAAAAGGATATAAAGAAGTAATTGAGAATGTCAGAAAGTGCTGGGCTTCCCTTTTTGAATCACGGGCAATATTTTACAGGACCGAAAAAGGATTCAGCCATTTTAAAGTAGGTATTGCAGTACCGGTTCAGCTGATGGTACAGTCGGAGATTTCAGGAATTGTATTTACAGTAAATCCTATCACAAATAACAGAGACGAAGTTTCAATAGAAGCAGCATTTGGACTCGGACAACCGGTTGTTTCCGGCGAGGTAACGCCTGATCAATACATAGTAAATAAAAAAACAGGTAAAATTACTTATAAATATATTTCCAAACAGACTTGGCAGATGACTTTGGGAGCGGAC
This sequence comes from candidate division WWE3 bacterium RIFCSPHIGHO2_02_FULL_38_14, assembly GCA_001772865.1. Lineage (GTDB taxonomy): Bacteria > Patescibacteriota > WWE3 > UBA101185 > UBA10185 > 2-02-FULL-38-14. The sequence continues at coordinate 59,407 of MEVD01000006.1, read as the reverse complement.
AAAACTCCGATCTCAAAAAAATATCAGGATGCCCAAAAATTAAAAGATAAATTTGTTTTGGAGCTTGCACAAATTTCCATAAAAATAGAAGAGCATTATAAACATCCTCAGGATATAGAATGGGGAATGGAAGACGGAAAACTTTACATTGTTCAATCAAGGCCGGTAACCACACTGGGTTCGGGTAAAGCAGAAGGTACTCATGAGGTCGCAGTAGTTGATACCTCAAAAGCGGGTAAAACAATTTTGGAGGGATTGGGGGCTTCTCCGGGAGTAGCTGCTGGTCCTGTAAAAATAGTCAATAATCCTAAGGAAATTGCTGTAGTTAAAAAGGGTGACGTTTTAGTTGCCGAGATGACTAATCCGGATTATGTTCCCGCTATGAAAAGAGCCAGTGCGATTGTGACCGATCAGGGTGGCAGAACTTCCCATGCGGCTATTGTCAGCCGAGAGCTGGGAATACCCGCTATAGTCGGAACAGGAAGTGCTACTAAGATACTGTCAGCAGGAGAAGTTGTAACTGTTGACGGTGCTGTTGGAAAGGTTTATGAAGGTAATTTCATTGTAAAAGAAGAAGTAAAAGATGAAGGAAAAGTTCTGCCTTCCAAAGATTATAAGACAGCAACAAAAGTATATGTCAATTTGGCGGAGCCTGAAATGGCAGCAGAGATTGCCGAAAGAAATGTTGACGGAGTGGGATTGCTACGTGCCGAATTTATGATTGCTCAAATAGGAGTGCACCCTCGTAAATTTATCAAAGAAGGTAAAAGTCATGAATTTGTAAACAAACTTGCGGAAGGGCTGACACAATTTTCTTCTGCTTTTAATAGCAGGCCGGTAGTTTACAGATTCACGGATTTTAGGTCTAATGAGTATGCCAATTTAGAAGGCGGGCAAGAGTTTGAAAAACCGGAGCCGAATCCGATGATCGGTTATCGCGGTACCGGCAGATATTTAGAAGATCCTGAAGTTTTTAAGTTGGAAATTGAAGCTTTAAAAATTGTACGGAACAAGCAGGGGCATAAAAACCTGCACGTTATGTTTCCTTTTGTAAGAACCCTCAGCCAGCTGAGAGACGTTAAAAAACTTATGGCTTCATATGGCTTAAGAAGAAGTGGAAATTTTAAAGTGTGGATGATGGTTGAAATTCCTTCAAATGTTATTCTGCTGGATGAATTTATTGATGAAGGAATTGATGGAGTTTCTGTGGGAACTAATGATTTAACGATGCTGACGTTGGGAGTGGACAGAGATAACGAAAGAGTTGCGAAGACTTATTCGGAAATGGATCCTGCAGTTTTAAAAAGCCTGGAAAAAATAGCCACTACCTGCAAAAAACGTAAAGTTACCTGCTCAATATGCGGCCAGGCACCTTCTGTGTATCCTGAGCTGGTTGAGATGCTTGTACATTGGGGAATGACTTCGGTTTCGGTGAGCCCTGATGTTTTGGAGAAAACCCGAGAAATAATTTACGAAGCGGAGAAAAAAGTGGTGAAAAATAATTCCGGACCGGCTAGATGAACAAATTTGACAGTGTTAAATCTTATAAAATCATAAATTCGCGGAGCGACTGGACAATCAGAACAGAAATAGTATTAAAAGACGGTTCGGTTGGTGTATCAACTATTCCCGAAGGCGCTTCAAAAGGAGAAAGAGAAGCTATTGAACTGCCTGTAGAAAAAGCAGTTGAAAATGTATTGAATAAAATATTTCCTGTTATTAAGGCATTTGACCCTTTTGATCAGTGCAAAATTGACAATGTAATGATTGGTTTGGACGGAACTGAATTTAAAAGTAATTTGGGTGGTAATAGTATTTTATCGGTATCTTTGGCTGTAGCGAGGGCGTGCGCTAATTCCCGAAAGCTGCCCCTTTATAGATATATAGCAGAACAATACGGAACAACAAAAGCTGTATCTGATGGGATTTCTTTCCCGACCCCATTGTTTAACGTTTTAAACGGCGGAAAACACGCCCAAAATAACTTGTCATTTCAGGAATTTATGGTTATTCCCGCGAGAAATATTAATATAGAAAAAGCACTTGAAATAGGAGTTAATGTGTATGACGCCCTTAAAGAATTGCTACATAAAGACAATTATTCTACCGGAGTGGGGGATGAGGGAGGTTTTGCTCCTTCGGATTTTACAGTGCATAAAGCTTTGGAATATATTAAAAAAGCGATCGGTGAAAAATACAAAATAGGAAAGGAAGTGTTTTTTGGAACCGATGTTGCTGCCGAATCGTTTTACTCGAAGGGAAATTACGAGATTAAAGAGGAAGGCAGAAAAATGACACGCGAGCAGCTATTGGATTATTACAAAGAGCTGGTTTCAATATACCCATTTATTTTAATAGAAGATCCTTATTACGAAAAAGATATTCCAGGTTGGATGGAATTTACAAAAGAATTTGAAGATAAATTAATTGTAGTGGCAGATGACCTGGTTGTAACAAATCCCAAAATATTAGATGAAGTTATTGAGAAAAAGCTGGCTACCGGAGTAATAGTCAAACCCAATCAGGTGGGCACTTTGTCCGAAACCCTGAATTTTATAAAAAAAGCCAAATCTCATGGGATGACTGTAATTGTAAGCCACCGCAGCGGAGATACCGGTGAAGATACCTTTATTTCAGACTTGGGAGTTGCGGTAGGAGCTGATTTTATAAAAGCCGGAGCACCAGATAGGGGGGAACGGGTTGTGAAGTACAATCGCTTACTAGAAATTTATCATAATCATAAGTAGGGAATTTATTATGTGTTTTGAATTTGGATCTTCAGAATTTATTGATTCGTTGTCAGATGCTGTCGAAGCAGAGAATGAGGAAGAAGCAGAGAAAAGAAAAATCTTAGAAAGAATTGAAGCTTTGGAAAAACGATGGCATGCTGAGAATTTAGAAAGAAGGCATAGAAACCGTGGAACTGTAAATAATCCTACCGGACATGAAGAGGGGGATTCAACTAAAACTGAACGATATTCAGGAGAATTGAAAAAAACTTCAAATGTAAAGAGAAGAAGAAAAGATGTTGAATTAATAAACGAAGGATTAGGAGATTATATAGTTGAGAAGGCAGAGATGGATCGTATAAAAATGAATAAAGAAGTTGAGGACGAAAGTACAAAACAAAGTAAAACCAAGATTTTACCAAAAAGTTCACAAGAGATAGCTAATACTAAAAAAACTGATAAAATTGGAGAAGGTCATCCACCGAAATTACATACTAAAGATTCTGATGATTTGCCTGACTGGATGTTTAGAAGAGATCCGACCCGCAGATTTAAATAAGTATAAATGATAGATAAATATACTTCACATGATGAAATTCCTGAACGAATGACTTTTGAATACCCTGAAAGTATTTCTATTGAATCGCGTGAGAAAATTGATGAAGCTCGTGCGGAAGTAGCGGATGCTATGATTTGGGCTTATAGTCGTTTAATGTCTGTACTGCCGAAAGAATCAGAATTAGAAATTTTAAAATATAGAAAACATTTACCTTATGGTTATGACGGATTGGTCATTCCTGAGCGGGTATTTCCAAAAAAAATAAAAAATAGATTGACAGAAAAAGATGAAATAACTCTTGAGGACATATTTGAAACAGCTACTGATGAGGCATGCTACCTTGCTTCTATTCGAGTATTAACATTTTTAGGAATTAAATATCCAGGTTCATTCAATAAGGCTTTTATGGTTAAAGGAATCTATCCACCAAATAGTAGGTGGGAATTTCATTCTTATTTTGTTGTTGAATTTAAACCAAATGCTGATGAAGATAAATTTTGGTATTTCGCCGGGTCGCCTGCTAACGGAAGGGAATATAGGGATCCGCTAAAACTTTTTGAAGGTGAGAGTTTAGATAGAGTTATGCTTGAAATTAATCAAGAAGAAGATAATGTATTTCCTAATGGAAGACAAATTGAAGACGAGTTTTGGAGATATAGTTTTAAACCTGCTGAATTTGGTAGGACAGATATTTCTGATGAGTTTGTTCAGCCTAGAATTTATATTGTAGTGAAGGATTCAAATGGTTATTGTTATCATGATTATCAATATGAGAACGAGGCGGTGTTTATTGGAAAAAAGGGACCCCTTAATCTATTACGTAGCTAATATAATCCTGACCAAGCGGAGTTTCAACCTCGCAGACCTGTTCGGGTGTTAGATTTTCAAAATATTTTCTAAATCCTCTTATACTGTTCCCGTGGCAGGAAATAGCAACATTAAGTTTATGGAGTTTCATTAGGGGAACTATTTCTTGGCAAAAATCTTCAACTCTTTTTACAACATCTTCAAGGCTTTCCCCGTCTTTGACTTTTTCATAATAGGATCTTCTGTATTTTTTTAATTGTTCGGGGTTTTCCAATTGAATTTCCAACTTACTTTTGCCTTGCAGCTCACCGTATCCTCTTTCTTTAATTCTCGAATCAGTACTTATTTCTCTGTCTTTTGCGTACTCATTTAAAGAGATTGCCAGTTTCATAGTATCTATAGCCCTGATTTGAGGTGATGAAATCAGGATATCCAGTTTTTTATCTTTTAATTTTTTAGCTAGCTCCAATGCCTGTTCGCGGCCTTTTTCAGTTAGAGGTGAATCTCTCCACCCGCTGAAAATAAAATTGGCATTATCTTCGGTCTGTCCATGCCTGAAAATATAAATTGTAGGCATGGTGATTGATTCTTTTTTGGGCATTCCGCTTACTTTTTTATATTCAAGAAGAGCTAAAGCTTCTTCAATTTTTTGCTTTGGGTATTTCTTATATAAGGTAGGATCAACCATATATTAATGATATCAGAATATGATTAAATTCTGATATAATCAATCGGTTATGGGTTTTTTACAAGGAATTATTGTTTACATTGAAAGTGTATCGACAAAAGTTCCACTTGAAATATTTACATTTTTGGGAGCGCTGAGCGAGGAAATTATAGCTCCTATTCCTTCTCCTTTAGTAATGACATTGGCTGGGTCAATAGCCAGTTCCCAAAATAAAACTTTTTTATTTCTTCTATGGCTGGCATTTATCGGATCGGTTGGGAAAACAATAGGTGCATATGTGATTTATATTATTTCTGATAAAGCTGAAGATTTTATTGTTGGTAAATTGGGGAAAATTTTAGGAGTTACACATAATGAAATTGAAAGGCTGGGAAAACAATTCGACGGAACCGGCAGAGATTATATTTTTCTGTTTTTATTAAGATTTGTGCCGATCGTGCCTACTTCACCTATTTCTATAATCTGCGGAATTATCAAAATAGACCTTAAAAAATATCTGATAACTTCATTTAGCGGTTATTTTTTAAGAAATATGATTTATTTGTATTTGGGTTATATTGGATATAGTTCTATTTCTCAAGGATTTGACAGTGCAGAGTCCATAATCAAACTATTGCTGGCGCTCCTTATAGGCAGTGTAATAGTTTATTTGTATTTTAGGAGAAACAAAATAGATGCTGTTTCAGTTATTAAAAACAAACTTGGTCCTAAAAACTAATTATTGAACTTTCTTATTACACCTGTTACTTTTCCTTGAATTTTGAGCGTGTCGGCATCAACGATAATAGGTTCCATTGAATCATTAGCTGGTTGCAGTCTGATTTTTCCGCTCTTTTCTTTGTAAAATGATTTTAATGTTGCAAATCCGTTATCCAGTAATGCTACAACAATGTCACCGTTGTTTGCCGTTTCCTGCTGCTGAATAACCACATAATCTCCATCAAAAATACCTTCTTTTATCATGGAATCGCCTTTTACCTGCAATACATAGCATCTTTTAAACTTAGATACCAGATCCGGAGAAACCGTGACGGTTGACAGAGGATTTTCCAAAGCTTCAATTGGTTTTCCTGCAGCAATATATCCGACTAATGGTAGTTCTACACCATTAAGAGCCGAATTTATTTTTTCATCAAGTATTTCAATGCCTCTTACAGCTCCTTCAAACCTTCTAATAAGACCTTTTTTTACTAAAGCCTGTAAATGCTCGTGTACAGTAGCAAGCGAAGACAGTCCCATAGCATTTGCAATCTCCTGTAAAGTAGGAGAGCTTCCGTTTAATTGAATATATTGAGAAATATAATCGAGAATTTGCTTCTGTTTTCTATAAATTGTAACCGGGCTCATTTAGAATCCTTTCTGAAATTTTATATTTTAAGGAAATTTGTGTTTTATTCGGTATATTTATATTACCGAATTTATTCCGAATCTGTCAATAGTTTATAATTGAAATATGTATGTTTGAAAGATCGCAGGAAATTCAGGAGAAAATAGAAGAGGTTCGAAGTCTTCCCGTGGACGAAACCGGTCATTCAGCCGAAAAGCGTGAGGCTGCTAAATTGTTAAGAATGGAGTTAATGCTTGATTCAGCTGGTTTTGTAATTGGAGCAGTTGGGTGTTTGTCAGAAAACTTATATATTCAGTCGGATGATTTGAAGCATAAATTATCTTTGCGGACGGATATTGTACACCCGGAAGCTGCAAATAGATTTGTTGATTCGATTTTAAAAGCAAGAGACGGTGTATTAAGTTATTCAGATTGGGTATTAAGAGAATATGTCGATTTGAAATCCTTTTATGATAGGCCTGAATACGCAATGTATTTTAGTTTATTACCGCAAAATTTAAAAGAAGAATATCTTCATAAGCCTCGGCCAGTTTTTCAAGGTTATGCAGTGTTTACAATACATTATCCACTGGCAGTTGGACTTTGTTTGGATGAAAACTTATACAAAAATATAGATCCGAAAATTAATGCAGGAGGTTTTTTTTCGGCCAATATACTTATATTTAAATTAGAAGAGGGAGAGATATTACCAATTCCGGTTGTTGTAGAAAAAAAAAGTGATTCATCTAGAGAACAAAAAAGAGTTCATGAGCACGAAGCAGGGCATGCAGAAAATGTAAATATTATAGCAGCTATGACAACGAAAAAAGATACAGGTGAAGAACTTAGATTTTTGTGGATGGATTTAACAGCTGATGATTATTTAGAAGTGAAAGTTTTCTTTGAAGAATATCAAAGAAATAAACAAGACGAATTAATACCCGAACCACTATTGAATAAAAGCGTAAAAATGTTATTAGGATTGGCTAAGGATGAAATATTAGCTGAAATGAAACCGGAAAACGGTAATGTAAGAAGCCACCTGAACTATTTACAGACACAAGAAGGTTTGTATGATTATATTAAAAATAATCTTCACCTTAATCCTGGAAATATAGCGTACGAGCAGATATGGAATACATATTCGGTAAAATTACAAGAATTAACACAAGATGCAATTGATTTATATTATTTTTATCAGCGAAATACGGAGTGGAACAACCGGAGAGAAAAGTTCAGATTAGTATTAGCCCAGTTGCCAGTTGAGGAATGGAGTAAACAACTAAATGAAACCTTGTTTATTGAGGAAATGGAAACTTTTATTTCTGTCAGAGATGGTATAGATACATGTATTTCAAGAATGCGGGAATATGGAAGCCGAAAATTAACATCTGACGAACAATTATCACTTGATAGAGTTGCAGAGTTTGATAAAAGATTTAAGACTTTTGTAAGCGACAACTCCGGAATGCCAATTCTTAAAAACCTTAAAGAATTCAGAAATGAGTTTTCCGGTCTTGAAGAACTTGTTCGTGAAACTGAAATTTATGCTATAGGTAAAAGATATGATGAACTAATGGATGAAATAAATTCTTTAGGAATTAGGTTGAGGTGGGGACATGATAAAGATACCAGTAGATTTTATTCTGAATTGGAAAATTTAAATAAACAGTTTAATTCTGATTCTCAGGATGAAAACATTGATATAATTGAAGCTTTGGATAAATACGAAATAAAACTTAAAGAACTTCAGGAACGAATTAAACAACCTTAATAATTCATTTAAAATGGGCTGAAGAGTTAAATTCTACTACGGTAAATCTGAATGACTTGTCTTATTGAGAGATAATAAGGATAGGAATATTACAGTAAATACCGATACTATTATTCCCCAGAACACAATTTCCCCAGGAATAAACCACATTCGTGCATTTTTATAAACATCAAAAATACTTTCTGATTTTGTAGGAGATGTTGTAACCTTTACCAGCCATAAAATTGCAATGAATACAAGTATAATTGCGTAATTTCTGCGAATTCTCCAGGCAAGAGCTTCAGTTTTTGATAATTCTATTTTAGGTGAGTTTAAAGAGTCTGCTAACGAGGACCTCCATTCATTATTTAAATCTATATCTAAGTCATGACCGATTAAAATAGGGGCCAATAAGTTTTTTTCCATTAATCTGGTTCTTTCTCTCAATAGCATATAATTTCTAAATCTTCTGGCTTCGATATATAAAAATGAGAGTACAAAAAAATAGTTCAGAATAAACACTATATGAGGAATATCCTCATTTCCGAACGCAAAAGAGGCGATTGCCGCAGTTACTACAATTGACCAATTTGTAGTTGTATCTAATCGGTTTCTCCAGTTGGTTTCTCTGTATACTTCAGCCCTATAATAATGGTAAAGAAAACCATAATATTTTTCTTTTATATCTTTTAAACTTTCTTCGAGTGACATAGTAATAACGGCAATTATTAACCACATTGTAATAATAGTCAAGTTTAACTACCATATAATACCCGAATATTATGATACAATTTAAATATGTTCAAGTTGAAATCGGATTACTATCCTACAGGCGATCAGCCTAAAGCAATTGATGGGCTGACAAAAGATATTTTGGCAGGAAGAAAAAATGAGGTATTGTTGGGAGTAACAGGAAGCGGAAAAACTTATGTAGCTGCTAATGTAATTAAAAATATTAGCAGACCCACTTTAGTAATTTCTCATAATAAAACTTTAGCGGCCCAGCTTTATCAGGAATTCCGCGATTTTTTCCCGGAAAACGCTGTAGAGTATTTTGTAAGCTACTACGATTATTACCAGCCTGAAAGTTATATACCTTCAACAGATACCTATATAGAAAAGGACGCAGATATTAATGAACAGATAGATAAACTACGGTTGTCAGCGACTACTTCTTTGATGACTCGAAAAGACGTAATTGTAGTTTCCTCGGTTTCATGTATTTACAATCTTGGTTCGCCCGCAGAGTATTCCAAAATGGCTATAGAGCTGAAAAAAGGGATGAAAATAAGAATGGCAGATTTGTTGAAACGGCTGAACCAGGTTTATTATGACCGTTCGGAATTTGACTTTAAGCGTGGTACTTATAGAGTAAAAGGCGATGTTGTGGACGTCTTTCTGGCTTATGCTGATTATGCCATGAGATTAGAAATATTTAATGATTCTTTATCCGAGGTAATTTTATTTAATCCCTTAACCGGTGAGCCGATTGACAGATCAATGCTGCCGGAAGAACGAAGAGGAAGCCATTCCAGGGAAATTATTGAGAACGAACAGGAGTATATGCTTCACAGAATGGTAGAAGGCGGTGCGGCGCTTATATATCCGGCCAAGCATTACATTGCCGCTGATGAGAGAAGGGAAACGGGAATAAAACAAATTCAGGAAGATTTGGAAATACGACTAAAAGAGCTTAGAGACCAGGGAAAAATGATAGAGGCGTACAGACTTCAGCAGAGGACAAACTATGATCTTGAAATGATGATGGAAATTGGATACTGCAAAGGAATTGAAAATTATTCCAGGTATTTTGACGGAAGGAATCCCGGAGATCCACCGTATTCTCTTATGGACTTTTTTTCAAAGGATTATTTGTTGGTAATTGATGAGTCTCATATCACCGTCCCCCAGATAAGAGGGATGTATAACGGCGATAGATCCAGGAAAGAAACACTGGTGAATTATGGTTTCAGGCTTCCTTCTGCAATGGACAACCGGCCTTTGAACTTTGAGGAGTTTTTGAGGAAAACTAATCAATGTATATTTGTGAGTGCAACCCCTTCGGAATGGGAATTAAGCATGGCGGGAGGTAGTGTTAAAGAACTGTTTATAAGACCCACAGGCATCGTTGACCCCAAAATTAGTATTTTGCCCACACAAGGCCAAATTCAGGATCTATTGGCCAGGATTGTAGAAAGGGTAGACAGAAAGGAAAGAGTTTTGGTGACGACACTGACCAAAAGAATGGCCGAAGAATTGAGTTATTATTTAATAGATAAGCAGGTGAAAGTTACTTATTTGCATTCTGATATTGATACGTTAGAGAGAACTAATATTTTGGATGATCTGCGGAAGGGAAATTACGATGTATTGGTAGGTATAAATTTGTTGAGAGAAGGGCTGGATCTGCCGGAAGTTTCACTGGTTGCCATTCTAGACGCCGACAAAGAGGGTTTTTTGAGGTCAGATACTTCCTTGATTCAAACTATGGGAAGGGCAGCACGGCACATTTTAGGGGAGGTAGTGATGTACGCCGATACGGTCACCGTTAGTATGCAAAGAGCTATGGATGAAGTTAATAGAAGAAGGGCAGTTCAGGAAAAATATAATAAGGAACACGGAATTACCCCCCAGCAGATAGTGAAACCGATCCGCGAGAAATTGATTGATGAAATTATAGAAGAGTCGTTGGACAAGAAAAAACATAAAGATATTGAAGACATAGATTACAGAACACTGCCCCCCAAAGAGCTGAAAAAAGAAGTAAAGAAGCTGACGGAAATGATGAGATACGAAGCCGAAATGCTTAATTTTGAAAAAGCAGCGGTATTAAGGGATAAGATTAGGGAAGTCAAGAAGTATTCGGAGTAAAGATAAAAGAATCTATTGGCGTTTAAATATAAGCTGAATAATCTTAGTTTAAATTCTTGTTTATTTTTTAATTTATTAAAGTAAAGATTTTTAATATTTACTAAATGTTGAGAATAAGAAAATTATTGGAGGGAACGCCGCGCTTATCATAATGTACAAGCGCGGCGGCTCTTTTATGGCGGCGGGCCAGGCTTTACTCCGGAGAGAGCTACCCAATTTTCCGTGCTAAAATGCCAAGCAACAACACGGAAATAATGGCAGCTAGTTCCGACCGGCATGCCGTTTAAGAAACGGGACTTCGGATTTTCTTCTAAATCAGCCGGATTAGAGTAGCAAAGGATGATTAATCCTTTCTCAACCGCAGGCTGGTACTGGCTATTAGAAGTCGAAGGAAAGTACAATCCGTCTACTTGCTGCAGATCTGCTTCAAAATCACCTTGACCTTCATTTTCTGCTGATACGCCCGGAGTTTCGGTCATCTCAACTAAAGGCCCTGGAGTCGGTGTTGCCACTGACCTAACTATAATTGGATCCTCAGTTGGGTGCCATTGCCCCGTAAAGTTGTAAATTGGCTTAAACATAACAATGGCGATCGACAGACCTAATGCAATTGCGATCCATGGATGTTCGGTCAGATCACTGAAAAGCTGTTTCATTTCAACCTCTTAAGCCGGCGTAACCCGGTGGTATATGTTAATACATATTATACTATTAATTTCAAAATATATTGATAGAATATTAATAATTGGAATACAATAGATAATTTTGAGATAAATGATTTAAATTTCTATGTTAAAAATATTGGAGGGCACGCCGCGCTTATTACTGTGTACAAGCGCGGCGGCTCTTTCAAGGTATTTCCCCGGGACCTGGTAGTGCTCTCATCTGGGTAGATGCTACTGCATTATCCCAATTATACTTGTAGGCAATAACCCGGAAAAAGGGACAAATAGTCCCTACTTCCATCCCGTTGGGAAACGAGGCTGAGTATGCATCTATCGGAGCCGTTTGCATAACGTAGCAGCGAATGACCAACCCGTGTTCTTGTCTTGGTTGGTAATCTCGGACGTTGGTCTTTGGCCAATAGATGCTTCCTATTGCCTCGATGTCTGCTTCGAAAACAGGGAGTTCGTTTTCGACATCAGTTAATGGAGTCACAGTCACATCAACTGCGCTGGGTGTAGCAGTTGCAACTGAATGAACAACTTTAGGTGTTGCATCTGAGCGATGTAACTCACCACGAAAGAAGTCGACCGCCCAGACAGTAGCAATGATCAACGGTATCGCCACTATAAAACCTACCAGGGTCTTGTTCATTGAAATCTCCTCATCTAACCGGTTTACCCGGTGTAATATGTTAATTGTTATTATACTATTTTAGTATTTAAATATCGAAAATGAAATTTTCCATTTATTATTAATATTTTAATAATTTATATTTACTCAAAGAACTTTAATTATTAATTATAGGGCTCGCCGCGCTTATCTTTGAGTACAAGCGCGGCGGTTCTTTCACGGATGAGGTTGTACATCGCTGACTGCAGCGATGTTTTCAGCCGAGTAGCTATACGCGTAAATACGGAAAAATGCGCAGGGAGTTGTATCCGACATTCCGTTGGGAAACCTGTTGGTGAAGCTCCTAACGGAATCCGTAGAGCTCTGATAACAAAGAATTCCCAGTCCTTTGTCAACTCCCGGCTGATATTGGCTTTCAATAGTTTGAGGCCAGTATGTATTGCCATCCAGCCTCAAACTGCCGGAAAATATAGGAAGCCCTTCCACCTCACTCGGTGATACAGGTGCAGCCGGTACTTCTGGAGCTGCCGGAGCCTCAGGAGAAGGAGATGTTGGTACCACAGTCGGTTCGGGGATTGCGGGACCTATGCCCCTGTAAATCTGTACACCGACAAATCCGATCAGCCCGAAAACGACGGCCACAACCAGAAACCCGGCGCGGCTATGAGGGATCAGCTTAAAGATCCCACCTAACAATTCACTCATTTCACTCTTCCTTTCTAGCCGGTTTTAACGACAGGATGTGTTAATTGACATTATACTATTCTTTTACTAGCATAGCGACAGAAATCGGAAAGCCGGGTAATTTAAATATTCCATTTTCGATCTCTTAATTATGATTGCTGCATTTGATATGGTAAAAAGAATAATGTTGAAGGTCAACTCAAGGTCTTTAATAAGTTCGATTATTAAGATCCTGAGAATTTTGCCTTTTTTATTGATTAGGTTTTTATCCGGACTGATAAATGGCTTATTTTCGATATTAATACTACTAAACTACCTTTTCTTATTTGATTCACTTATTTATATATTGACTCCTCTTAAAAACTTTCTTTTATTTCTTGGTGAAAAATCATTGGATTATCAGTTTCCGGAAATAAATATCAGAAATATTACCGGAAAAGTTAAGGAATATTTCCTAAAAATACTTTATTCGAATGTTACTATTCCAAAAATAAACGTATCAAAGTTAATTCATACTTTAGCTAACAAATTTAAAAATCCGCAAAAAGTATTGCAGGAAATTATAATAATAGATTCGGAAGAAGCTTTGGCTACCGCGGTTGCTCCTATTGTAATTAAAAAAATAAATTTCTTTTCATATATTAAAACTTTATTGTTTTTCACTTCCGGCACGGTATTCTCTATAGTATTTTTTGCCATCCCCCTATCAGTATTCGTATTTTATGAAAGCCTTCCTGACCCGTATCAACTTTTTCAGCGGATTCCGAACCAGCCTACCAAAATTTATGACAGAAACGACAAGCTGTTATATGAAATATTTGTAGATAAAAAGTATGAGCCGGTTGCTTTGGAAAAAATTCCGAATATTGTTAAAAACAGTACAATCGCAGTTGAAGATTCCGAGTTCTATTTGCATAACGGTATCAGGCCGCTAAGCATACTGCGTGCCGCCAAAGCTACTGTTCTGGAAGACAATCTTCAGGGTGCGTCAACAATTACCCAGCAGCTTGTTAAAAACCTTTTATTAACACCTGAACGTACCATAGTGAGAAAAATAAAAGAAGCAATGATCGCCTTAAAAGTTGAGCAGAGTTTTTCTAAAGATCAGATTCTGGAACTTTATTTGAATAACATATCTTACGGTGGAACAACCTGGGGAGTGCAGTCGGCATCCAAAAAATATTTTGGAAAAAATGTCTGGGAATTAGATTTATCCGAAGCTTCTTTGCTCGCCGGACTTCCGACCGCACCGACTTATTATTCTCCTTTAAACGGGGATTTAGAATTGACAAAATCGCGCCAGAAGCTGGTTCTGGACAGAATGGTTGAGCTTGGATACGTTGCTACGGAAGAGGCAGACGCTGCTTATAAAAAAGAAATAAATATTATTCCGCAGGTAGATTATATAAGAGCTCCTCATTTTGTAATGTATGTCAGAGATGAACTGGAAAGAGTATACGGGAAAAACATCGTGGATAAAGGCGGTCTTACGGTCAAAACCACTTTGGACCTCGATTTCCATGAAAAAGTTCAACAGATAGTATCTGAAGAAGTAATTAAAAATGCTTATTTAAATATTTCAAACGGTGCGGCAATTGTTTTGGATCCAAGAACCGGAGAAATCCTGGCTTATGTGGGATCTAGAGACTATTACTTCGATAAATTCGGATCATTTGATGTATTGACTGCTTATAGGCAGCCGGGATCCTCTATTAAGCCGGTAACATATGCCTTGGCTCTCAAAAACGGATATACGGCATTGTCCACTATAAAAGATGAAAAAACCATTTATAAAAATCAGTGGGAAACCTATGTGCCGGTAAATTATGACGGCAGATACCACGGTACGGTGACTGTAAGACAGGCTTTGGCAAATTCTTATAATATTCCTGCGGTTAAATTGGTCAGCAAACTCGGAGCGGATAATATGGTGGAGTTAGGAAGAGATATGGGTTTAACTACCTGGCAGAAAGATAGTTCTTACGGAATTTCCGTAACTTTAGGCGGAAAAGAAGTTAGGCTTCTGGACCTTGCGAATGTTTATGCCACTTTATCCAGATATGGTGTATATAAAAATACTACTCCATTTATATCAGTTAAAGATTCTAAAGGTATCGAGATTTTGGAAAAGGATAAAGAAAAAAGAGTATTGAGCGAGGAAATCAGCTTTTTAATTACTAATATCCTGTCTGACTATAAAGCCAGAATACCGGCTTTTGGGATAAACAATTTTCTATCGATAACCGGTCACACGGTAGCGGTTAAAACCGGAACAACCGATAATAAAAAGGATAATTTGACGCTCGGATATACTCCGTCATATGTTGTGGCTACCTGGGTAGGTAATAATGACAATACCCCTATGAATAAAAACCTGGCTTCAGGTTTAAGCGGAGCTGCACCCATGTGGAATCGAATTATGAGTCTGACGCTTCAGGGAAAACCTTCCGAAGTATTTATGAAACCAGATATTGTAACTCTTATATATTATAAAAGATGCAATATCAGTGAGTATTTTATTAAAGGAAGCAGTATTCCTTCAATGACTTGTCAATCGGAAAGAAAAAAAAGCAGCAAAACATAGTATGTTTAAATAGATTTTGTATTTTTATTTTGAAATTTTATAAGATTGAGCAAAATAGATATATATAATAGTATTGAAGCATGAAAAATACCAGAGAAGAAGAACCCCGAGATGAAATACTATCTGTTGGAGACTTTGATAAATCAAGAAGGGAATCAATAATTTCCGAAGAAAAAATTAAAGGTGGATTATCAGGAATAGAATTATCGGAGGGATCAAAAAAACCCTGTAAAGGCAAAATTACAGATGAATCCGGAAATGTAACAGAAGTAGAGTTTGATTATTATCACTCAGAGCAAAATGCTCTGAATTTTGAGCTTTCGGACAAAGAAAAAATATTTTTAAATAGAGACCTGACATTACAGGATATTAAATTTCATGTTTATTCCAGAGAAAAAGATGACGATGGTTCAATAGGTGACAGACCGGACAGGAAAGTTTATTTACTTTTACATGGATGGACAGCTACTCATGCAATTTATACTGACGTAATTCGCCATAATGATCTGACAATGGTTGAAGAAATATTGGCAAGAGATCCTTCGGCAATAATTGTAGTACCTGACGGTAATGGATTTGGAGAATCCCGATTTAATAAAGATACACAAAGAAGGACAGTATATGACAAAAGCTCACCGGAATACTACGCAATGCAAATGCAGTTTCTTGCCGGCACAGTTTTAAAACTTGATGAATATAATGATGAATCTAAAGTAAATGAAGCGAGCGATAGAGTTGCAATTCTTGGACACTCAATGGGGGGAGCTGCAGCGATGATTATGGCTACCAGATGGGGGTATAAGAATTGTCTTGCATCGGCGCCTGCGCTGTTTCCAACCACTGAAAATGAGCAATATATGAAGTCACATCAGGATATATTGAGAAAAAAC
The DNA here is from genome assembly GCA_001772865.1 of candidate division WWE3 bacterium RIFCSPHIGHO2_02_FULL_38_14. Lineage (GTDB taxonomy): Bacteria > Patescibacteriota > WWE3 > UBA101185 > UBA10185 > 2-02-FULL-38-14. The sequence goes on along the minus strand of MEVD01000006.1, from coordinate 43,219 downwards.
AAAGCAGCAGAAAGACTTTACCGTTTCTTGGGTAGTAGTGTGAAACTAGCCGGTTATGTGGAAAAATTAAAAGGATTTATGAGTTCCTTAAGTGAATTAGCTGTAAAACAAACTTTTTATGTAATCGGGAAAGAGTTAATGGGAAGGAAAATATCCGGAGATCCTAAAAAAGACAAAACAATGTTGCAGCACCTTGGTGCTATTCATGTTGATGAATTAACAACTGATAAATTATTAACGGTGTCTACTACTGTATTGAATTTAATGAACGGAGTAGATTTTTCAGAATGGACCATGCAGGAAATAGCCAACCTGGAAAATGTAGATATTATATGCGGTAAGTTTGATACTTTAGTACCTTGGGAAGAATTAATGTTTACCCTGACGACAATTTCAGCTTACGCTTTGGATGCGAAAAATGCAGGTGTGCCCGGTGCTGAAGAGGCATCAGAGGCAGCTGTAAAATTAGTTCAAAGAGTGGAGATTCCGGGTTTGGTTGAGGGAGAAAAGTACGAAAAAGAAGATGATAGTGGTCATTACAGAGCTTTATTAGGAGATGAAACTGTGACAAGAAAACTTTTTTCTATTTCACATAAAAACACTTTACAAACCCAAATAAATACCGAATAATATAACTTATGACTTCAGCCTTAGACCACATTATAGTTAAAGGTGCGCGCCAGCATAATCTTAAAAATATAGATCTTGAAATACCTAAAAATAAATTCGTAGTATTTACCGGTGTATCGGGATCGGGCAAGTCTAGTCTGGCGATGGATACTATTTATGCGGAAGGTCAGAGAAGATATGTGGAAAGCCTTTCAGCATATGCAAGGCAGTTTTTGGGGGTAATGGATAAGCCGGATGTAGATAAAATAGAAGGGTTGTCACCTGCTATAGCAATCGATCAGAAAACCACTTCTAAAAATCCCAGATCCACCGTAGGAACTATCACGGAAATTTATGATTTTTTCCGTCTTCTATACGCTAGAGTAGGACACCCGCATTGTCCAAACTGTGGAAGGGAAATAAGCAGGCAGAGCAGTGATCAAATACTTACAAGAGTAATTGAGCTTATTTCGCAAGAAAAAGAATTTAAAAGTGAACGTGGAGTGAGATTTTTTATTTTATCTCCGATAGTGAAAGACAGAAAAGGGGAATATTCAGCGCTGTTTGAAAATCTGAAAAAGCAGGGTATTTTAAGAGCGAGAATAGATGGAGCCGTAAGGGATTTAAAAGAACATTTTGAGCTTATTAAAACTAACAAACATTCAATCGAAGCAATTGTTACAAGGCAAATAGTTAATTTAAAGAAATTAAAGAATAATGAAGAAAGAAAGCTATTTGAAAGCAGTCTGTTTCAATCAATTGAGTCTGCGTTGAAGCTGAGCGGAGGTAACGTTGTGCTGACAATTGTTAGGGATAAAGAATTCGATTTTGCTGATACTCCTAAAAATTTTGAAGATCATTTGTTTTCGGAAAATTTTGCCTGTCCGGTTTGTAATATCTCACTGCCTGACTTAGAACCCAGAAATTTTTCATTTAATTCTCCGCACGGAGCTTGTTCAAACTGCGACGGATTGGGAACTCAGTTAGAGGTAGATGAATCGATTATTATAAACCCCAAGCTGTCCGTTTCTGAAGGCGGGGTTCTTCCGTGGGCGCGACTTTTTGAACACTTTACTTGGACATCAAAAGTAATCGAATCAGTAGCAAGAGAATTCGAGTTTTCTTTGAGCGATCCTATTGGAAAACTTTCTAAAGAAGCTTTAAATACAATTTTATACGGAATCCCGAACAAACAGAAAGTCCGCGTTAGTTACATTAATAGGGAGGGTGACCACAATACTTTTAATGCACATTTTGAAGGAGTTATTCCCAACCTGATTAGAAGGCATAAAGAAACTAATTCCGAATATATCAGGACCGAAATAGAGAAATTTATGGTGAGAGAACCGTGCCCGGTCTGCAATGGATCCAGGCTAAAAAAAGAGTTTCTGTCAGTTGTGATCGATGGCAAAAATATTTGGGAAGCTACGGAACTTTCAATAAAAGATATAAAAGAATGGACGGGAAATTTAGAAAATGTATTTTCGGAAAAAGAGAAGAAGATTTCCAGTTTAATACTGAGGGAAATTAAGTACAGAATAAAATTTTTGCTGGATGTAGGATTAAATTATTTAACATTGAGCAGATCTTCATCTCATTTATCAGGAGGCGAGGCTCAAAGAATAAGATTAGCATCGCAAATAGGCTCGGGACTTTCGGGTGTTTTATATGTACTGGACGAACCATCAATTGGTTTACACCAAAGAGATCAAAGTAAGTTAATAAACACACTGAAACATTTAAGGGATTTAGGAAACACAGTATTAGTAGTTGAACACGATACTGAAACTATAATGGAAAGCGATTATATTTTTGATTTTGGGCCGGGAGCGGGTGATCACGGCGGTAGAGTAGTATCACACGGCAGTCCTCAGGAAATAATGTCTGACAAAAATTCATTAACGGGAGATTATTTATCTGGCAGAAAAAACGTCGGATCGGAATTTGGGAAATATTATAGTGAAATATTAATAGATGATGACATTGCGTATGCTAAAAAGAAAAACAATAAAAACGGAGAACATTTGGTTTTAAGAGGAGCGTCGGGAAGGAATTTGAAAAATTTAGATATAAAGGTACCGCTGGGTAAGCTGGTATGTATAACGGGGGTATCCGGTTCCGGAAAGTCTACTCTGGTTATGGACACATTGCATAGAGCATTAAGGCAGGAGTTCGGTCTGAAGAATGAAGAGAGACCTGAAGAGTACAAGCTGCTGGAGGGTGTGGAACATTTAACAAATATGATTGCTATTGATCAGTCTCCTATAGGAAGGACTCCCAAATCTAATCCGGCTACTTATACAAAATCTTTCGACCATGTCCGGGAACTTTTTTCCAAGACCGAAGAAGCCAGAATACGCGGTTATGATCAGGGGAGGTTTAGCTTTAATGTAAAGGGTGGAAGGTGCGAAGCCTGCGGAGGTGAGGGGCAAATTAAAATTGAAATGCAATTTATGCCCGATGTTTATGTGAATTGTGATGTCTGCCGGGGCAAGAGATACAATAGGGAGGCTCTGGAAATTCATTATAAAGGCAAGAATATCAGCGATGTTCTTGAAATGACTGTTGAAGAAGCATTAAAATTCTTTGAAAATATTCCTCAAATTAGACGTAAAATTCAAACAATATTTGATGTTGGTTTGGGGTATATTAAGCTTGGCCAGCCTGCACCGACTTTATCGGGCGGTGAAGCGCAAAGAGTTAAACTGGCTTTGGAACTTAGCAAAAGGGCTATGGGGCATACTTTATATATATTGGACGAACCTACAACCGGCCTGCATTTTGCGGATTTGGAAAAGCTGATATCTATTTTTAAACGTTTAACAGCAAAAGGTAACACTGTTTTAGTAATAGAACATAATTTGGATGTTATAAAAAACTCAGACTGGATTATTGACTTGGGTCCAGAAGGCGGTGACGAAGGTGGAAGAATTATTTTCGAAGGACCATTGGACGAATTATTAAGAGATAAAAACTCATACACGTCAGAAGCCCTAAAATCAACGGAATCAGTAATGAAATATATTCGTAGCCAAAAAACAGGTAATCTTCAGGAAGATAAATTCCGATAGATTTTTGAACATTATTAAAATCTTTATAACTAATTTTGTCGGGATTTTTAGGCATATATATGTTTAGACTTTCACCGGGAAGAATGTAATTAGCCTCATCATTAATACTGTATAAAACAACCTGTCCGATATTTGAGACTTTATAGTTTCTTAATCCTTTTAATGTTTTTAAAGGGTTTAAACTGATTGTCTGTTCAACCATCAAGCTTTCTTTAAAATCCCCGTTGGAATTGTTTTGTGCAAAGTCAACTGATATAAGTCTTTCCTGAAAATTATCAGTTCTATATGCTCCGGCCGGTAAAGGATATTCCGAATCCATACCTTTAATTACAAAAGCGAAGTGATTTGTATCGAGCTTGGAAAAATAGTCTACTCCTGAAGTTGCTCCCCAGGTAGGGTCTACCGCAACCCACCCGAAATTCGGGTCATAATATTCTGCCCAGGAATGAAGCAGATCTCCGCCCTTTAAATTAATTGAAATTGGAGTAGATATATTATCGGTAGCGAAAGCGTAGCCATTGATTTCTCTTGAGGGAATGCCCATGGCTCTGGTTAAAGCTATAAATGAATCGGTAAATTCCATGCACCCCCAAAGTCCTTTGGAATTTAATGCTTTTGCGGCTCCGCTCCTTGGAATAAAATCGTTTTTTACAATGTCAAAATTGTATTTTAGATTTTTTATAACATAGTTATATGCCGATTTAGCGTTTTCCGATACGGAAATCTCTTTATTTAACAGGTTTTTGGAAATTTCGATGATTTTTGGATCATAAATTTCCCAATATTTATCTTCTTTTGTATATTTTTTAATTAAATCAGTCTGAATTTCTTCAAATTTCCCTCCATATGAAGGATTAATTTGATTGCCGAGAATGCGGGCTGATCCGTTTAAAGCTATTTGTAATTTTTGTTTTGGGGTAAGCTTGAAACTGGCTATCAAATTGCCGTCCTGATCTTTTTTTAATGATTCGGGTTTTGGAGATATATCAAGGTATGCTACGTTCTGCATGTCTTTAATGTCGCTCGGTAGAGCAATCTCATGCAATGCCGAAAAGTTCGAGTCGTTTTCTATTTGATATTTTAATTTGAAGTTGAGGGTTTGGTACTTGCCGAAAGAAGCAGTTATTCCTTTATTTTCAACTGAATTTTTATAAAATTTATATATAGAATAATTATTCTCTTTTTTCACTTCATCAGCCTGGGGGGCTATATAAATTTCAGGACCGAATACCGAAGGGACCTTTAAAGTTACAGTATATTCTTTTGTAGAATCCGAAAGCTGAATGTTAGGAAAATTGATATTCCAGACTTCCCCTACTTTGGTAGCAATATCTTTGGATTTGAATTCGATTTTAAATTTATTTTTTCGTCCCTCGCCGATTATTTCGTCTTCAAAAATAACCTTGATACTAGCTGATTTCTGATCCTGTGAAATTTCAGTATCTAATTTTTCTTTATCATTTGAAGCTTTAATATCATAAATATTCATTTGGTTAATTGATAAAGAATAATTTTTAGCGATAACATCTTTTAAATTATTTTCTATAGTAATGTTTTGTGTGACTTTGGTTTCTCCGTTTGTGTTGATTTCATAAATAATGTCGTATTCGGTATTGAATTGCTCCTGTGCGAATGTTTTCCCATAACTGAAATCAATACATATTATTAGTGCTATAATCGCTGATTTTAATAATAAATTTAATGTTTTTGGCATATTATTAATTAATAATTCACCTATAAAATCGGTTCCTTAAAACCTGTTTATTCATAAATTACATGATACACGAAACAGATGGTTCATTTCTATTTTTGAGTAACTGATAAAATAGGTGAGTATGAATAACGCGCTGGTAGAAAAGACAAAAGAACTACCACACAGACCCGGTGTATATATTTATAAGAATTCCGATGATGAAGTAATTTACGTCGGAAAAGCTAAAGATCTGAAAAACAGGGTAGGTTCTTATTTCATGGAAAATCTGGATCCTTCGTCGAAAACTTTTGCATTGGTAAGTAAAATCGATTCTTTTTCAATTATTGAAGTTACTTCTGAGTTTGAAGCACTTCTTCTAGAAACATCATTAATAAAAAAATACCGCCCTAAATACAACATTATAATGAAGGATGATAAGTCTTATTTGTATATTGTTATTAGAAATGAAAAGGTATCTTATGAGAATGATGTTGCGGTCGTTCCAAAAATAGCCACCGAAAGAGAATCGAATATTCAAAAAAAGGATAAAGTGTATGGCCCGTATCCCGACAGCAGTACAGCAAAGTATATATTAAGAACTCTAAGAAAAATTATTCCGTTTCGGGACTGCAATATAACTAAATTTAACAGGTATAAATATTTGGGAAGGCCTTGTTTATACGGGCATATGGGTCTTTGCTCGGCTCCGTGCATTCATAAAGATTATTTAGCTGAATATAAGAAGGGTATTAATAGAATTAGGAAAATCCTTTCGGGTGAAAGCAGAAAACTGGTTCAAAACTTTAAAAAGGAAATGGATAAAAACGCTAAATTATTTAATTTTGAAGAAGCTGCCAGATACAGAGATTTGTTAAATAGATTCGCATATATTACCCAAGGCTTTAAAACTGCTCAAACTTACTTGGAAAATCCTTATTTTACCGAGGATATTGCAAATAAAGCATTAGATGACTTATCGGTGTTAATTCCAAATTTAAAGCCACCACTAAGTAGAATTGAATGTTATGACATTTCTAATATTTCAGGCAAAGATGCAGTGGGTTCAATGGTTGTTGCCACGAAAGGTAAAATCGATAAATCGCAGTACAGAAGATTCAGAATTAAATTTAAAGATACACCCGATGACTTCGGAATGTTAAGTGAAGTATTAAAACGGAGATTAAATAGAAGTCTGAATGAATCGGTAAAAAATAAATGGACTTTGCCGGATTTGATAATTCTTGACGGTGGAAAGGGGCAAGTTTCAGCTGGATTGGAAATATTAAAAGAAGCCAATTTGAACTTACCCGTTGTAGGCATTGCTAAGAAATTTGAAACAGTTGTTTATATTAAAGACGGGAAATTTCAGGAGGTGATCCCTGGAAAAGAAAGTGAAGGATTAAAATTAATTCAAAGATTGCGTGATGAAGCCCACAGATTTGCCCAGAGTTATCATCATAAACTAAGACTAAAAATTATTTCAAGATAATGTATTATTAATATATGCTGAGAAATGTATTAAAAGTATTGACTTATACATTTATTTCACTGGTTACAACTAAAACATTGTTAAACACTATCGACCTGGGTCCTTCTCCTTTTCCGGAATTAATATTATTGTTAATGACGCTTTTCATGCTGAATATGTTTCTGCAGCCTATACTAGGAATTCTTTCGCTACCTGAGGAAGGATTAAAGTACTTATTAATTCATTTTTTGTTTACGGTAATATTTTTGCTGGTTCTTATTCAAATACTGGATAATTTAAGGATTATAGAGCTGAACACCGAGAATTTGCTATTTATTGGCGGTATGGTACCATCAAGTAGTTTATCAAACTCATTATCTTTGGTTGTTACTTCATTAGTATTGAGTGTAATTTACAGATATTTGGTGTGGCTTACCCCCAAGAAGTAGGAAACTGCCCGAATCATACGAAAAATCATAATGAACTGGGTATATATAACACAAATTTCACAAATAGTTATTTCTGCATTAATAATATTAGTTATTCTTATACAATCAAAAGGTAAGGGACTGTTTAGCGCATTTACAGGTTCTATAGGTTTTTACAGATCGAGAAGGGGACTTGAGAAAGTAATTTTTATTTTAACAATTGTTTTAGGTTTAATGCTTATAATAAATTCACTGGTAATAACTCTGTTGAGTTAAGTTTTTATGCCGCTACTGGAAATAGAAGGTGGAATACCTTTAATAGGCAACGTACACTTATCCGGATCTAGAAATTCCTCAGTTGCCCTTATTCCGGCAGCATTATTCAGCAATGACGATATAGTAATTGATAATGTTCCGAAGTTCGGGGCAATTGACACGTTGATAGCAATTATTAAATCGCTGGGGGGAAAAGCTGAGTGGATAAGCAAAAATAAGCTATTAATCAATGGAGCATCCCTTGAAACTTTTGAAGTTCCATATGAACTTGGGTCAGTATATAGAAATACCGGATTATTGGCTGGACCATTAATGTTCAGGTTCGGGCAGGCTGTGTTGCCAAAACAAAATCCGGAAGTAATTGTGATAAAGCCTATAAATAGATGGGTAGATTCCTGGAGATCTTTAGGAGTGGATGTAAAAGAAGACGATAAGTATTATTATTTAAAAGCTGAGCAGATAACGGGAACAACTATTAATTTTAAAGTA
>MEVD01000006.1:0-35171 GCA_001772865.1 candidate division WWE3 bacterium RIFCSPHIGHO2_02_FULL_38_14 | reverse complement strand
ATTATTAATGCTGCTGAAGAATCGGAAATCAATGACTTAATTTCTTTCTGCAATCTTATCGGAGCTGAAATTGACAGAATTGAGCCGCGCAAAATCAGAATTTTAGGTAAGCGTATATTTAGAGGTACTTCATTTAAGGTACAAAATGATATTAACGAGGCGGTTGCATTTGCTGTAGGAGCTTTGGTGACCAATGGAAATATTTCTATAAAAGGAGTAGAAAAATCCGGCATTACATCGTTTACAAATGTATTGACTAAAATGGGAGCAAATTTCGAATTTTCCGGTGATGAAATGAGAGTCTGGCATGCAAATGAGGAGCTTAAACCTGTTGAAATTAACACTGCTCCGGCACCCGGCTTTATGACTCATTGGAAATCACTGTTAGTATTGCTGGCGACTAAAGCGAACGGTGTCAGCATTATTCACGATACAGTGTATATAAATAGGTTCGAATTTACCAAGGACTTGAACAGAATGGGTGCGAAGATAGAAATTCTTAAACCATCGGAAGTAAATTTAATTCCCGTGATAAGCGATGATTATTATGACTTTAATAAAAGCGGCGAGCCGTATACAGTGGCGAGAGTAACCGGACCAACTAAGCTTAAAGGGGTAAAATCGCATATAATAGATTTAAGATCCGGAGCTGTTTTGGTTTTAGCGGCACTATATGCTGAGGGAAAGAGTGAAATAGGAGGATTTGAGTATATTAGCAGAGGGTTCGAGGATTTTTTTGAAAAGTTCGGAAGTTTAGGAGCTAAATTCAGTTATGTTAATTGATCTGATTTATTTTTTTGTAACATTTTTTATAACTTTTTTGCTTTATCCGTTTTGGATTAATTTTGTTTACAGGTTTCAGATGGGTGAAGAAGTGCGGACGGACGGACCTGAAACGCACTTTAAAAAAACGGGCACACCTACTATGGGAGGACTTGTTTTTTTAATATCTGTGGCATTGGTAACTTTTATTTTTAACCGTTCTAGAACACAAACTTTGTTTCCTCTTTTTGTGTCTGCTTTAGCCGGGCTTTTTGGTATTTTGGAGGACTTATCAAAAGTTTATAGAAAATCCGGACTGCCGAATCTACTGGCTGTTTATACGGGGAAATTAAGTAGAACTTTGATTGTGATTCTTAAATTTGCAAATCTTAAAATCTGGTCGCCATTAATTAAATCAATGGATTTGGTGGGAAGCAAATATGAGTCGGGGCTTAAAACCCACCAGAAATTTATTATTCAAGGTTCAATTGCAGGTTTTGTGGCACTGTGGGCATATATAAAATTAGGATGGGATTATATTTGGTTTCCTCTGGTTGGAGATATTCATATCGGAATTCTATATCCTGTAGTAATATTTTTTGTTTTTATGGCAATGCTTAATTTTGTTGCTTTTACAGATGGTTTGGACGGATTAGCGGGAGGTCTTGCTTTTATTGCTATATGTGCTTATTGGGTGATTGCAGTATTTCTGAATTACAATTCATTGGCTACATTTAGCGCAACTTTGCTGGGAGCACTTTTACCTTTTCTTTATTTTAACGTGTTTCCAGCACGAATATTTATGGGAAATGTGGGTTCTCATGTATTGGGTGCCGTATTAGTTGTTTTATCTATTGTAATGCACCGCGAAATCGCAATGTTTATAATTTGTGGAGTGTTTTTAATTGACGGACTGTCCAGCCCATTACAACAATTTTCTGTAAAACTTACTAAGAAAAGACTTTTCTTAATGGCCCCGTTCCATCATCATTTTGAGCTGCTAGGATGGCCTGAAACAAAAGTAACAATGAGGTTTTGGCTGGCGGGAATATTTTTTGCATTTTTAGGGGTATTTGTTGCTTTACTTTAAACAACTTCTGGAGGAAATCAGTGAATGAGAAAAAAAATAAAAAACTTGCCTGTTTATACTCCGGATAAAAAACTTATCGGTACCATATTTGCATTAGTGCTGTTCGGAATAATTATGGTTTATGACGCTACGGCGGTGTTTTCTTACGGAACATTCGGAGAAGCATATAGATTTGCTTATTTGCAAATTGCCTGGGCTGTTTTAGGAACTCTCGGTTTTATTTATTTTTATAAAATAGATTATTCAAACGTCAGAAAGCCGGCGTATATACTTTTTTTAATAAGCCTGGTTTTGCTGTTTATCCTTGCTGTTGTGGGAATATTTCCCTGTTCGGAAAATACTATTTTCACTCCATGTTTAAATGGCGCTAATAGATGGTTTTATTTAAATCCGGAACCTTTGCCAAAGGTGCCTCTGATAGGTGTGCTGGGCTTTCAACCGGCTGAGTTGGCGAAATTTTCACTAGTTTTATATCTATCAGTTCATTTGGAGAAATACTTAAATCGAAGTAAAAATGAGGCATTTTGGATTTATTTTATTCCCACAGCATTATTTTCTTTTTTGATTTTGCTGCAACCGAATATGTCTACCGCTGCTATAGTTTTTATTATAGGTACAGCAATATATTTTTCTTCAGGCGCGGGAATCAAGAAGCTTTTTATTATAATTCCGATAATTGCCGTTCTGGGATTGACAGTTATGTTATTGTCGCCTTACCGGCGTGAAAGACTAATATCATATATAAAAGTTTCGGGGAATGAAGAGACTGAAGAAAGCTACCATTCAAAACAAATCTCTATAGCTTTGGGATCAGGAGGACTTTTGGGAGTTGGGCTGGGGCAGTCGAGGCAGAAATTTCAATATCTACCTGAAACATCCGCTGATTCTATTTTTGCAATAGTCGGGGAGGAAATGGGATATGCAGGTTCTTTGCTTGTTATAGCATTATTTACTTTTTTATTATATAGAGGATATGAAACTGCTAAAAATGCCGGTGATAATTTGGGAAGAATGCTTTCGGTAGGGGTCACTACTTGGTTCGGAATTCAGTTTTTTGTAAATGTTGCTGCTATGGCAAGAATTATACCTTTGACAGGAGTTCCGATTCCTTTAATATCATATGGCGGCTCTTCAATGTTATTTGGTATGATGGGGCTTGGAATACTGGCAAATGTTTCTAAAAAATCTTAAATCTAAATCTAAGAAAGTTGTAATTACTGGCGGACATCACACTTCTGCTATCCCTGTAATTCGGGAAATATTGAGAAGAGACCCAAAAGTGGAAATATATTGGTTCGGGCATAAGTACTCTATGAAGGGGGATATTAATACCACTTTGGAATTCAGACAGATTAACGGAATGGGAATAAAGTTTTTTTCTCTACAGGCAGGTAAATTTTATAAAACGTACAATGTTTTTAGGTTGGCAAAAATTCCTCTGGGATTTTTACGGGCATTTATATTGTTGCTTCAAATAAAGCCGAATATGATTTTATCATTTGGCGGATACTTGGCAGTTCCCGTAATAATTGCAGGATATATTTTAAAGATACCCTCAATCACTCATGAACAAACAATGGTTGCCGGTTACGCAAATAAATTGATTTCTAAAATTACAAAGAAAATCATGCTTTCATGGTCTGAATCGGAGAAGTTTTATCCTAAGGAAAAGTCAGTATTAACCGGCATACCGTTAAGAAAAGAGATTTTCAAGTCATCCAGCAGTAAATTTGAGGTAAATTCCGGTCTACCGACTATATATGTGACTGCCGGCAAAACAGGATCTCATAAAATAAATTTATTAATTAAAGATTCTCTACCGGAAATTCTAGGAATCGTAAATATTATTCATCAGTGCGGTGACCACTCGTATTTTAAGGATTATGATACTCTAAAAATCATTGCGGAAAACCTTAAAGATCAACCTGGCAAGTATATTCCCGTTAAATTTGTGCTTGATGATGAAATAGGAGAGGTTTTCAATCTTTGTAGTATGGTTATATCCCGCGCGGGAGCCCACACCATAAGCGAAATTATCGCATTGGAAAAACCCGCACTTTTAATTCCGATTCCCTGGGTATCCCATAACGAGCAATTAGTTAATGCAAAAGTAGTTTCGAAAGCCGGATTAGCCGAGATTATAGAGGAAAAAAATCTTTCAATCGAAATATTTATTCAAAAAGTAGAGCATATGCTTAAAAATATTCACGATTACAAAATAAAAGATAATAGCATTAATGTAATTAAAGACGCAGAAATTAAAATTACTGATCTGGTATTTAAGTATCTTTAGTTAAAATATAATAATGCCTTCCGAAAAGATTGTATTTAATAAATTTATCAAAAATAAAAAGAAAAGAGATATCGGTGGATTTAAAAGAGTTTTTACAAATTATTTAAAAACCGCAATATTTGGATGTTTGTTCGGATTAATATTAGGCTTGGTTCTAAATGAGTTTTTCTACTCATCAACATTTGAAATCAATAAATTGAGTATTTACGGTGTTGAAAGATTTGTGAATGAAACAGACCTATATAAAATTGTCAGTTCAAATGTTATGGGTAAGAATATATTTACTTTGAACAAGAAAAAGATCACAGATTTAGCAGAAAAGAATTTTCTAGGTATTAAAACCATTTCCGTCGAAAAACATCTACCTTCAAAGTTAGTAGTGAAAATAAAAGAAAGAATACCATTAGCAGTAATTTACGAAAACGGTTCTTCAAATAATTATTTAGTTGATGAAGACGGATATGTATTGGGATTTGTAAGTGAGAAATTTATGGATCTTCCCAAAATTCAGTACGACTCGGAAATTAAAGTAGGAACATTTATAAATAGAACCATAGTTCCTTTTTACAATACATTAATGTCTATTATTAATGAAAAGGATATGAAAGTTAGCAGTTTAAGTTTTTCTTCCAGATATACAAAAGTTTATTTAAATAACGGGATAGAAATATTTATTTCCCAGGAAAAAGACTTGAAGACTTCAATTGAAACCGCTATAGACGTATTGGTTAATGAAACTTCTTCAGGTAAAACTGTGAAGGGAATTGATTTACGATATGATAAAGTAATAGTATCATATTAATATCTTTTGCCTCTATATTAATATGAGGAAGAAGAAATAATTTTTATTATGCCCAAAGAAAAGTTTATTACTAGTATCGACATAGGCTCTACAAAAATAAGTTCGGCGGTGGCGGCGGTTACGGATAATAAAGTTTCAATTATCGGTGTTTCGGGCAGTGTTCCGTCTAAAGGAATAAGCAAAGGAAATGTAGTAGATATTGATGCAGCAGTTGAATCAATCTCCTCAAGCTTAGAGCGGGCGGAAAGAATGGCTGGTGTTTCAATTTCATCTGCTCTGGTTACTATTAACGGTACACATATTGAAACCCAAAATTCGCATGGCGTGGTAGCCGTTTCCCATCAAGGCTCGGAAATATCCACAGAAGACGTTATAAGAGTAACTGAGGCCGCGCAGGCTGTGTCTATACCTTCATCCAGAGAAATAATCCATGTAATCCCCAGGGATTTTATGGTAGATTCACAAGCCGGAATTAAAGATCCGATTGGTATGTCGGGAGTACGTCTGGAAGTTGAAACAAATATCATTCATGGATCTTCAACGGCGATGAAAAATTTAATTAAATGTGTTTCCCAAGTAGGAATACAAGTTGACGACCTTGTCTATATCGGAATTGCTTCTGCCGAATCCGTGCTTACCGATACTGAAAAAGAATTGGGAACCGTTCTGGTTGATATCGGAGGCGGCACTACTTCGATAGTAGCTTTTCTGGAAGGAAGTCCGATATATTCAAGAGTGCTGCCTATAGGTGCAAGGTATATAACGAATGACCTTGCTATCGGTTTAAGAACAAGGCTTGAAGATGCAGAGAAAATAAAAATAAAGCTGAGCAATGAAAAACAGGAGATGTTTATACAAACAGCAGTTTTAACCAACGGTGACCGCAAAAAGATGGAAGAATTTGATGTTTCGGAATTTGGTCTGGAATCAGATACTGTTCATAAAAAATTATTATACGAAATTATCGATGCACGACTTAATGAAATTTTTAGATTAATTGTTTTAGAAATTAATAAAGCTAACTTGCAAGGTAAACTACCAGCCGGCTTAGTAGTAACAGGAGGAGGAGCTTTAACGGCTGGTGTTGAAAAAGTTGCGAAAGCTGTTATGAAAATGCCGGTACGTGTAGGTTTTCCGAGGGGAGTAACTGGACTTATAGATGAAATTCAGGGACCTGCATATTCTGCCACGGTCGGTGCAGTATTATATGGAGTAGGAAAAATGAAAAGCAATACGATGTTGAATTTTGACACCGGACGCGGTAAGATGAATTCAGTATTCAGTAAAATTATTGAAAAATTAAAATCATTTCTGCCCTAACTATAGATTTCAATAGTTTTCTTTTCCGGACCTGTAAAAGGAAATGTTTGTTTAGCGGCTCATTTCCAAACGATAGTAAGGAAAAAGTGCTATCATCAAAATTAGTATATGATAGTAGTATTTTCTAAGCTTGCTAATACTTAGCTTATTAATACTATAAGTTTGTAAGCTGTTCATTTAACTTATATGCTAGTAAAACCTGAAATAGAAAGATTTGCAAAAATTAGAGTTGTCGGTGTTGGAGGTGCGGGATGTAATGTTATCAACACTATGATTAACTCCGGGCAGATTTCCGGCGTGGAATTTATTGCTGTAAATACTGATGCCCAGGCACTTTCAATTAATAAAGCGTTCATCAAAATACCTATAGGACAAGATATTACTAACGGACTTGGTGCCGGATCCGATCCTAATATAGGCAAAAAAGCTGCTGAGGAGTCCATGGAGCTTCTTCAGTCTAATCTGGAAGGTTCAGATATGATCTTTGTTACGGCAGGTATGGGAGGCGGTACGGGAACGGGTGCTTCACCTACAATAGCCCGCTTAGCACGCGAATTAGGGGCGTTAACTGTCGGAGTAGTAACCAAGCCATTTAAATTTGAAGGCGCACAAAGAATGCAAAATGCTGAGATAGGTATAGAAAATCTAAAAAAAGAAGTTGATGCCTTAATAGTAATTCCGAACCAAAAATTGCTTGAAATAGCAGATGAAAAAATGACCGTTATGGATGCCTTTAAAGTTTCGGACAGCATTTTAAATCAGGGTGTGCAGGGAATTTCGGATTTAATAGTTATGCCCGGATTAATAAATGTTGATTTTGCCGATGTCCGTGCTGTAATGAAAGACGCAGGCTCCGCTTTAATGGGAATAGGTATCGGAAGTGGTGATGGAAGAGCTTCGACAGCAGCGAAAGCTGCCGTTTCGTCTCCATTGTTGGAAGTTTCAATAGAAGGAGCTACCGGGATATTATTTAATGTAATAGGCGGCGCTGATTTGACTATGAAGGAAGTAGACGAAGCAGCTGAAATAATCAGAGGATTGGCGAGTCCTGATGCAAATATTATATTCGGAACCACAATAGATGAGAATATGAATGACCAGATTAAAATTACTGTTATTGCAACCGGTTTTGACAACAGCAGAGAAATGAGGAGCAAGCTGGGTCTTCCTATCTCATATGAAGTTCGCAAAGAGGAAAAGAAGGAAGCCGAACAACAGGCACCATTAAAAGAAGATCAGCCGGAAAAGCCGGCATGGAAGCCGGAGGATTTTACGGACGATTCAGACACTAAATACGATATTCCAGCATTTTTAAGAGGAAAATAAGTTATATATAAGATTTTAATGTTTTAAATTCCGTTTCAATTACCGATATTAATAGAGCTAAAGGTAAATATTGAAATAATATATTGTTCGAATATATATTGGTACATTCATTTTATTTCTCCTAAAATAACTATTAAAAATGGGAATATCTCAATTATTGTTAGTTGTACATATAAAGCGGTTATGATTATATTGAACGACGTAATAAATTAACTGTTAGCTAGGAAGTCTAAACAATTGCTGGCTCTCAAAAAAAGCTTCACGGGCCGTCAATCTTCACAGGCAGTGGAAGGTTGTCGTCTCATGAATCTTCCCCTGCTCTATGAACTGGATTAATTCGTCCGGAAGTAGTTCCGACTCGTTAGGCTTAAAACTTTCTACTGCACGATCCCCTATAAGATTAGAAAAAAATAAAAATATTAAGTTTACAGATAATTCCAGAAAAATTTTAGAGAAAAGATATTTAAGAAAAAACGACAGTGGGGTGGTAGCTGAAACCCCTGAGGAGATGTTTGAAAGAATATCCCGTGTTGTTGCAGAACCGGACAGACCTTATAGAGATGTAGAAACCTCTAAAATAGAATTTTATAATCTTTTATCGCAGAAGCAGTTTTTTCCGAATTCTCCTACATTTACGGGTGCCGGTACTCCTCTTGGGCAGTTGGCTGCCTGTTTTGTACTTCCTATTGCTGACGATTTGGGAAAAGGCAAAGACGGTATTTTTTCTACATTAAGGGTAGCAGCGTTGATTCAGCAATCCGGTGGAGGGAACGGATTTTCTTTTTCCGATTTGAGATCCAAAGGTTCAATAGTGTCTTCCAGCAATGGGTCGGCTACCGGTCCGATTGGATTTTTGAAGGTTTATGATACATCGTTCGGTGAGGTTGCTCAGGGAGGTGTCAGAAGAGGCGCGAATATGGGAGTTTTAAGGGTTGACCATCCGGATATAAGAGAATTTATTAAGTGCAAGGAAAAAGAGGGCGCAATTTCAAACTTTAATATTTCTGTAGCAGTGACAGATGTTTTTATGCAAGCGGTGAAGGATGACACTTCTTATGAATTAATAGACCCGCATACCAAAAAAGTAGTCGAAACTCCCAGAGCCAGAGAAATATTTGATTTGATTGTTCAGCATGCTTATAAAAACGGAGAACCGGGTGTGTTGTTTATTGATGCCGCCAATCGTACTAATCCTGTTCCTCATATGTATGAACTTAAAGCCACAAATCCTTGCGGCGAACAGTGGCTGGGACCTTACGAAAACTGCTGCTTAGGTTCAATTAATTTAAATGAATTGCTTGATGAAAACGGTTTACTGGACTGGGACCTGTATCAGGACGTAATCGAATTATCAACCAGATTTCTTGATAATGTAGTTACAGCAAACACATACATACCGGTAGTTCCTGAGTTAAAAGAAGCCGCAGAAAATGTCAGAAGGATCGGACTTGGTATCATGGGTTTGGCTGATGCGATGTATTCCATGGGTATCAGATACGGAAGTGACGAAGGTAATGAATTTGCAGCTCAAGTGTCGGAGTTTATGAGATACCACTCTATGAAAACATCAATTGCATTGGCAGAAGAGCGCGGTCCGTTTTTAAAAATTAAAGGAAGTATCTACGATCCGGAGAATTTAAGATGGGAACCGCCTATTCCTTTAAAACTTTACAGCAGAGATTTCGGCAGGCCAAGACTTGACTGGGATCTAATAACTGACGGAATTAAACTGCATGGCATAAGAAATGGTGCTCAAACTACCATGGCTCCAACCGGAACCATTTCTACAGTTGCCGGAGTAGAGGGGTATGGTTGTGAACCAGCGTTCGCTTTAGCTTATTTACGCAATGTTTATCAGGCTGCAGGAGATGAAGGCACTTTAACTCTTACTTATGTAAGTCCTTATTTTGAAGAAGCCCTTACTAAACTTGGGTATGATTCCGAAACTCGGAAAAGAATAATTGAAAAAGTAGTTCAGACTGGTACATGTCAAAATGTACCAGAGCTTCCTGAAAGAATCAGGAATGTCTTTGTGGTTTCGGCAGATATAACACCAACAGAGCACGTTACACTTCAAGCATCTATTCAGACTTTTATAGATAATTCTATTTCAAAAACATGCAACTTTCCGGAAAATGCTCCAATTGACGATGTAGCAAAAGCATATATGTTGGGATGGGAGCTGGGATGTAAAGGATTAACGGTTTATGTAACCGGGACCAGGCAGGAGGTTGTTCTGGAAACCAAAGAAACTAAAGATAAAAAGGGATTATCAGAACCGAGTAATGTTGTTGTCGAATCTGAATTCATAAAATCTATGGACAGAGCTTATAAATTAAGCGGAACTACTTACAAAGTATTGACTCCGCAGGGAAGGGCATTTATAACAATTAATAAAAATGATGACGGAAGCCCGTTTGAAGTATTCGCCAACGTAGGCAAAGCAGGAAGCGACGTAACAGCTTTATCTGAAGCGTTGGGAAGATTGATTTCTGGATGGCTTAGAGGTTCGAATGATAAATTAAAAACTCTAAAGGAAATTGTTGTTCAGCTTATAGGAATTGGAGGCGCCCGGTCCGTGGGTTTTGGAGCTAAAAGGGTAAGCTCGGTGCCGGATGCTGTTGCCAAAGTATTGGCAGAAGAATATGGTGTGCAGATTAGATCTAACGGAAGCAATTTAGTGGAAGAGAATAAAAGAGAAGTGTCGGTGTTTTCGTATATAAATATGTGCCCGGAGTGCGGAAATTCATCTTTGATACAGCAGGAAGGGTGCTCAAAATGCATTGAATGCGGATTTAGCGTTTGTTAAGTATGGGTGCAAAAATATACACAAAGACCGGAGATAACGGCGAAACCTCTCTCCTTTTTGGCGGGAGGTTTTTTAAATCTGAAAATATCTTTGAAATATTAGGAAATCTGGATGAATTAAATTCTATTCTTGGACTTACCTATTCACGCGGTGTTCCCCATTTTTCGGATAAAAGTATTAAAGATATTGTAATAAAAATTCAACGTGAGCTTTTTAATTTAGGTGCTTTAATAGCTTCCTCGAAGAAAAAAGAGAAAATTAAAGAAATTAAATATTACAATGAAAAAGTAAAAGAGCTGGAATCTTTTATTGATGATTTTAATGGAAAACTGCCGGAATTGAAAAACTTTATTCTGCCTTCAGGAGATGTAATGGCAATATATTTTCACATTGCCAGAGCTGTATGCAGAAGAACTGAAAGAAGTTTAGTAAGGGAAATAAAAATAAGAAAAATGAACGAACTTACACCAGTAATAAAATATTTAAACAGGTTGTCGGATTTATTATTTGTACTGGCAAGATATATTAACAAATCGGCAAAAATTGAAGAAACCATATGGATGAAATGATAAAATGATGAGTGTTTATACGAAAACTTAATCTACCTTTATTAATTCTTCCGATTCTATTATTTTCGATTGGTTATATCACTCTTAGGTCAACTCACAAAGAACTGGCTGAAAACCAGCTCGTTTATTTTATAATAGGATATTTGTTATATATCTTAATTTCCGCTGCACCGTCAGAATTATTCTTTAAATATTGGAAAGCATTTTATTTTCCTACATTTGTAATTCTTACTATTACACTGCTTTTGGGAATAGAAAAGTACGGTTCATCCAGTTGGATAAAAATCGGTACTTTTGTGATTCAGCCTTCGGAGTTTGCAAAGATTTCCCTCATAATTTCACTTTCGGCTTTAATTTGTTCAAACGCTAAAAATATTAATTCAGCCCGAAAAATGCTAAATGTGAGTTTAATGTCGTTACTTATAGTGATTTTGGTTCTGATTCAGCCGGATCTGGGAAGTGCTCTTGTTCTTTTTGTAGTAGTTATAGGATTGCTTTTTTATGCGGGATTAAGCAAATATTTTTTTGTAGGTGCTTTTATAGTTCTAGGATTATTGTCATCTCCGTTTTGGAGTTTACTTCAGGATTATCAAAAAAAGAGAGTACTTGTGTTTTTAAACCCCTCACTTGATATTTTAGGCGCTGGTTATAATGTAACTCAATCTTTAATAGCTATTGGATCGGGTGGATTTATGGGAAAGGGGTTTGAAATGGGAACTCAATCTCATTTGGGCTTTCTGCCCGTTTTTTGGACGGATTTTATTTACGCTTCTTTTGCCGAAGAATGGGGGTTTATCGGAATAGTAATTTTTAATTTAATATATATGTTTTTCCTGATTTATATTCTTTATTTGAGCAAAAAAGCTAATACTACATTTAAGAGCCTTTTAATAATCGGAGTATTTTTCGTGTTTATGTTTCAGTACACTGTAAATGTTGGTATGAATTTGGGAATGTTACCTGTTACAGGAATAACGCTTCCTTTTGTATCTTATGGCGGAAGTTCATTATTTTCTTCTTTAATTTTGCTGGGACTTGTTCAGTCAATGTGCAAAGAGTGACTTTGAGACCTTAACGTTCACTATGTTATAATTTTAATTGATAAGCTTGCCTATGAATGACCTGCTGATTTCGATAAATAACAATATATTAAAGGCTACTCTTAACAGCAAAGTGGGATTTATGGGATCTACTCTGGAGCTGGGGAAAGAAGAATGTGATGATTCTCTTATTGTCAATCCCGAATCAATTTCAAAGCGCATTGAAGAAATACTTTTTCAATCATTCAATCATAAAAAACCGGATGTTTCGGTAAGTTTCTTGGTTGAACCGAAAAATTTAATACTAAAATTTGTAACGGTAAGCAAAAAATCAAATGATATAGAAGAGCAGATCATCTCGGAAGCTGTCAGCAAATTAAAGGATGTATCAATAGAAGATTTGTATTTTTCATACCAAAAAATAGCTCCTTTTGTTTATCAATTTATAGGAATTAAAAAGGATATTTTAGAAAAATACCTGGAAGTTTGTAATTTACTCAAACAGCCATTGAAAAGCGTAGTTCCCTGGGTATTGCTTCTTCCTAAATTTACCAATAAAAATGAACCATGTATCTTTGTTGTCAAAAATGTTTATGACCAAATGATAGCTCTTTCTGAAATGAACGGAGTTTATTTCAGCGCTGTTTATGAAGATGATATCTCCCCCGAAAAACTTCAAAAATTGGTTTCCGAACTGTCTGTTTATAAGAGAGCGAATCCGATAACTAAAATCTATACTCTTAACACTCAATTTTTCAGTTTAGACCCTGACTGCCAGGTTTATCCGTTGGAAATAGATACAAAAAGTTCCACGGAATTGGATGATTATAAGTTACATTTGTTATTTGAATACGTAATGGAGAATAATCCCGATTTATACTCAAGACAACTAAATATAGTTAATATGCTTCAAGTACCTGCAATGTCGAAAAAGAATTTATCTCTTGTACCGGCTGGATTAGCTCTGATACTCGTAGCATTTTTGGCAGTTGGTTTATTTGTATTTAAAAACAGGACAACAGAAAATACCGGTGAGGTAGCGGGTACCGAGAAAGTACAACCTACGTCAGATGCACTTAACGATCAAGTTATGGAATCCAGCCCTTCTATAGTTGAAAAACCGGAATTGAAAAAAGACGACCTTAAGATAAAAGTAGAAAACGGTGCCGGTATTCCGGGTATTGCTGCAAAAACCAGGGATTTTCTAAATAATCTAGGATATAATGTAGCGGAAATCGGAAATGCCGATGAAATCGGACGACAGGATACACTTTTAAAATTTAAACAAACTAAAGCAACATATAAAGAATTACTAAGCAAAGACTTGGAAGGATCTTACACAGTAGTAACAGAAGAAACACTACCCGAATCAGAAAATTTTGATGTTCTGATTATTGTGGGAACTCACTAAATGCCGGCAAGGCGGGGATTTGAATGCAGAAACTGTCATAAATCGGTTAAATATGCTGCTTGGGGGACAAAAAATAGAAATCATTGCCCTTACTGCCTGTTTTCACTTCATGTAGACTTAAATAGAGGAGACAGAATGTCACCGTGCGGCGGATTGATGAAGCCGGTTGGGAAAATACAAAGACCGGACGGGGAAGAAATGCTGGTGCACAAATGTGAATTTTGTGGAATAGTAAGAAAAAACCGAATCGCCGGTGATGACTTAGCCGAAATTGTGGAAATATTACCATTAATGGACTACTTTTAATGGGAATTAACCTTGATTATACCTTGCATTGCCTAAAAAACGTATTTATAGTAATATCTGTTCTGAAGCTATGAAGTACGCAGTAATAAAGCTTGATGGCAAACAATTAAAAGTTTTAGAAGGTCAAAAACTAAAGGTTAATAGGCAGCCTAAAATTGAGGTGGAGGTACTGGCTTATTCAAACGGTACTGATTTGTATGTTGGTGATCCATATTTAACTGATGTGAAGGTAAAAACCAGCGTTCTAGGCGAAGAAACAGGAAAAAAAGTTACGATCCAAAGATTTAAATCTAAATCCAGATATAGGGTTAAAAAAGGCCACAAACAGCCTTTAACGGCTATCAGGATAGATGAAATAAACAAGACTGGTGAAGATAGAACAATCCAAGAAACCAAACCGGTTAAAATAGAGACAAGGAAAAAAATAAAATCTGATGAAGTTACTGCCAAAAAAACATCAAAAGTACAGGAAGAAATAAAAACCAAAACTTCTAAAGTTACTGATCAGGAAAAAAATACAAATAAATCAAAAATTTCTGTGAAGAAAAATAATAAATTATAAATTAAAAAATATATGGCACATAAAAAAGCAGGAAGTTCAAAAGCAGGACAAGGTGGAAATGTAGCCGGGAAACGACTGGGCTTAAAAGTATCAAGCGGTCAATTAGTTAAACCGGGCGAGATTATCGTAAGACAAAGAGGCAGGACTTTTATTCCCGGTTTAAATGTAGGAATGGGAAAAGACTTTACTATATTCTCAAAAGTTAACGGTGTAGTTCAGTTTATTAACAATTCCCGAAAAAAGAAAAAAATTAACGTAAACCTCTAATACTATCAAGCGGATAAAAAACTAAAAAAGCGCGTCCGATAATCATATCTTTTTTAACCGGTCCAAACTCTCTAGAGTCAGCGCTCTGTTCTCTATTGTCTCCCATGAGAATATAAGAATCTTCCGGAACATTAAATTCTGCCTCATCTTTAATAATTTTCATTCCGAAAGTTTGGGTTGTTGGCTGGAGATAAGGCTCTAAAATCTCCGATCCGTTAATTAACACCTTTCCATTAATAAGATTTACTTTTTCTCCGGGCAAGGCAATTACCCGCTTAATCAGGAGTCTGCTATTATTCTGTGGGTGATTAAAAATCAGAATCTCCCCTCTTTCCAAATCCTTAAATTTTATGGATATTTTTTCAGCTATTATTTGTTCACCGTCTTTAAAAGTAGGGACCATCGAATCTCCGGTAATTCTCAGCAGCTGCCCGACAAAAAAGTATACAAATGCGAAAACCAGTGAAGAGATAACTACGACTTCAATAAAATCTACAAAAATCCTGAAAATGTTTTTTATACTTAGATTCATTTAAGTATTTTAAATCATTTTAGTTGTAATGCGAAGATTTATATTTTATAATTATCAGTCAAATCGTTCTTTTAGCTTTAATTTGTTATAGTATGGCTGGTTTGGCATGTAGTGTAAAATTGTATTTACATCTACGGGCCCGTAGCTCAGCTGGTTAGAGCGTTCGATTCACATTCGAAAGGTCCCTGGTTCAAGTCCAGGCGGGCCCACCATTTATTTATTGCCATTGTTAAAATATTCACTTAAAAGATTCCAAAGCTCTATATATCCCCCGTCATAGCCTAAAGCCCATATTCCCACACCCAGTAATTTTTTACTTTTGATTAATTCGTACTTTATTTTTAAAGATTCCACATTTTCATAATATACTTCTCTGTTTGATTTCGTACTTGGGCTTTTGTATGTAAAATAGGGAACTTTTCCAAGGTCATCCCATTTAATAGCAGGCTTAACCTCAAGAATTGTATCCATTATAGCTGAGTATGTTTGAGGCTGAGAAAAACCGATTTCATCCGAACCGGGAATTCTTTCCGCATAAGGTTTTTCTTCTTTAACTACCCAATTATATCCGTAATAAGGTACTCCCAGAATTAGCTTGTTTGGAGGCAGGTACGATAAATAATCATTTAACATAGTTTCAATGTCGTATTCGGCGTGTACACCTTTTCCGTTAATAGGAGAAACCGGGCCGGCTTTATCCGAATCAGGTCTGTGAAAGTCATAGCCCATTATAAAAATCGAATCAGCGGCAAAAGCTATATCCGGTATTTTAGTAACTCTTTCTTTAACTAACGAATCGGCAAAAGTTGAAACTACAAGCTTCTGGTCTTCTCCGAATTTTTGCTTGAGTTTGTTATTTATGTAGCTAACAAACTCGGTGTATTTATCGGCTGTTTTCCCGTCGGTAAGTTCTACGTACTCAAAGTTTAAATTAACATCTTTTATTTTTTTAGATTCCAATTCTATAAATAAATTATCGGTTAATGTATCCCAGCAGATTTTGCAGAATAAAAATTTGTCGGACGCTTCATCCTCGTGTGAAATAACCGTAAGCGAAAATCTTGTACCGTATATTTTTGCCTTATTGATAATTTCATTTAAATTTTTATCATTTTTCCATGTATCATATCCGGGATTCGGCTCACCATCTTCGGTGAGTGTTCTAAAAGAGCCGTTGCTATTTATGTATAAACCAAAATATGAGATATCGGTTAGTTTGTCATATTGAAAATACTTAGCTTGGCCTAAAGACCAATAAGGCAGGTAGCCGTAAGTCAGGTATTTTGGATTTTCATGTTTTTTAACTACTGAATCAATACTGAAAGATTTTCCCAGTGGGCTGATAATTTTATTTTCGTTTCGGGGTTTTTTTATATCAAGTATAAAATTTGTGGCTGCCAGAATAACTATAATTATGCCTAATATAATTAATACGCGTTTGTTCACCAAGTAATTATACAATTTTCCGGAAATAAATGATGATAAAATACCCACATGGAAAGAAAAGGTGATTTATTCATGTATATAGGCTTGTTTTTGATAGTGCTGCTGGCATTTCTGCTAATATTTAGGGATAAAATAACCGGAATTGCCGGTATGGAACAAGATAATTTATTTGCCGTTATAGAACCGAAAATACCGGATATTGGTAGTCAACAAAACACTTCATCTATTTGCCCGTTTCAGAGCCAGATAGAATATTTTTATTATTCAAAACCACCCGATTCTGAGAAAAGAAATAATAAGTTTGGTATATATATTTATGCTGAAGTAGGGGAGTACTTTGAACTCGCCCAAAATCTGGTTAATTCAAACGGAGGCGACTGGGGGTATGTTCTGATTCCATTCAATATAAAAGACAAAAGTTACGATAAATGGCTAAATGTATTTTCTAAATTGAGTGAAAAACATTTAATTCCAATAATACAACTGCACACCGTTAACACCGACGATTATAAAGAAAATACTTATGAGGCAGCCGAATTTTTAAATAAATTTGTCTGGCCTATTAAGCAAAGATATATTAGTGTGTACAACGAACCTAATGACGCTGCTTTTTGGTTCGGAAAAGTAGATCCCAAAGAATATTCAGAAGTGCTGAACTATACAATAAAAGCCTTTAAAAAAGAGAATTCGGACTTTTTTATGCTTAACGGCGCATTTAATATTAGCGCCGGAAATACTTCAACAACAATGGATGCGGTGGATTTTATGCTAAAAATGGAAGATAAAGTTGACGGCATATTCAACAAGCTGGACGGCTGGGCTTCTCATTCATACCCTCAGCCGAATTTCAGCGGTAATCCTGATGCTGAAGGGCGGTTTAGTATAAGAGCGTATAAATATGAGCTGGATACTTTAAAAAGAATATTCGGAATAAATAAAGACATGCCCGTATTCATTACAGAAACGGGATGGGCTCACTCCGAAGGAGATGTTTATAACCCTTCTTATTTATCTTCTGGTAAAGTAGCCGAAAATATAAAAATAGCTTATGAGAAATACTGGCTTAAGGACGACAGAGTGGTGGCGGTTACTCCGTTTACAATATGGTACAGAGCTCCATATGATCATTTTTCATGGGTTAGGGAAGATTTTGTACCTTATGCGAGTTTTAACGCCATAAAATCACTTAAGAAGAAAGCGGGAAATCCTGAAAAACTTGAAACAGCGCGGATAACTTCGGTAGGATGCGAGTAATATGATATTTTCATCATCTACATCTAAAAAAGTTGCAGCAAATACGGTTTACCAGCTGGTCGGGAAAATCGTCAGCATGTCAATTACTGTATTAGCAACAATTATAGTAACCAGAGCTTACGGTAGAGAAGGATTTGGAGAGTTTAATTTAATGCAGAATTTTCCAGCATTATTTTTCATTATTGTCGATTTTGGTATAAATGCTATTGCAACCAGGGATATTTCACAGGATTGGGAGAAAAGTGTTAAGTATTTCGTAAATGTATTAGTTCTTAGAGTTATTATGTCCTTTGTGTTAATAGTGTTCTGTATATTTGCGCTTCAATTTTTTCCTTATTCAGACACACTTAAATTTGGAATTTATATCAGCCTTCTGCTGATTTTAACTCAAGCATTATACGCAACTACTAACATCATATTTCAGGCAAGGCTTAGGTATGATCTTTCAACAGTAGGGTATGTGCTGGGCAGTTTTGCAATCCTGATATTTGTTTTAATCTTCACTTTATTAAAGCTACCGGTGTATTTAGTAAATTTCAGCTATGTATTAGGCGGGCTGGGAACATTTTTAATAAATATTTATTTCGTTAAAAAGGTCTTTAATGAATCAGGCAGGGGACTAATAATCTCTAAGGAATTTGTAGATACAGGGTTAATAAAATACTTACTTTTCCAAACTCTGCCTTTAGGATTGATGTTTATATTTAGCCAGATTAATTTTAAGGCGGATTCGATTTTAATTTCAATTATGAAACTGCCCGCTGAATTTAATTTAAATAACACGGAAAGTGTGGCTATATATGGCCTAGCGTATAAAATATTCGAAGTTTCATTGGTTGTACCGACATTTTTTATGAATGCTGCCTACCCAATTTTGGTAATACATATGGTGGAGGGGAAGTCCAGGTTAAAAGGTACGTTTTTAAAATCGATGATGATAATGGCAGGTATGGGAATCTTCTCAAGTATAGTGGGAATATTATTGGCTCCATTGGCAATAGATATATTAGGAGGTTCGCAGTTTTTACAGTCGGTGGAAGTTTTAAGAATACTTTTTATTGGTCTGGTTGTTTTTTACTTGACGCAGCCTTTATCATGGCTAATTGTTACTTTAGAAAAACAGAAATATCTGCCTCTTATATACCTTATAAGCGCGGTTTTTAATTTATCGGCAAATGTTTATTTCATACCGAAATATTCTTTTTATGCTTCGTCATCAATAACATGGATTTCAGAATCGCTGATATTAATAATGCTGGTATTTTTTGCAGTAAAGGCGTGGAAAGAAAAATATGCTTAAAAGTCTGTTTGTAATTAGTTTTTTCATACTGGCCTTAGGCCAATTATCTTCTGTTTCAAAATCAGAAGGAATAAATCTATATTTGTTTGACGTTTTTATTTTAATATATGCATTATTGGGAATTGTATATTTACTTATTAATCGTCAGCTTATTATTCCTAAGACTCTAGTTATGTTTTTTATATTCTGTTTCATCGGATTAACGACATTAGTAGCAAACAAATATAAACTTGAGACATTTGAATTTTTAACTTCAATTTCATACCTTATAAGATTATTTATTTATCTATTGTTTGCAACTACAACTTTTAATTTATTAACTAAAAACATTATCAAAACGGATATTATTATTAAAACAATAATATTGTCAGGAGTTATAATTTGTATATTAGGTTTTATCCAATTAATTATATTGCCGGATTTTGAGGTTCTTGATCCCGATTTTGGATGGGATCCACATAAATACCGGTTGGCTTCTACATTTTTTGATCCGAACTTTACCGGGGCTTACATAAACCTATGTTTTATTTTACTTTTATACTATAAATTGGATTTAAAAGGCAGAATTTCAAAGAAGCTTTTTTATATATTGTTAATATTATTTTTAATATCATTACTTTTAACATTTTCAAGAAGCGCCTGGTTGATGTTTAGTTTAATTGTGCTTATTTACGGTATTTTAAAATCACCAAAGTTAATTATTATGGCGGGACTAATGGCATTTTTAGCATATTTTGCGGTTCCGCGTATTCAAACCAGAATCTCTGGTAGCACTGATCCAGCTGATTCGGCTTATTATAGGTTTATTTCATGGAGTAATGCCGTGGAAATATCTAAAGATAACCCGGTAATTGGTGTCGGATTTAACGCGTACAGATACGCTCAGCTGGAATATGGTTTTGTTTCTCCGGATACGTTAGGTGGACATTCCGGAGCCGGTTCGGATTCGAGCTTACTTTTGGTTCTGGCTACGACAGGAATTATAGGATTTGTAATATTCTTAATGGGATTGATGCATCCTCTTATATTATTTTTTAAATCTAAAGAATTTATATTTTATACGTTATCTTTCTTAGGATTGATGGTTCATTCATTATTTGTAAATTCTTTGTTTTTTCCTCAAATAGCTGTTTTATGGATATTGTTTTTAGCGCTTGCGGAATATTTTAACTTCTCTTCTCGTACCTGATTTTTAATAATTCTTCTTTTTTGTTTCCAGCCTCATCAGTTGCGATAATTTTAACTTCTAAATTACCTTCCTCAACTCCCAATATTGCCTCAAATGATAAGTCATTTTTCAATATTGCAAGTTTTTCGTTAACTTTTATTACCGATTTTTCATTCACTTTGCCCTTAACTATTATTCTTTTATCAAGATTTTTTACAGTTTCTCCCTCTTTTGGGAACTCAATTTGAATATCAGGTGCTTTATTGTCATATTCAATTGTTATCACCTGGGAAGGCGGGCTTTCCTTATTTTCCGTATCTATAGCTTTTGCAAAAAAAGTATTTGCTCCTTCTACCAAACCTATATCGACAAAAGTGAAAAGACCGTTTGAATCAGCAGTAGTTGTAGAAATTTCCGGGCCATTTACGAATAATTTTATTTCGGAGCCGGGTTTTGCTATCCCATTTAAAGTTAATGACTCTTTATTGGTAGCTTTTGGCACATTAGAAAATATCGGTGCTGTAGTACTTTGTATATTATCTTTGTCTTTTTCGTTTCTATGTACAGAAATATAAGCAAGCATTCCCCCGATTTGAGGACCAAATATAGTAATAGCAGCAATCAAACTCCCAATGGTTAGAACATTAATCAAAAGGAGAGTAGTGAGCCTTTGTTTTAATTCTTGATTTGAGAGTTTTCTATAATCAAGATTAAAAAGATAATTTTTATTAATCATATGTGTTCTATAATTTTACACTATCTAAAAGGCTTATGGAGCCGGTAATCGGACTTGAACCGATAACCTACCCCTTACGAAGGGGTTGCTCTACCATTGAGCTACACCGGCAAAATAAATTACTAGCGAAGAGTCACAAATGGTATTCCATTTTGTGGAACTTACTCTGGCAATATGTGTATATTACAACATATAGAGGGTTCACGTATAATTTAAAAAATGAGGTATTCCTTATCTAAAACATTATATCGTTCACCAATCGGTGCTGTTTATTTTTTTGCTGTTCCAATTGCAGTTTTCCACTTAGTTGATTCCTTAATGTCATATATATTTCCGATAATTGTTGAGGAATCAGTCTTTTCAAACTTCACGCTGGGATTAATTATGGGTTTTTCGTCTTTAGTAGGACTATTTTGCGATATTTCTTTTCCTCAACTGATCAGGAATTTAACTTGGAAGTCGAAGCTGATATTTGGGATATTAATTTCATTTTTATTCCCGCTGCTTACTGCGTTGGGTAGATATTATTCTTTGGGAGAGAGTTCAATACTACCGGTTTTATTATTTTTGGCAGCTTCAGCTTCGTGGGGTGTCTATTTTGAGCTTGTATCATTCTCAAAAAGAGAATTTATTGTTAAAGAGGATAAAGTTCACCAATATTCAAAAGATTGGGGAATTATGTATATGGTATCAGAATTTGCTATTATATTTGGACCGATCATTGGAGGTTTACTTATTAAATTAAGTATTTTCCAATCAGCTTTAATTACAGTTTTGATTCAAATAATAGGATTGAGTTTGGCAGTAGCAGTTATAGCTACATTGGATAAAAATGAAGGATTAAAAATAAAATCCCGGGAAAAATATTATTTTAACCTCTCCTCAGAACTTAAATACTGGCTTCACTTCTTAAGAAAGCTGAATACACTAATCGTAGCATCAATCACCTTAGTTTTTGTTGAGTCGGCATTCTGGACTATCGGAGGTTTATTGGGGTTGGAGCTTTTCGGTGAAAATAGCTACATTGACTGGATTGTCATATTAGTTTATTCAGTTCCGATAATTTTAGGAGGTATCATTGTTTCCAAACTCGGAATAAAAACCGGCAAAAAAAGGCTTTACTTAACCAGTATGCTTTTAGGTGGAATATTTTTAGCCTCATTGTTGTTTACAAAAGATAAATATTCTGTTCTTTTAGTTGTGTTTTTATCCAGCCTTTCGCTTTCATTTGCCTGGCCTTTAAGTGAGGCCGTTTTCAGCGATTTGCTTGAAAGACTAAACGGATCCAAACAACATTTAATCGGATTGAATTTATCAACCGGTTCCCTTGCTTATATTTTAGGTCCTATAATAGTCGGTTTTTTGTCGGATAAAGTCGGATACCTTTCAACTTTGGGTATTGTAGGAATCATCGTTTGTACGGTTGCTTTTATATTAATGTTTGTAACACCTAATAAACTTCAACTTCCACAGAAAAACATAGAATTGTTGGAAAATAATTCCAGCAAGTGATACTATCAACAAGTATGCCGGGACAAATACAGCAAATAATTGAAAAATTCTGGGATCCTTGGATAATATTTGGTTTTACAGCCCAGTTTGTTTTTTTTATGAGGTTTGTTGTTCAATGGTGGGAATCGGAAAAAAAGAAACAAAGTGTTATTCCGGTTGCTTTCTGGTATTTGAGCATCGCAGGCTCATTAATGATTTTGGTATATTCCATTCGACGGCAGGATATTGTATTTACTACGGCGTCAATTCTAAATACATTAATCTATATAAGAAACCTAATGCTTATCCACAATAAAAAGAAAGCCGACAGACTGGTAAGTTAATAAATTGGATGAAGTAGAAAAAAATACCCAAGAGCCGGCAAAGCAAGAATAAGTGCGTAAAATAGATCCCTGTAAAATCTCGTCATAAACCATCTTTCAGTTCCGAAATCAATTTTCTCTCTTTTTAATCGATAATAAAATAATTTGTTACTTGTGATATATGCAAATAGTACATGAATTGTGAAAATTAAATTAATATTAGGTAAACTACTAAACATAGCATTTATTGCATTGCTGCTAATATATATAAATATAAGTGGAAGTCCTACGAGGAATATATACCCTTTTATTACCCTGTATTTAAAGTTTTTTTGTAAAACAGGAAACTCTTTAAAAAAATCTATAATTATAGGGAAAAACACAATTAAATTGATTATATTTAACACGTTTATATAGTATCAGGAATATTGGAAATAATTAAAATTTAATTTATTTAAATCTTTTTAGGGGAGCACTCAAAATTATCTGGAGCGGACGACGGGATTCGAACCCGCGATCTTCTCCTTGGGAAGGAGACGCTTTACCAGCTAAGCCACGTCCGCGTTTTGAATTTAAACCTCACTATTATACATTTATAGATCAAAGCATTCGATCATTAATAATTTCACCGCCTCCCCACCTGCAGAGTTAGGGAGCAGCTATTAATCACTTTTCAGGCAGTAAAAAAAACCACGATTAGTTCCCAAATTCCTATGGTGCCGGTAACGATAATACTTGTCCGGGAACAATCAAAGCTTGACTACCGTTCGGTAAAAATCCTACCGAATCCTTATTCGCCTCAAGAATTTTGGTCCATTCAAATCCGCTGCCGTATATTCCGTCTGATATTTCCCATAATGTATCTCCGCTTTTTACTTTATATGACGATCCGGATATATCACCTTTAGTATAATCATTGGGTATCCACGCTAATTCCGAAAACGCGGTTTCCTCTTTATTCTCAGTGCCGTTGGTCGGCCCGCCTGTACCTAAGTTCAATAAACTTCCATTTTTTCCTTCAGGTTTGCTAATTTCTTCTTCATCCTGTACTTGTCCCTCTTCACTCGTTTCTTTTTTCTCTCCTTGTGCTATCTCATCTCCTTTTTCTTCTTCTTCTCCTTCTTCACGCACAGTATTTGATGAAATTATATTTTTAAGTTTATCCAATATGGAAGTTTCTTCAGAACTTAGTTCGGTATTTTGTACTTCCGAACTTTTATTGAAGTAAGTGTATGTAGCAAAAACCAATCCTAAAATGAATATACCGCCTAATATCAACGCCAGCCCGTCTCTGGACTCTTTTGGGTTTGTTTGATTAGCTTCGGGCATGTGAAATTAGATTCACCCCCTTTTGTATTTCGCGTTTAAGCGAAATTCATATTTTCTGGGCAGTAGACAATGCAGTTAAATTTATTAATGGCGGGACCGACGGGTCTCGAACCCGCGACCTCTTCCGTGACAGGGAAGCGCTCTAACCAACTGAGCTACGGCCCCAAAGCGTGTGCACCTTATAGTAGCAACTCCGTATGTAAAGTTCAATAAAAGCGTATTGTACGATAAGGAAATTTTGATGGTAAAATTTATTTGTGGATAAACCCCATAAATTCACAAATAGAGAAATAGTCCAAATATTAAAAGAAGTATTAGCTGCGATGGAAGTTAAAGGATTTAATATTTTTGAAACCAGAGCATATCAGAACGCGATATCAGCAATTGATAACCTGACTTCAACAGTTTATGACCTGTGGGAAGATAAGCGATTAAGAGAAATACCGGGAGTGGGAGCAACTCTGGAGTCTCATTTAGACGAGCTTTTTAAGACGGGAAAAGTAGATAAGTTTGATTCGGTTAAAAAAGGGCTTCCGGAAGGTATGTTCGGCTTAATCGGAGTGCGCGGAATAGGCGCAAAAAAAGCCTTAAAACTGGCGATGGCTTTTAAATTGTCAGACAGAAGCAGTGCAATGGAAAAAGTAAAACTTGCTGCAGAGAAAGGTCAGATACGTAATTTGGAAAGTTTCGGTGAAAAATCAGAAAAAGATATTTTAGATGCCATAACTGAAGCCAAAATGACTAAAAACGCAAAGAAAAGACTGCTTTTATTTCAGGCAGAAGAAATATCCGATAGGCTGCTTAATTATATAAAGAAACTTAACGTAGTTCTGCAGGCTGAATCATTAGGCTCTTTAAGAAGAAGAAACCCGACGGTAGGTGATATCGATATTGCTGTTTCAACAAATAACAGTGAAAAAGTTATTGAGCATTTTATGAAGTATCCGGAAATTGATGACGTGCTTTCAAAAGGAGATAAAAAAGTTTCGGTCGTGCTGAAAAATGATATTCAGGTAGACTTAAGAACTTCGGATCCAGCGGCTTATGGTTCAATGATGCAGTATTTTACAGGTTCTAAGCAGCATAATATTATTCTGCGCACATACAGCCTGGAAAAAGGCAAATCTTTGTCGGAATACGGAATTACTTATAGAAATAAACTATATAAATTTTCTACCGAAGAGGAGTTTTATAAGTTTTTAGACATGCAGTATATACCTCCGGAATTGAGGCACGGCAAAAATGAAGTTGAGCTATCTTTAAAAAATAAAGTTCCTGAACTAGTTAAATTAGAAGACATCAAAGGAGATAGTCATACTCATACAACGGATTCAGACGGGGTAGATACTTTGGAGGAAATGGTAAAAACAGCACATACGATGGGATATAAATATTACGGGATTTCCGACCATGCTCCAAGTGTTCAAAGCCGTGGGTATAAAGCTGTTGAAAAGATAATTTATGAAAAAAAAGAGAAAATTAAAAAACTTAACGAAAAATATAAAGACATAAAGCTTTTTTTCGGATATGAAGTTAATATTTTGGCTGATACAACATTAGCGCTTCCTGACGGACTTCTTAAAGAATTGGACTATGTTATTGCATCCATTCATACATCATTTGATCAGGACCGGGAAGTTATAACAAAAAGGCTTATAAATTCCCTAGAAAATCCTTATGTTACTTTTATAGGCCACCCGACCGGAAGATTAATAAACGAAAGAGATGCCAGCGACACAGACTGGACAAAAGTTTTTAGAGCAGCTCAAAGCAACAATAAATACTTTGAAATAAATTCACAGGTTAACAGACTCGATTTGACGGACGACTTAATTAAAGAAGCTTTGGAATACGGATTAAAGTTTTTTGTAAATACCGATGCGCACGCTACTGACCAGCTTTATTATTTAAACTACGGAATTGACGTTGCCAGACGTGGTGGATGCACAAAATCAGATATAATTAACACTTTGAATTTGGATGAATTTGAAAAAATTATCAATTCTAAATGATTGTGATAGAATCAATACATAATCATTAAGTTGAAAAAGGAGGAAAAATGGAAGCGTTATTAGTTTTGCTTGTTCCACTTGCACTTGTTGTGTTATTTGTAATTGGTGTTTATAACAAATTAGCGTCATTAAAGGTGAAAATAAAAGAAGCCTGGAGTCACATTGATGTCCAGCTTAAAAGAAGGGTTGACTTAATTCCAAACCTTGTTGAAACAGTAAAAGGATACGCCGCTCACGAAAAAGAAGTTTTTGAAAATGTCACAAAGGCACGATCTGCATTAATGAATGCGAAAGATGTAGGACAGGTTCAGGAAGCCAATAATATGCTGACCGGTGCGCTAAAATCACTTTTTGCAGTAGCTGAAGCTTATCCTGAGCTAAAAGCGCAGGAAGGATTTATAAATCTTCAGAAAGAACTTAGCGATACCGAAGATAAAATTGCCTACTCCAGACAGTTCTACAATTCAGTAGTGAGAGAATATAACGAAACTTTAGTGGTATTTCCGAATAATATGATGGCAAGTATGATGGGTTTCTTACCCGAAAAATTCTTTGAAGCGCAGGTAACCGAAAGAGAACCTGTAAAAGTTGATTTTTGATTTATAAAAGAAAGGAGGCCAACTAGAGCTATTGTTCCGGATCAATACAGCTCAAGTTAACCTCTAGCAGTATTATATACCATAATTTAAAAGATTTGTTAAGATAGTTTCATGCCTAATATATATAATCATATTGACAACAACAAGCGTCAGACCTGGTTGATAATGGCTGGCTTTGTTTTGGTTGTTTCAATTCTGGGTTGGTTTATCGGAGAGTTTTGGGGAGAAGGACTGGGACTCCCATTTGTTGGATACGCTTTAATTTTTTCCGGAATTACCAGTTTTATTTCCTATTACAATTCAGCTCAAATTGTTTTAGCTATATCGGGCGCAAAAGAAGTTAAACCGGAGGAAAATAAATATCTGCATAATCTTGTTGAGAATCTGTGTATTGGATCAGGAATACCAAAACCTAAAATTTACATGATAGAAGACACGGCAATGAACGCCTTTGCTACGGGGAGGGATCCGCAGCATGCGGTTATTTGTTTTACCACGGGGATCGTAAACAGTTTGGAGAAACTGGAACTTGAGGGTGTGATTGCACATGAATTAAGCCACATCCAAAACTATGATATTAGGCTTCTTTCTATTGTAAGTATCTTAGTAGGAACGGTAACTCTATTGGCTGACTGGTTTACTAGAGGCGCATTCTATGGAGGCGGAAGAAGACGGGGAAGAGAAATGGGAGGGATACTTATGTTGATAGGAATAATTTTTATAATATTATCTCCAATTATTGCTACATTAATTAAACTTGCGGTCAGTAGAAATAGGGAATATTTGGCAGATTCTTCGGGGGCTTTATTAACAAGATATCCAAAAGGATTAGCTGACGCTTTGGTGAAGATTTCAAGTGACAGAGAGATTCTTGAAGCGGCAAACGGAGCAACAGCGCATATGTACATTGCAAATCCATTAAAAGGAAGACACGAAAATCAGGTTAGTTTTTTTGGAAATTTATTTGAAACTCATCCTCCAGTAGAAGATAGAATAAAAAGACTTCTGGAAATGTGATTACATTTCACAGAACTGTATAATCTAATTCATATGGCTGAATCGAAAATATCTAAAAAACAAGTTAAACATGTAGCTGAGCTTTGCAGACTTGAAATATCTGACGCTGAAGTTGAGAAACTATCCGCATTATTTACAGACACACTGAATTATATGAATGTCATAGGGGAGCTTGATACTGCTGCTGTCGTTGAAACATCTCATGTGACCGGTGAAAAGAATGTGTTTTCATCTAAAGATAATAAGGCAACTCTAAAAAGGGAAGCCGTACTGTCAAATGCCGGGGAAACTGAAAACGGATTAATAGTTACCAAGGGAGTATTTGATAGAGATTAATTGATAAATGAAAAAATTAAATGAATTAACAGTTATAGAATCGATAGAAGGATTGAAAAAAGGTGAATTTAAATGCATTGATCTGGTTGAGACCTGTCTTTATGTAATCAAAATACGCGACCCTAAAATAAAAGCGTTTTTAAAAGTCACTGAAGATTCAGCCATAGAAAATGCAAATAAAGCAGACAAAGAAATAAAATTATACGGAGAAAAGGTATTTAAGGAAAAACCGTTATTAGGTATTCCCTATGCATGCAAAGACAACTTTAGTACTCTTGGAATAGAAACTACGGCGTCTTCAAAAATATTAAAAGGATATATTCCTCCCTACGAATCTACAGTTACGAAAAAACTTGCGGAGGCAGGTGCGATTCTTTTAGGTAAAACCAATATGGATGCCTTTGCCCATGGAGCTTCTACCGAAACCTCCGATTTTTTTACAACTCACAATCCTTGGGATTTAGAGAGAGTTCCCGGTGGATCATCAGGAGGTTCTGCAGCCGCGGTTTCAGCAAACATGTGTATATTTGCAATAGGTTCAGATACAGGCGGAAGTATTAGATGTCCAGCTTCATGGTCGGGAATTACAGGATTAAAACCCACCTATGGAAGAGTAAGCAGGTACGGATTGATTGCAATGGCTTCTTCAACCGATTCTCCCGGCCCTATGACAAAAACAGTTAAAGACGCTGCTTTAGTTTTGAAAGTAATAGCAGGAAAAGATCCTTTCGATGCAACCACATCTAATACGGAAGTGCCGGATTATTTAGAAAAAATTAAAAATGTAAGTTTAAAGGGATTAAAAATAGGTAAGCCAAGATCATATTTTGAAACAGAATTTGAATCGGGTGTTAAAAAAGCTGTTTTAGAAAGTGTTGAAATGCTTAAAGAAAACGGTGCGGAAATTATAGACATAGATTTATTGGATTTTAAATATTCTTTGGCGATTTACACAATTATTCAGAGATCTGAAGTTTCATCAAACCTAGCCAGATTTGACGGGATCAGATTTGGACATCTAAGAGATCATTTCGGATTTGAAGCCAGAAAGAGAATGATGCTTGGATCTTACGCTTTGAGTTCGGGGTATTATGACGCTTATTATTCAAAAGCTCAAAAAGTGAGAACTTTAATTATCGAAGATTTCAAAAGGGCTTTTGAAAGTGTTGATCTAATTATAGGTCCTACAATGCCAAGCGTAGCTTATAAAATAGGATCAAAAGAAGATTTATACGGTGAACTGACAGATACAATGCAGACACCCGGTTCTATGGCGGGTCTATGCGTTATAGCAATTCCCGGAGGATTTTCCGAAGGTATGCCGGTAGGTATTCAGTTTATTGGCGAGCAGCTGGCTGAAGTAAAAGTTTTGGCAGCTGCACATGCTTTTCAGGAAATTACTGATTTTCATAAGAAATTTCCGGAGGTTTAAAAACTTATGTTTGAATTTATTAAAAAATTGTTAGGATTTACAAAGGGTTACCGACGATATTCTGTATCACAGCAAACAGAGGATAGAATCAAAAGCGACTGGATAAAAATAGATGAACTATTGAGGTTAAGATCTCCCAGCCAGCTAAGGCAGGCATTAATTTCCGCAGACAGAAGCTTAGACCAAGCGCTGAAAGATATTTTTGAAGGTGAAACCATGGGAGAGAGGCTTAAATCAGCTAATGATAGATATGAAAGAAATATTTACAATAAAATCTGGGAGGCACACAAAATAAGGAACAATTTAGTACATGAAGCAGCTTATGAGCCGCCTTATTATGTTGTAAATGAAGCCGTAGAGACATTTAGAATCGCTTTAAGGTTGTTGAATGTGCGAGTTTAGTTATTTTTTCACAAAAGGATGATTTTATGAATGAAAAAGAAATAGTATTAATTACAGGAGGGAGTAGAGGATTGGGAAAGGCAATTGCTATGGAGTTAAAAAATAAATATCAGGTTATTATAACTTCCGAAAAAGAATCCGAATTAAAAGAAACAGCATCAAAATTAAATATTGATTACTATGTTTGTGATGTTTCTGATTATGCCCAAATTGACAAAGCAGTTAGTAATATTTCGGAAAAATACGGAAAGATTGATGTGTTAATTAACAATGCGGGAATCTGGATTCAAGGCCCATTAGAAAATAATGATCCGGAATATATTAAGAAAACTTTTGAAATAAATACTTTAGGTGTTGTTTTTATGACGAGGGCGGTTCTTCCGATGATGATAAATAAAAAGTCGGGAACAATTTTGATTGTAAATTCGGTTTCGGGAATTACAACCAAACCGGAGAGAACTGTTTATGATTCCAGTAAATGGGCTCTAACAGGATTTACTGAGTGTTTAAGGCAGGAAGTTTCAAAACATAGAATTAAAGTTCTTAGTCTTCACCCGTCACTAATGAATACAGCATTTTTTGAAAAAGCAGGAAAGTTAAGAGATGTTCAAAAAGCCATTGAACCAAAAGAAGTGGCAAAAGTTGTTTCTTACATGCTTTCAGTTGAGGGTGATAATTTTCTTTCTCAGGTAGTAATAAGGAATTTAAATTATTAAAAAGCATCGGAACTTAAAATGACTGAATATAAACTGGTATTAGGATTGGAAGTACATATACATTTAAAAACAGAAACTAAAATGTTCTGTGGCTGTGATTCAAATATATATGAAGCAGAGCCGAATACTCACGTTTGTCCAGTTTGCTTGGGCCTGCCTGGTGCATTACCGGTTCCAAATTTTGAAGCGATAAAAAAGACTCAAGTGCTGGGATTGGCGTTAGACAGTATATTGAACAAAGAATCCAGATTTGATAGAAAGCATTATTTTTACCCGGATCTACCTAAAGGATTTCAAATCAGCCAGTACAAACAACCGTTATGTGAAGGCGGAGAAATTGAATTGGATTCAGGTAATAAAGTATCTTTAGAAAGAATTCACCTGGAAGAAGACACGGCTAAGTCATTTCATGAAAATGGTAGGACTTTAATTGATTTTAATAAATCAGGCATGCCTTTAGTTGAAATAGTTACTAAACCGGTTTTTAAAACGGTGGGGGAGTCGGTAGAATTTTGTAAAAAAATACAGGATTTAATAATAACTTTGGGAATAGGCGATGCGGATATGGAAAAAGGGCAGATGAGGTTGGAGGCAAACATATCCTTAAGAACACAAGAAATGGAATATAACGACATTCTCCCAGACTATAAAGTAGAAATTAAAAATATAAATTCTTTCAGATTTATGGAAAAAGCAATTATTGCTGAAATAAAAAGACAAACAGAAATATTACAAAAAGGTAATGTCGTTAATCAAGAGAACCGCGGGTGGGATGAAAGATCAGGAACTACTGTTTCACAAAGAGTAAAGGAAGAAGCCCACGACTATCGATATTTTCCGGAACCCGACATTCCCCTACTCTACTTTGACGAAAAACATATTGAAGAATTGAAAAATTCGCTACCGGAGCTTCCGCAGCAAAAAAAGACCAGACTTATGACAAGGTATGGATTGACGGCCAATATAGCTACTATTTTGTCTACTGGATATTCATTCGGTCTACTTAAGAAATTTGAAGGTTTTGTTGAAAGCGGGCTTGATCCGGTAAAAACAGCCAATATATTAATTAATAAGAAAGAATCCAGAGACATGAGTTTTGAAGAATTCGAAAAATTATTAAATGTAAGTACAAATAGAATCATAAATGAAAAAAACCTGAAAAATTATTTAGAGGAAGTGGTAAAAAACAACAGAAATATAATTAACGACATTAAAGGGGGTAAACTATCAGCTATTGAATTTTTAGTTGGACAGGTTATGAAAAATACTAAAGGACAGGCAGATCCTGTAAAAGTCCGGGAGCTTCTTAAGTCTGAAATAAATAAGAAATTTAATACTGCTATTGATTGAAAAGTCACCTAATCTTTTGATTAAATTAAAGTCTGGTATTATGTAACTGTGGAATTGAAATTCGATCCGAAGAATCCGAAATATCAATATATAACTGAAGATTCCGAAATAGAAAATTCTCTGGAAAAGCTTGAGAAGGAGTCGATAATCGCTATTGACCTGGAATCGACGGGATTTGATCCATACACAAGCAAGGTATTATTAATTCAATTAGGAACCCCCGAAATCTCCTATATTTTTGATGCTAGAGTTTTACATTTAAAAGAAAATGAGAGATTTAAAGCTTTAATGGAAAATCCTAAAACAATTAAGTTAATGCAGAACGGAAAATTTGATTACGGATTTTTGAAGTATCATTTTGGAATTGAAATCGCCAATATTTTTGATGTAATGCTGGCTGAAGGAATTTTAACCGCAGGATTAAAAGGCAGTATGGGATTGATTTCATTGAGGAATTTAGTAAGTCAGTATTTAGAAACTGATCTGGAAAAAGAAACTAGAAAAACTTTTGAAAATTACACGGGAAAAATAACTGAACAACAATTAATATATTCAGCGCTAGATACATTAATGCTATTTCCCATTTTTGAACAGCAAGTGGAAAAGTTAAAAAATGAGCAATTAGTAAACATTGCTAAATTGGAGTTTGCAGTAACAAGAGTGGTTGCAGAAATGGAGCTGCGAGGTATATTTATAAATGTTTCAAGGTGGAGGGATATTATCGCATCACTAAAGGAAAAAAGGAACAAGTACGCATATGATTTTCAGGAGTCGATAAGGCAATATTATGCAACAAATGGAATAGATTTATTCGGAAATTCCGTTGACGCTATTAACATAAATTCGCAGGTGCAGCTAATGGATCTGTTTAATAACAGGCTTGGGCTGGATGTTCCTTCTACCGGGGATAATATTCTTGCCACAATCGAGCATCCTGTCGCCAAAATATTAAGAGATTATAGAGGATATGAAAAACTTATTTCGGCCTTCGGGGAGTCTTTGTTGGAAAAAGTGAACAAGGTAACCGGACGTCTGCACCCCGATTTTATTCAGCTGGGGGCAGCTACCGGCAGATTTTCATGTCAAAATCCTAACTTGCAGCAAATACCAAGGAATTCGGAAGAGGCTCCATTTAGAGAATGTTTTATTCCCGCACCCGGATATAAATTGGTAGTTACGGATTATTCCTCAATGGAAATGAGAATTTTAGCAGATGTTTCCGGCGATCAAAAACTTATTCAGGCAGTAAACGATTCTGATGTGCATTCGTTCACAGCAGCTCTTATGTTTAATAAAGAATACAGTGCGGATTTTAAAAAGAAATATCCCGATCTGCGCCAAGCCGCAAAAATTATAAATTTTGGGTTAATGTATGGAATGGGTCCAGGTAGTTTGGCACGACAGATAGGGGTTACACCGGAAGTCGGAAAAGAGTATCTGGACAAGTATTTTAAAATATTTCCTCACGTAAGAAGCTTTCTGGATACCGTTGCAAAAAATGCCGTCAGCAAAGGTTGGAGTAAAACTCCAGCCGGCCGAAAAAGGTGGTATAACATACCAGATAAATCAGAACCGGATTATAATAGAAGAATCAGCCAAATCCAACGAGAAGCAAAAAACCACCCGATACAAGGAACTAATGCGGATGTTACTAAATATGCTCTTGTATTTATGAAAGATCGATTAAAGAAAGAAGGTGTCGATGGATTCGTTACTCATACAGTACATGATGAAGTGGTCTGCGAAGTAAGGGAAG
The DNA here is from genome assembly GCA_001772865.1 of candidate division WWE3 bacterium RIFCSPHIGHO2_02_FULL_38_14. GTDB lineage: Bacteria > Patescibacteriota > WWE3 > UBA101185 > UBA10185 > 2-02-FULL-38-14. The sequence continues at coordinate 1,415 of MEVD01000006.1, read as the reverse complement.
ACCAGGCGCAAGATTGGTCGTTACTTCAACAGGAGGAAATGATTCGGGCAGGTGAACTGATTATAAAAAAAGTTCCGGTTAAGTCTGAGCCGTTTGTGGGTGATGTTTGGGAGCATTAATTTTTATTAAAATACATTTACGCTAGTTACTTAATCCTTAATTATTAATTAAATTTGTTACTCGTTGCTTTTTATTATTTTTTAAGTAGTATAAATTAATTCTTAAGAAAGAAAGGAGGTTCGCCATGGGATACAATTTGGCGGATTTAGTGAAAAAACTTTCGCGGGGAAAAGAGTACCTCTCCCGAAAGGATACTGATAAAGTTGTGTGGAGCAAGTTGCTCCGCGCAAGAGTTTTCATCAAACACGCTCAGATGCGCGCACGTCAAGCGCGCGAGTCGATGTTTGAAGAAAAAAAAGAGGAATAAATCTTTGTATCACAAGGACTTATTCCTCTTTCGCACTCGCCTATTGCAAGTGCTAATATATTTGTGTTAATATACAAATATGGTTATCTGCCACAGATGCGGACAACGCCCCGCAGTAATTTCTACAAATAAAATAGTCGATGGCAGACAAATGTATATGGCGTTATGTGAAGTTTGCCACGAAGAGCTTCTTAAAGAAGCATCCTCTACCTCAAAATTGGATAAATTCGGCCGTGATTTAACAGAGTTTGCGAAACAGGGAAAGCTCGATCCAGTGATTGGTCGAAAAAACGAGATCGAAAGAGTAATTCACATTCTATCAAGAAGAACTAAAAATAATCCTGTTTTAATCGGAGACCCGGGAGTTGGGAAAACCGCAATTGCAGAAGGGCTTGCACAAAGAATCGTCGGAGGCCAGGTTCCGGAGCCTTTGAGGGGCAAAAGAGTATTTGCTTTAGACTTGGCTTCGGTTCTAGCCGGAACTTCCCACAGGGGCATGTTCGAGGGACGCTTAAAAGATATTATAGAAGAGGTTGTAAAGGCCCAGGGACAGATTATTCTCTTTTTAGACGAATTACATACGGTTGTGGGAGCAGGGAGCGCAGAAGGGGCAATGGATGCTGCGAATATGCTAAAACCCGCATTAGCCAGAGGAGAACTCCAAATGGTTGGGGCGACCACTATAGACGAATACAGAAAGCATATTGAAAAAGACGCAGCTCTTGAAAGAAGGTTCCAGCCTATTATGGTAAATGAACCTTCTACTTTAGAAACTATTGAAATAATTAAAGGTTTGCGTGAAAGATACGAAAAACATCATCAAGTTAAAATTACTGATCAATCAATAGCTACCGCTGTTAAAATGTCCGATAGATATATAAGCGACAGATTTTTGCCGGATAAAGCTATTGATTTAATTGATGAAGCATCCGCGTTGGTAAGGCTTTCTCAAGTAAGAGAACCGGAAAATTTAAAAAAAGTTGAAGAA
>MEVD01000005.1 GCA_001772865.1 candidate division WWE3 bacterium RIFCSPHIGHO2_02_FULL_38_14 | reverse complement strand
CACGGTTTTTAGAAAACTTACGATTTCCGCACGGATTTCCTGATTTACCAGTGGGTAATCACTGCCTTTATTCGCTTTCACTGACTGGTCGGTGGAAACTCCTACCACCAAAATGTCCCCGCAAGCTTTTGCTTCAGCTAAAAACCTGCAATGCCCGGGATTTAATAAATCAAATGTTCCGATAGTAAATACTATTTTTTTATTTTTTGCTTTCAGTTTTTTGGAAAGACCAAATAAGTCTTTAATTTCTAAAAGTTTGGAGCTTCTTTGATCATAATTTTTCTGTTTATTAACATGACCTGTTGGCATTTGCTATATTTTAGCATAGGTTAATTTAATCTGATTTAACTATAGGGCAGCCATACTCACAAACATGACTACCCTTCGGGGTATTTAATACAACATAGCCTTCTTGTCAATTTCTCTCCTGAATATCTACTTCCTCCTTCTTTATTTTCACGACTACCCCGTTCCAGTTAAGGCGCACATACGTCTCGTCCTCGCTTATGATCGCATACTCTGCCCTGGGCATTGTAAACGATCTCCCGAAGGATTTGACGTATACCTCTACCGGTTGTTTCGGTATAGCAGTTCTACTCATCTTGATATCTCCAATTCTGGTAGGTCCGCCCAAAACTGCGGCGGTCATTATTACTCCCAATTTATATTTGAAATAGTAACTTAGCTTGATATTTACGGTTTAATCAACCAACACTTACCGAATAAAAAATCAACAAAATGTCAAAAAAGGAAATTTATTTTTGCGCCTTCACAATTAAATCTCTCACTTCATCCAGCTCTTTATCGCTCATTTTTGGGCCTTCAACAGTTGAAAGATATCCAACGTATTCGGGATAAAACTTCATATGTTTAGTCCCTAAATTTGTTTCACCGGCCAAATTACCATGCAGAGGATATAATTTAACATGAACATATGCCACTCCCGTACCTTCAAAGATCATTGCAACGCGGGGGGTTTTAAAAGCTTTTTCCAGTACTTTAGCTACCTTTTTAGCGGCACCCAGCAATCCCAGATAATCTTTCTCACTCACGGAAAATATATATTCACCCACATTCTTCTTTGGAATTACTATAGTTTGTCCTTTTGTATTCGGAAACGGAGTCAAAAACGCCAGGTAACCTGCATTTTCCCACACTTTCCAGCTTGGAATTTCTCCTCTTACAATTTTATCAAAAAGTGTGTCCTTATTTTTCATGCTTCTAAATCTCCTGATTTATTTTTATCATTCACAACGTTATTTTGCAAAGGATTTTTCCAGCTGGAATAGTCGCAGTCGGGAAATCTGCTGCAGCCGTAAAAATTTCTTCCTCTAGCTTTTTTGATAATTACATCGCCTTCTTTGCATTTGGGACATTTAATGCCTATTTTTTCCAGATATTTTTGGGTGGTTTTGCATTTGGGGTAATTGCTGCAGGCTAAAAATTTTCCGAATTTGCTAGTTTTCAAAACAAACACACCGTCTTCGCAGTTAGGGCATTTTCCGTAGTTTTCCGGCTGTTTATCGACCGGGTTTCCTTCTTCATCGGTTTCAGCATTCGCCTTTTCTCCCAAAGGCCTGGCGTATTTGCATTCCGGATACCCCGAACAGCTTAAAAATTTTCCGTATTTTCCAAGCTTAACCACTAGCATTCTTCCGCACTCGGGGCATTTTTCATCAGTTTCGGATAGTGTAGTAACATCGGCTTTTTGGAGCATTTTTTCTTTATCCGTCAATTCTTTCTGAAAAGGCCCATAAAAGTCCCTGATAACCGGGACCCACTCAGTTTCACCCTGGGCAATGCTATCAAGCTTTTTCTCCATTTCGGCTGTAAATTCATAATTTACTACGTCGCTGAAATACTTTATGAGCAGATCGTTAACTACAAAGGCCACATCTTCTGGGGCGAAATACTTTCCGGTTTTTTCTACATAACCCCTGTCCTGAATTGTTGAAATTATGGGTGCATAAGTAGAAGGTCTGCCTATACCTAATTCTTCAAGAGCTTTTATTAGTGTGGCATCTGAATATCTGGCCGGCTGTTGAGTAAAGTGCTGTTCCGAAACAAGGTTTTTCATGTTCATTGACTCTCCTTCCTCAAGTTCGGGCAGTTTGTTCATGTCTTCCGAATCCATCTCAATGCCAATTAAGCGCCCCACTGCAAGCCATCCCTCGAATTTTATTACGGAACCGATGGCTTTAAAATTATAGCCCTCATTTGAACTTATAGTCACATTTGTCTGGTTATAAACAGCGGGAAGCATTTGGCATTCCAGCGATCTTTTCCAAACCAGTGAGTATATCTTCTGCTCATCGGAAGACAACCCTTTTAAATTAAATTCCGTGATATCATTTTTCAAATTCGTCGGGCGGATCGCTTCATGCGCCTCCTGGGCGTTTTTTGAGCCGTTTTTATAAAACACTCCTTTTTCAGGCAGATACTTTTCCCCAAGCTGTTTTCCTATAAATTGTCTGGCGGTGCTAATAAATACGGGAGACAAATTCAGAGAATCTGTTCTGTGGTAAGTAATAAAACCGCTTTCAAAAAGCTTTTGGGCGGCGGACATCGTTCTTTTAGCCGAAAATCCGAAAACATTGGCGGCTGACTGCTGAAGAGTAGACGTCCTGAACGGAGCGTATGGCTTTCTCTGTCTCTCGGTTTTTTTAACCGCTGAAACTTTATATGTACCTGCTTTCAATTTTTTCTCGAGTTCCTCAGCCTGCTCTTTATTCTTTATTTCCAGCTTTTTTTCACTTAAATCATTGAGCTGGGCTTTAATATTCTTTCCTTCTTTTGATTCAAATTCCCCTTCCATCGTCCAATATTCTTCTGATTTAAACGCCTGCCTCTCCCTCTCTCTTTCTACAATCAGTCTCACTGCAACGCTTTGAACTCTTCCGGCAGACAAGCCGTAGCGGACTTTTTTCCACAACAGCGGCGATAACTTATAACCGACCAACCTGTCTAAAATCCTCCGCGCCTGCTGGGCGTCTACTAAATCGTCGTTTAATTTTGAAGGATGGGAAAAAGCATCAAGAACTGCCTCTTTAGTCATTTCGTGAAAAACCACGCGTTCAAAGAGGTTATCATTAGTTTCCCTAGCTCTCTTGGATTTTCTTTTAATTCCGGCTTCATCCCCTTTGTCGACTTTTCCACCCCCCAGCAGTACGCTTAAATGCCAGGCTATAGCCTCCCCCTCGCGGTCGGGATCTGTAGCCAGCACTATTTTTTCGGAATCTTTTGTGAGTTTCTTCAGTTCACTGATGGTTTTTTTAGCTCTGTCGGGAACCACATATTCGGGCTCAAAATTTTTTTCCACATCCACTCCCAAGCCGCTTTTGGGCAGATCTCTGATATGCCCCATTGAAGCTTTGATTTTGTAATCTTTTCCCAAAATCCCCGACAGGGTTTTTGCTTTTGTAGGTGATTCTACTATAACTAATTTGGACATAACGCTTTAATGAGCATACAGGAATAAGTTAAAAAGTGTCAAAAAGACCTCATTTCTGAGAGAACCACAAATCCAGCAGTTCTTTAGCAATCGGAGCAGCATCGTCCGACCCCGATCCCCCGCCTTCCAAAAATACGGTTAACGATATAGGGGTAATTTTTGGTCCTAAATTTTTAAAGTATTCTAAACCAATATTATAGGGACCGAACACAGTAAACCAGGCATGAGTTTTAGGCTCTCCCTTGGAATTTATATATTCGGAAGTTCCGGTCTTCCCTCCCAGTTCTATGCCGCCATGACGCCTGCTGAAATCAAAGAGCGGATAACCGGTTCCGCCGGGTTCAACAGCCATTTTCAGTCCTGTTCTAATGAGATTATAAGTATCCGGGTTAACAAGATCTTTGGCAATTACTTCTATTTTGGGAGATTCACCGAAAACTTCCTTAACTATCTGAGGTTTATATAAAACTCCTCCGTTGGCAAAATACGAAGTAATATTGTTTATTTGCAATGGCGTAGTCAATACATCTCCCTGACCGATAGATGTAATATAAGTGTCGCCCAAATACCATTCTTTATACTTGCCGTCCGGCATAAATCCATCTGATTCTCCTGGGATATCAATTCCCGTTTTTCTTCCCAATCCGAACTTTTGCCCCCAGCTAAAAAGATTTTCTATACCCAAGCCTCCAATTCCTCCGTGCCCTCCTCCTACTGTATAAAAATAAGTATCATTGCTGACCTGCAATGCCCGAAGCAGGTTCACATTTCCGTGCCCGTCTGTTTTCCAGTTCCTAAAAACATACGAACCAACCTGTATAAAACCGTTATCAACTATTTCATCCGCCTGGTTTATTACTTTTTGCTCCAAAGCCGCGGATGCCGTTACTATTTTAAATGTAGAGCCCGGCGGATAGCCGGCCGATACTGCTCTGTTATAAAACGGGAAAGACGGATCATTACTTAATTTTTTATATTCTTCAAAAGAAATCCCCCCTACTAATACATTGGGATCAAACGAAGGATAACTTGCCAGTGCCAATACCACACCGGTTAAGGGATTTTGCGCTAGAATTGCTCCTCCTACTACTTTATCTTGTTTATCTTCTTTTTCCGTTTTTACGGCCTTCTCTAAAAGTTCATAAGCTTTCTTCTGCAATTCCAGATCAAGATTCAGTATAATATCCTTTCCTGGTATGGATTTTTCCTCAGAAATCAGTTTGTACGAACTTCCTAACGCATCCACCTCAACTATTTTTCCGCCCGGAACTCCAGAGATGAAAGAATCATAAAATTCTTCCACACCTGATTTACCAACTATAATAGGCTCCAGTGTGTCACCTAGCCCAACATATCCTACAACATGTGCAAATACATTATTGTATAAATAATCCCTCTGAGGTGATGTGGATACTGTTACACTGGGAATTTGGCTGATATTGGATTCCAGTTTTATTAAGTCCTCTTTCTGAAGTCCCGAAGCTAGTATAATTATATTTTTCCCGTCATCTATTTCCTTTAAAATGCGCGATAAATCTATAGGAATATATTCATTTATTTTGTAAGTCAACGTTTTGCACAAATCCAAGTCTTTCCTACCCAAAGAGCAAATATCCGTATTCATTTCAACCCCAAAAGCGGGTTTGTTTCTGGCAATTATCTTTTTATTTCTGTCAAAAATGACGCCTCTTTCCGGCTGAGAGGTGATCTTTCGGATTCTGTTTTTATTAGACAGCTCATTGTATGTATCTCCAGCTACTATCTGCAGAAAGAAGGCTTTTCCTACGAATACCGCTCCTATAAATAACACCAGAAATACAAGTGAAAAATAAGTCACCAATTTTGTACGGCCATTAATCGCAAACTCATTGATAATAGGTTTATATCCAGCTTCCACTCCAATTACCGGTATTGCCTCTTTTTTCCGGAAATGTTTCATGGTTTTTTCATTAAATTTATCGAATTCTTCTAACAAAATATTTTTCATATTCGCGCAAATTCTTAAAGCTTATACAGATCTTCTCTCTTTGATAGTTTTTTTAACATAAAATAGAAAAGTCCAAAAGATATAAAAGTAAGAAAAATATTCCCCGCTTCTATTTGTCTTAAAACCAGCAGTTGGTAAAAAATATCAACGGGAATTATAAACAAGAATAATGAGTATTTTTTAAGGAATTTATCATGTATAAAATACGCAATATACAAACCTGTACAAAATATAAAAGCGCTGATGCCGATGGTTGTTATTCCAAGAATATCCATTATCAACCCACTGATTAATGCGCTAATATAAGCGTCTTTTGTTTTATTAACGGCCAAAAAACCAAATGATAAAGCCAGCACCAAATTAATATATAATTTATGTGAAAAAAGAATGGGTACAAATGATACCTGTACCAGGGATAGAATAATATTTAATAATAATATTATAAATAATTTTTTACCCATTTTGCACGAACAGCAGTGAGAAATTTATTTCATATTTAAAATAAAAACTTTTCTCACCTTGGAAACATTAACAAATGTGTCAAGAACGGCGCTTTTCAACGGTTCTACTTCCACTTGTGAAATTTCCCTTACTCTTCCAACTCCCAGAAAAGGAAAAAACTTACCGTCTTTACCTGAAGTTACAATATAGTCTCCCACACGAATTTCTTCATTTGGAAGAATTCTTTTCATTACAACCGCGGTTCCGTAATCACCCGAAGATATTCCTTCGGTCTTATTCGCCGAATCTACATCCATAACCGCTATAGAAACATCCGGAGAAGTCAGTAATTTAACCAGGCTTCTTTCTTCAAAAACTTCCTCTATTATTCCCACTAAAAACCTCCCGACTACAACATTATCTCTCTCGGAAACTCCCTGTCTTCTGCCTTTGTCCAAAATTACGGAAGTCTCACTCAAATCTGTAGGATTCCCCAATACATTGGCCATCTGTATGGTTTTATCACGGGTTGAACTGCCCAAACCGCTTGATTCCCCTATTGATAACTGCTCTTTCAACACTGTATTTTCTTCCTGAATTTCCTTCAGCTCAAGGATCACGGATTTTAAATCTTCCACTTCCTCCATCAGATGAATATTCTGTCCCCGTAAATCATTAATATTTAAATAAAAAATGGCGGAATCCCTAATTTCCAGAGCCATTTCAGACAAACCCAGCTGCATGGGGGTAAATAAATATTGAACCGGTCCTCTAAGCGGTTCTAAAACTTTTATAAATCCTAAGATTAAAACGAAAAAACTTACCAGTACAAATTTCATCTATCCACATTTTACATGCAAAATACTTTTAGAGACTAATTTTAACTTTCATCAACAGGTCTAGATCGTCCAGCACTTTACCACAACCTTTAACCACCGCCGTCATAGGATCGTCTACCACTCTGACAGGTACATTTAACTCGTGCATCATCAACCTGTCCAGCCCTTTTAGTTGTGAGGTTCCTCCTGCCAGCACAATACCGTTTTTAATAATATCAGAAATGAGCTCCGCCGGTGTTTCTTCAAGTGCGTCTTTTACTGTTTCTATAACTGAGTAAACCGGTGGTCGAAGTATTTCTCTTAATTCATATGCGCTAACCTCCACCGCTTTCGGAAGCCCTGTTCTCAAATCCCTTCCTCTGAAAACCGCTCTATTTTCAGTTTCTTTTTCCACATCGGCAACATTCCCTACGTTTATTTTTATTTCTTCTGCCGTGCGCTCCCCCAAAAGTAAATTATATTTAGTTTTAGCGTAGTTAACTATTTCCATGTCCAGCTCATCTCCGGCTATTCTTAAAGACTTGCTGATTACTACTCCTCCAAGGGATATTACAGCTATTTCCGTTGTACCTCCTCCCAAATCAACTATCATATTGCCTTTCGGCTCCGATATTTCCAGACCGGCGCCAATGGCCGCAGCCATAGGTTCTTCAAGCAAAAATGTCTCTCTAGCCCCGGCATTTCTGGCGGCATCAACTACCGCCTTCCTTTCCACTGATGTAACTCCAGAAGGAACACCTATAACAATCCTCGGCCTGGGAATTTTAGGAAACCTTGAAGGCATTTCGTGAACCAAGCCTATAAAATATGAAAGCATTTTCTCCGTTACGTAGAAATCCGAAATTACACCGTCCCTCAATGGTCTGACGGCAATTATATTATTAGGAGTCTTCCCCAGCATTTTTTTAGCTTCATTGCCGACTGCAAGTACTTCTTTAGTTTTTTTATGGATAGTTACAACGCTGGGCTCCCGAATAAGAATCCCTTTGCCTTTTACATAAACTAAAGTATTTGCCGTACCTAAATCTATACCGATATCATGGGAAAAATACCCGAAGATCCTGTTAAGCATGTCAAGTGGAGTTTAACATACGAAGTTTAACTAGCGAAATGTTAAAATATGATCATGGCAGTTGTTCCTATAGTTAAAATACCGGATGAAATATTAAACAGAAAGTCCGAAAAAGTCGGAAAATTTGACGATGAAACAAAAAAGCTGATTAATAACCTTTTAGACACTCTACAAGCAGCAAAAAACCCCGAGGGAGCCGGCTTAGCTGCACCTCAAGTAGGAATTTTAAAAAGAGTCTGCATTGCGCGAAAATTTCTGCCGAATCCCAACAATCCGAACAAACCTCTGATACAGGATGTGGTTTTGGTAAATCCTAAAATTATCAGCTCTTCAAAAGAATCGGAGCCGGGGTGGGAGGGATGTCTGAGTATTCCCGATGCCTACGGAAAAGTGCAAAGATCAAAAAAGGTAAAAGTTAAGGCCTTGAATGAAGAAGGAGAAGAAGTCAGAATAAGTGCTTCGGGGTTTTTCGCCCGTGTAATTCAGCACGAAATTGACCATTTAGAAGGAATCTTGTTTACCTCAAAAGTCATGGGAAATACGATCACGGAAAAAGAGTTGGATAAAATTCTTGAAAAGGAAAAAAACAGTTAATCATGAGAGTCGCATATTTTGGAACATCCGACAGGTCTATACCAGTTTTGGAATCCCTGAACAATAATTTCGAAACTGTTTTATGTGTGACAAAAGCTGACACTGTTGTGGGTAGAAAACATGAAAAACGGGAAACGGAAGTAAAGAAATGGGCAAAAGCCAACAATATAACGCTGGTTGAAATAACCGGAATGAAAGAAGACAAACTGAAAATAATGGACTCGTTACTCGCGGTTAAAGCAGAAATCGGTGTTGTAGCGGACTTCAGCTTTATGATCCCCGAAGAAATTATTAATACACCAAAACACAAACTGATTAATATTCATTTTTCACTGCTGCCCAATCTTAGAGGCGCCAGCCCGGTTCAGTTTGCGATTTTGCAGGGATTTGAAAAGACCGGCGTCACATTCTATGAAATGACTAAAGGCATGGACAACGGGCCTATTTTGCGCCGGGTTGTATATGAAATGAAAGGCAATGAAACGGCCGAGAAATTATACAAAACTTTATTTTTATTGGCTTCGGAAAATCTCCCTTCGGTTTTGAATGATTACATCAGCGGAAAAATCACGCCTGAATTACAGGATGAAGCAAAAGCAACTTTTACCTATTCCCCCTCCCATCCCAAAAACACTTTCATATTTAAGGAAGATTCCGAGATAAACTGGGAAAGCGAAGATGAATTAATCTGGAGATGCATCAGAGCACATACACCTTGGCCAATTGCCTGGACTACTTTAGAAAAGATGGAAAATTCCAGTCTGCTGAAGGATTATGACTTAAAGGTTAAATCAGATAAGAACAGAAATCTAAAGGTTAAGATCCATGAGGCTGAACTAAACGCTGAATCAGAATTATCATTAAATAAAGACTCGGGCCGGAATTTAAGCACGGACCAAAAAAACTATTCGGGTGAACTTCTACTTAACCATAAAGTGCTGAATATTAAAATTCTTCAGGTAGAAGGAAGTAAAAAAATAAGCTGGGAGGAATTTAAAAACGGATATTTGGAAAAATCGGAAACAAAGCTCTTAGATTAAATTTATTTATTACTTTTCTACAGTCCTTGCAGCTTCATACTTCATTCTTTTTAAACAGGAGCTGCACAAAACAACTTTCACATTAGTACCGTTTAAATTGATTCTTTTTACCCTTAAATTGGGCATCTGCCTATTGATAGTCCTTCTGACAACGCGTCTGCCTACACCTCTGGGGACCTGATTTCCTTTTAAATAAGATTTTCCGCATACTTCGCAAATTTTCGACATAGTACAAGGGATTAAACCACACAAATCTATAATTGACAATAATTGCCTTGCTGACAGATACTTAAGATATGAAAAAAATCGATGAACTCTTTTATAAATGGGCAGCTAATGTGAGCAGAACCGTAGGATCGCCTTATTGGCTGTTTTTTTCAATAACTCTTGTGCTTATTTGGTTTCCCACCGGCTTTATAATAGGATTTAACGACTCCTGGCACCTGCTTATAAACACGACTACAACAATTTTAACTTTCATAATGATGTCGCTATTGCATGCTTCTCAAAGCAGATGGGAAGAAAAAATGGAAAGAATGGAAACCGACCAGG
>MEVD01000004.1 GCA_001772865.1 candidate division WWE3 bacterium RIFCSPHIGHO2_02_FULL_38_14 | reverse complement strand
GGCCCCTCCGCGCTTCAACATCTGTCCAATCTCTAGCCTGAGGTCCATGCTACTACTCCTTTCCATACTATTGAGATGGCAAAATAATACTATAGGTTTGTGTTTTTGTCAATATTAAAAAGAATTTTAATACTTAAGGAATTGAAAATTAAATATATCCTATAAATAAGCATACTTTAATGTTTTTATAAAAATGGAAAATTTCGTGACGGAGGTCGCATGATCCAACTTTCGAATTCAAGCGACCTCCCGTTGAGTAGGAGAGCTAAGCAGCGTCGCGTCTCTCCTTCTCTGGCCTGATGATTCTGACCTGCGCTCCGTTTGGCATCGTGATTGTCACCGCCCCACCCAATGCAACCTTTCCGGCGGTGGACTCTGTGGAAAAGATCACTTCAGGGGGATTTCCCTTTCTGCGGGGCGGGAGCGTGACTTCAAAGGTGCAGACCAGTGGCACTTGTTCGGATCCTTCTGTAGATCCTTGAAACACTAAAACCTGCCCGTCAGGCTCAACGCGCACAACGCCTGCTCTCAGCACATACACAGCTACCTTATCGCTCGTGCGATCCTGCCGGTGCAAACGACCTTCGGGAGTTAAAATCTTGACAATCATCTGAACCTCCTGTCCATGGTAGATTTATTGCGCACATTTTAATATGAATCTTCAAAACTATCAATACTATAAGTTAATTGTCATGTAGAGTTAATATAATTTGAAATATACATTTAAACAAAAGTAAACCAGAGATTTTAAATCATACAATGAGTGTAAATATATTGCACTATTAATACCGTTACCACAACATTAGCAAGTATATTTTCCAACCGCCATCGCTTGTTAATTCACGTATTATCCTTAATATATATACATTTCCTGCTTCTCCTGTCCAGAAGCATGATCTTATTTCACTCGTTTCGGCGAGTGAACGAAAAAAACACTCTGCGGTTGACGCTATTATGTCGCTCCATGTGGAGTGTTTTTTTTTTAATAAATATTACTTTTTTATACGAAATATTTTATTAAAGTACCTTCAATTAAATATATTAATTCAGTGAATATTACCGATCTAAGGTTCAAACAAAATCACCGGGTTTACACAGTTTAACAGACCTGATTTTAAAGAATTCCTTATCATACGTACAAAGCTGTGTACCGGACTTAATCTGGGTTGCAATCAGGCAATCCGCGAACTTCACACCGGTCTGCTTAAATATTTTTAAAGCCTCCTTGGTATTTGTTTTTTCTAATATAATAAGTCCGCGCATTGAGAACAGATCCTGAATGTCCCTTAAAACTTCTGTTCGGCTGATTTTTAATGTTTTTACGAGCACATAGATAATTTCAAGAATAACGATATTAGAGGTATAAGGCTTTACCTTCCCCTCCTCCACTAACTCAAACAACTTAACAACCTCTTCATAACTATCGGGATCATCTTTAAGTAAAAATCTTAAGAAAACATTAGTGTCTATAAATATTTTCATTATGAGTAATCTATAATGTCTCTGATATTTTCGACTTTTATACCTTTGGCTTTAGACTTGTATTTTCCGGCTAAGGATAAAAGTTTGTTGTTGTAATCGGGCGTAATGACAATAGATCCGTCCAAAACCTTTAGCAATGCTTTAGAGGGTTTACTCAATCCTAAAAGCTTTCTGGCTTGTTTTGGTATATGTATTTGAAAATTTGGCGTTATAGAAATTATCATTTCCATATTAAGAACTATATATTAATAGCTATTTAACCGCAATAATATTAGATTATTATTAATTATGATTATTGTGAGATGCGGCAACGCGGAAGCCGGTGCAACGGCAGGTATATAAATTGTATTTTACGAAGCTTTACCTAAATTTGAGGGGAGCACAAATTAATACCTGATAACATTTAATCCTGTAACTTTAGTAAAATGCTTTGTATTTAAAGTGGCCAAACTAATATCTTTTTCCAAGGCGGTTGCAGCTATTATAGAATCTATTAAATCAAGTTTGTAAGTAGCTCTAATTCTTCCTGCTTCTCTTGCAGTTACTTCGGTTAAGTAAATAACTGTAAGTCCCGATAAAATTTTTTGCAATGAATAAAGGGCTTTTTGATTTTCCCATACACTTTTACCGGCATGTAGTTCCGCGTATGTCAGAATGGAAATATATAAATTTACTCCTTTCTCTGCCAGCTTATAAAATTTTGTTTCATTGCGGTTTTTTGCCCGTAAAAAGTCTATAATTACCGAGGTGTCTAAAAGCACGGAGTCAGTCATAATACTTCTTTTCCCTTAGCTTAATTGCTTTCCTTGAATCTTTTAACTCTGTTTCCGTTTTTTCGTCAAACCAGCTTGTATCTACCTCTTTAAGAGTATCTAAATATGATGTTTGTTTTACGGAATTTCTTTCTACGGGTTCAGCAATTATTTTTTCATCTCTTATATATAATTTTAACCAAAACTCGTTAGAAAGACCAAGTATCTCCCTGAATTCCTTAGGAACAGTAATTTGGCCTTTGCTAAATGATTTTATATATTTCTGAAGTTCCTTTTTCATACTGAATTTCAGTATAGACTGAATAGAATGGCTTTTCAAGATTTAATTAAGCTAAGTTCAATTGAATTCATAATTTGCAGAAAATCATTTTCCCCGCGGGGCTTTGAATAACTTTAAAAACCTTAGTTTCCACTTCCGTCCCTACTTTGTCCTTCGCATCCTCCACCACTATCATGGTTCCGTCCGGCAGGTAGCCTACTCCCTGCTGCTTTTCTTTTCCTTCCTGCATTATTTTTACTTTTATAATTTCGCCGGGCAGTACTACCGTTTTTACAGCATCGACCAGCTCGTTTATGTTTAACACTTTTACTCCGGATACTTTTGCCACTTTATTTAAATTGAAATCGAGAGTCATTAATTTTGATTTGTATTTGCGCGCAAGGGTTACTAGCTGCTTGTCGGTTTTTCCTTCTTCTCCTTCTTTGGGTTTTTCATCCAGTATTACAACTTTAGCGTATCTTTTTAGCTGCCCTACCAGATCCAAACCTCTGCGGCCGCGCTGGCGCCTTAAAACGTCACTGTTGTCGGAAATCAGATGCAGCTCATCCAGCACCGCTTTGGGAATAATAAGCGACCTGTCTATAAATCCCGACCTGACCATATCCAAAACCCTACCGTCTATTAATACAGATGTGTCCAATAATATGCTGTTGGAAATTTCGTCTATCCGCTTTTTTTCTTCCTCCTCTTTTCTGCGTTCTTCCGCTTTTCTTTTTTCGTCTTCTCTCTTTTTCAGCTCCAGAGCTTGGGTTTTTTGTTCCTGCTTGGCTTTTTGGGCTTCGTGCAGGCGCCTGTTCTGCTGAACCCAGAAATTATTTACGATATCGGCTATTATTTTTGCGATGGTGGTTTCAAACCATGCCCTAAGCTCCAAAAAGAGCACCGGAAGTATAAAAGCTCCGAATAGAAGGCTGGTAAAAGATATGAGTATTTCGGCCAGAAAGTTAATGCCAAACAGAGGGTTTTCCCTGAAAAATACCGTGTTTGAAAAATTGAATCCTATAATAAATAATACGAATCCTACAAGCAGCCGAATGTGGAGCCTGACATCTGAACTTTTATATCTTTGTTTTGGGGGCGGCAATAACAGACGCTGTTTTTGAGCGGTGCCGTTGTTGTTTTTTGTTTGGTTTCTTACTTCGGTATTTTCATTCAACAATATTTTTCCTTCATTTAAATTATACGTTTGTTACCGTAGTTAATGCAAAGATGGGGGTTATTATACTCTTTTAAGTTAGGTTTTTCTTGAGAAAACTTGTGATATAGCCTGCCCTAAGGTTTTGGAGTTTTGTGGGTTTATCACTTTTGCGTAGCCAAGTTTTTGGGCTTCTTTCTCACGTTTCTGCTGATAAGAAACGCCGCGGATTTCGCCTAAAAGCCCGCATTCCCCGAAAGCGGCTACATTGGACGGGAGAGGTTTGTTTTTTACGGAAGAAATGACGGCGAGGCAGACCGCGAGATCGGCGGCGTACTCGTTTACTTTAAGACCGCCCGCCACATTTAAATAAACGTCATATGAGCTTAAATTTAGATTGAGCGACTTTTCTATTATCGCCAGCAGTACCTGAAGTCTATTTACGCTGAATCCGCTGGCGGTTCTCCGCGGGTTGCCGAATTTTGTTATTAAAGTAAGCGCCTGGATTTCAAAGAGAATGGGGCGGAATCCTTCCATAACAACCGTAACACACGACCCCACCGCCGCCTCCACTTTCTGGCTTAAAAACAGCTCGGAGGGGTTCTCAACTTCCCTCATTCCCGCTTCCTGCATTTCGAATATGCCTGCTTCGGAAATAGGCCCGAAACGATTTTTGGTAGTTTTTAAAACTCTGAACAAGTGCTGTGAGTCTCCCTCTAAATATAAAACGGTATCCACTATGTGCTCTAAAACTTTAGGGCCGGCAACTGTTCCTTCCTTAGTTACATGCCCGACAAGTATAACCGGCATACCGGTTTTTTTGGCCGTATCCGTTAGCTTTTGTGCCGATCCTCTCACCTGCCCAACACTTCCGGCCATCCCCGTTAAATCCTCTGAATAAAGTGTCTGAATTGAATCTATAATTGCGAGAGCAATATCGTCGCGGCTTTCCAAAATCTGGCAAATTTCATCCACGTTGTTTTCCGGCAGCATATACAGATTTTCACCCGAATAACCCATCCTCTCGGATCTTATTCTAATTTGAGCCGCGCTCTCTTCGCCGCAAACGTAAAGAACTTTAGAATTTTTCATCCTTGAGGAAATTTGAGTCAACAAAGTACTCTTACCTATCCCCGGGTCCCCCGCTAAAAGCACAACGTGTCCCGGCACAAAACCGCCGCCGAGCACGCGGTCAAACTCTTTTAAGCTCGAAGAAAGGCGTTTGGTTTTATCCAAAGAGACTTGCGACAACGGTGTCAATTTAGTCTGTGTTGCCGAGCGGAATTTTGCTGAAGACGATCTGCCCAGACCGGATGCATTTTTATTCCTAGAAGTAGATGATTTTGAATACGCCGTTTCAACCATGGTGTTCCATTCTCCGCAGTTGGGACACTGCCCCACCCACTTAGAAGTTTCGTATTCACAATTCTGGCATATGTACACTGATTTAAACTTAACCATAAAAAATGTCCGGCCGGTTTTTTTGATGCGGCCCGATGCTCCCGCAGTACACCTATTATATATGTTATTTGTTAAACTAAAGTTAAATTCGAAGATTCTACACGGGTTTTCAAAGTTAACGGCCTTTTTTTATTGTTCAAAAGCTTTTCCGCCACTTTGTCCAGCAGTTCTTTTTCAATGGTTCTTCTCAGAGAGCGGGCGCCGTATTCGTCGGAATAGCCTTTTTTAAGTAGATACTGCTTGGAGGGCAGATTCACCGCCAATGAAACATTCTGCAGTTTAAGCGTCCTCGAAACTTCTGATATAAGAAGGTTTAAGATATTCATCTGGTCTTTTTGGTTGAGTTTTTTGAAAACTATTATTTCGTCGAACCTGTTTAAAAGTTCGGGTTTCAGAATCTTTTTTAAGTTGCCTTTAAGTCTATCCTCCACCTTGTCATCCGTCCAAATCTTTTCTTCAAAACCGATCCCGGCACTTTGAATCAAATCAGTCCCCAGATTGCTGGTTAATATTACAACCGCCTTTGAAAAATCGAAAACATTTCCCCGGGCGTCGCTCAGCTCCCCCTCCTCCATAATCTGCAGCAGAATATTTAAAACATCGGGATGGGCTTTTTCAATTTCGTCAAAAAGCACTACGCTTTGAGGATTCAATTCAATTTTTTGCGTAAGCTCACCACCTTCGCCGTATCCCACATAACCGGGCGGCGCTCCTACAAGCCTCGCAACGTTGTGTTTCTCGGCAAAATCACTCATATCCAGCCGGACCAGAGAACCATGTTTATTTATTTCTTTTGAAGGAAAAAACACCTCCGCCAGAACTTTTGCCAGTTCGGTTTTACCAACACCTGTAGGTCCTAAAAACAAAAAGTTTCCCAGCGGCCTCTTTTTTGACCTAAGTCCAAGTCTGGACCTCACCAGACTTTTTACAACTGTATCTACAGCGTGGTCCTGGCCGATTATTTTTCTTTTAATCTTTTCGCCCAAATCGGATAAATTCGAAACATCCATTTCTTCAGGACCCGGTTTTTTCCCTATTCCCATATCTAAAAGTGCATTATCTACTTCCCTGAGTCCTAATTTCAATTTATGGGGAGTGAATATTTCCTTTTCTTCCTTCAATAACTTGTCTTCATTTCTTTTAATTAAATTTCTGGATTTTACAGCGGAATCAAAATCCCCCGAAGCTATGCTTTTATCCAGCCTTTGGGCGAGGAAAAATGTTTTATCTACAAGTTTTTTATATCTTTCGGGAAACTTGGTTTTTCTCATAACTATGTGCGCGCAGGCCTGGTCCAATAAATCCAGACCTTTCTGAGGAAACTTCAAATCTTTTAATTCCTGCCTGGCTTTTTTATATACATATTTAACAACATCGTCCGGTATTTCAACGCTGTGAAACATTCCCAGGTATTTAGAATTCAACAGAAGCAATTTCAGGGTATAAGCCTCGTTCGGTTCGTCCAATTCAATAATGCTGAAATTTTCCAGCACGTGTTCGTTGTCGGCTGTTATTTTTTCATACAGAGACGGGGTCATAGTGGCAATAAGCTTTGTTCCCGTAGTTTCTATAGCGTTTTTGAACATGGAGTAAAAGACCGGAACGGTAAATCCGGCGTTTGTGGCAAAAAACATATTCTGAAAATTGCTTATGCTGAGAATCGTCCTTCCCAAATACCGCAACTCGTCAACCAAAGAGTTCAGGCTGATATCCACGCCTCCTTTGTTTATAATATTTGTCATAAACGCCATTAAATCAAATTCCAGAACGTGATAACCCGATAAAAGGGGCGGAACATCCATAGTGTTGATATTCCTCGCCAGCAGTTCAATTATCGAAGACTTGCCTACTCCGTTATCACCTACTAAAAGTGCATTAGTGTTATTTTTCTGCAGAAGCACCGAAACCAGCGTGTTGTATTCTTCCCTGAACAGAATAGGTCTCTCAAAATCCTTGAACACCTTTTGGTTCAAATCCTCGGAAAATGAATCTAGAAGAGGAGTTTTTCTGCCCTTCTCTATAGACTTTACTGTGTTAGGAAAAATGTTCATTTTTATCAGCTCCTGCTTAACACGCTCTGTGTCAGTTGAAGATAATATTTTAAGCATCGCAAGCAGAATATGCTCCGTTCCTACATAGGTGGATTCGAGCTTAACTGACTGGTAAAAAGCTTCTTTCACCAGTCTGCCGATATCTATTTTTATATTTTTATTCATGGAAAGTCCGGGATAAATTTTTATCAAAGCCGCCCCCATTCCCGATACTTTTATAATTGCATCTAAAAGCACATCGGCGGCAACCTTTTTATCGGAAGGTAAATTTAAAAGAACTTCTCTTGCTCTTTGCGTGAATCTGTCCATTACCATGGTTAAATGAAAATCCTAGGACTCCTCCGCCTGTCTGATGCTTAAAGCGAGCTTTTGATTTTCGGCGTCGACTTGGGTAACAACCGCGGTGACTTCCTCGCCTTCTTTTAACGGGCCGCTGGTTTCGGATACGTGAACAAGACCGTCCAACCCCTTTTCAAGATTTACAAAAGCTCCGAAAGGCACCACTTTACTCACAACTCCCTGCACTTTCGTTCCGACTTTGTATTTTTCTTCAGCTTTTTCCCAGGGATTTTCCGTAAGCCTTTTAACACTAAGGGCGAGTTTTCCTGATTCCCCGTCTATACCCAATACTTTTACCTGAACAGTAGATCCGACCGCGAAATAATTTGAGGGATGATTGACTTTCTCCCAGGCAATTTCGCTGATATGCACCAGACCTTCAACCCCGTCAAGATCAACAAAAACACCAAACGGCATGATACCGGTCACAATTCCTTCCAACACGTCCCCGGCTTTTATTTTAGCCAGTTTCTCGTGCCTCGCCTCTTCTGAATACGCACCCAACGCGTCCTTTTCCGAAAGCACCAGCCTGTTTTTGGACTTGTCCATTTCAATTATTTTTACTTTTAATACTTTGCCCGATAAAACTTTAAGAGACGCCTTAAGCTCCGATTCGCTTCCAGCCGCAAATTTTGCGATATCATTTGCAAAATGAACTCTGTCAAGATGGGAAAGCGGTATAAATCCTCTTAACCCTAAACAATCTGCAAGCAAACCGCCCTTGTTGTATTCCACAACAGTGGCTTCAAGAACCGAGCCGTCTTTAAATGCCACCTCAGCGTCGTACCATTTTCTGTCTTTTTCAGCGCGCTTTAGTGAAAGCACCATGTATCCCTGGTCATTTTCGGACTGAACCACCATGGCTATAACATTGTCGCCGGGCTTTAGAGTTTTAAAATATTTGTCCTCCGTCCCCAGCTCCGTTCCGGATACTATGCCTTCGGATTTTGCCCCCACATCAACTAAAATCTCGCCGTGAGAAACACTTACAACAACCCCGTCAATAAGATCGCCGGGACGGAATTGCTTTACGTCTACCCCCTTTTCTTCCAAGAGTTTCTGCATCTTGGAGTTTTCTTTATGAACTTTTGTAGCTTTTGACATTTATCAGATCTCAGAATTTTAATTTTAGTTTTTATTTGCTGACCGTTAATGTAATACAGAAAAAAACTAAATCAAAAAGAGATCATCCTCCTTTTATTTTTGAAGCGGCATAAAGTACAACTTTATCCGCGAGAGAAGAAGAACCGAAGGTTCTTCGTGTATGTTGCACTTATGCTGAGGCATTATAGCCAAAATATGTTGTGATAACAAGTTAATTGTGCGAGGTTAATTGACTGCGATTAGTATTTGCGTAAAACAAACAAACGCCCGAGACGACCGAAACATTTAATGAATCGACATTTTGACTGAAGGGTATTTTTACCGTTGTACCAAGGTTTTTTAAGCTATTAGGCACACCGGTGCTCTCCCCTCCGAAAACCAGCGTGAAAGGTTTTTTAAAGATTAGGTTTTGTATTTGCTCTTTCCCGTCGCCGGTTAAAATATAGATATTGTTATGATATTTACCTAAATAATTTTCAAAGCTGTCGAAATACTCGTGATTAACTTTAAACAGCGACCCCATCGAAGCCCGTATTACTTTCGGATCAAAGATGTTCACACAAGGTTTTATCAACCCTACGTTTTGAACATTAAAAGCCAAGGATGTTCTTAGAATTGTACCGGTGTTCCCCATATCATTTATGCTTATTAATAATATGTGATTGGTGTTCGGTTCAAGTTTGGATTCATATTTATAGAATTCCGCTACAATATAAGCATTCTCCATTCCCGACACACGTCTCACAAAATTATCGTCGCGTGAAACCGGGATATTTTTGTTTTTGGCATATTTGATGATTTTTTGCACTCCTCTATTCTGATCACTCTTATTACTCATATATATCTTTTTTATTTGTACTGAGTGGTTTGATATTAATTCTATGGTTGGGAAGACTCCTATAGAATATGTTGTACTCGATTTCTTGTAATTTATTTTCATAGAGGGGTATTCTTGTTGAAATATTATCAGGTTTGCAGGATTTTTTACATGCGTATCATTTATTTTAAAATAAATTAAAGGCAGGATCCCGGCGACGACCTATCTTCCCGGCATAGCCAGTATTTTCGGCGCTGGTAGGTTTAACTTCTCTGTTCGGAATGGAAAGAGGTGGGTCCCTACCGCCATCATCACCGAGATTCTGCCTTTAAAAATAAAGAGCAAAGTAAATCGCTCCCTAAAAACCGGCTAGAAAAATCCAATTAAATCATCAAACATAAGATGCGCAATAATTAGTACCGCTCGGCTGAACACATTACTGTGCGTACACCTGCAGCCTATCAACCTGGTAGTCTCCCAGGAATTGCGTCCGCCCGAAGGCGGAAGAATCTTAATCTTGGAGATTGCTTCGTGCTTAGATGCTTTCAGCGCTTATCAATACCAAACGTAGCTACCCAGCAATGCCACTGATATGACAACTGGTACACCAGAGGTTTGTTCATTCCGGTCCTCTCGTACTA
>MEVD01000003.1:12392-128804 GCA_001772865.1 candidate division WWE3 bacterium RIFCSPHIGHO2_02_FULL_38_14 | reverse complement strand
GGATGAAGAACATTGTTCCAATAATAGGGAAACATCTTATGCGTTTCGAGCTGTAAATAAATATAGTTATCACCTCCGGCAAGGTATTCGGCATTTCCGAATAATATTTTTAAATGGATTGCTTCAAACACAAGAAGCACTAAAAGTAGTATTAATCGGATATTAATGTATTTTTTGAATAAAGGTAGATTCATTTATTCACTTTAGGAATTCCAAGCTCAAGCAATGCCAAAAATTTGTGAGGTATAAAAAACATACTTTTCATTACCTGAAAATCACTTTTTGTTCTCACTCTTTGAATTCCTTTTCGTTTTCTCAAAGTAGACTTTAAATTTTTAATATTCCAAATATAAGCATTAATATATGAATCAGTAGCCGAACTAAATTGCCCTGTCAGAGTTAGGGCAATAAACTCAGCCAAATTGATAAGCATATAATAAGGCAAAACCCAGAGTATGTTCCACCAGCTGTAATTTTTTAATATATTCCGGATTATATTTCGTTCAGCCATAAATCTTCTTTTTGATGTTGTCACATATTTTTGATCTTTTGTAGGATAACCTCCTATTCCCACTGAACCACCGCTGTAATGATATAAAACCGCATCAGGAACGGGTATCACCTCCATACCTACCATATGGGCTTTCCACGATAAATCCACGTCTTCAGCGAATAAAAATGTATCTTCATCCATCATTCCCACTTTTATATATTCTTCCAATGGCATAAAAACACCGCTCCCATCTGCATAAAAAACCTTTTTTAGCTGTTTTCTTCCGTCCGGAGTGTAGGTTCTGGCCGGATAACCGAATACATCCGACGCAATACCACAGGAAATAAACTCCTTAGCATCATATGTAAATTGTTTAGCAGCAAAAATATTTATGGGATCTCTCTCAGCCGCATTTACAAGATTTTCCACAAGTCTAGGATCAGACCAAGTATCGGGACCCAGAAAAAATATATATTTGCCGGTTGAGTGAAGTGCACCAAGATTGTTACCTCCTGCACAACCGTAATTTTCGGCGGATAATATAATTTTACCGTTCTTCAGTCTTTTTTTAGCATCTTCGAATGTATTATCAGGTGACAGATTATCTACAAAAATTACCTCTACATTTTGGTAAGTCTGATTATTTACAGTATCAAAATATTTTTCGTTAAATTTCTCATTTCTATAAGCTGTTGTAACAATAGATACAACAGGTTTTCCGTCGGAACCAAATCCTGGTTCGTATTTCTCAAAAATATCTCTGGCCTTAAATTGATACTTATACAAAAAATATTCGTTTAAATAGTCCGTAATAGCATCCTGCCAATTTCTCATAACTTTAATCCCTTTCTCTTGAAATTTTTTATTCACCATAACTTCACATGCCGGCCGCGGAGCAAAAAAAGACTCATTAAAAAAATCCCCGCTTACTTCTTTTACCCAGACATGGTTCAGCTGCAAAACTTCCTTCATTTTCAAAGCAACATCAAATCTCGAGCAATTACCTTCCGATACCATATGATACAAACCATAATCCTTTGACTCATTTGTCATTTTAAGTATACCCGAAGCAAAATCTAATGTGTAAGTAGGGCATCCAAGTTTATCAATAAGTCCGTAAATAATCGTCTGTCCGGCATCTATTTGTTTTAAAATCTTATTTACGAATTTTTTGTCTCTATCACCGCTTCCCATCATCCATCCCGCTCTGAAAATAAAATACTCCTTCATAATCGACAAAACTTTCTTGTCACCTTCATGTTTTGATTTTCCATATACATTTATAGGGTTCGGTTCATCATCTTCTGTATACGGACGCTCGCTATAGCCATCAAAAACACCCGCCGTGCTGATATGGACCATTTTTATACCTAAATCCTTGCAGGTTAAAGCAACATTCTCTGCCCCTCCCGCATTTGTATCAAAAGCTTCCTGTGGATGCTCTTCACAATATTCCAAATCAGTAAGTGCCGCCAAATTAATCACCCAGTCGGGAGAATTTTCTTTTATCATCGAGTGAACTTTATCTTTATCACGAACGTCTAATTTAATAGTCCACTTATCTAAAGGATTTAAATCAGTAGAAACTACCTGATGACCAGCCTTTGTAAATAATTTGTACAAGGTTGTTCCCAGCATACCCGAAGCACCAGTTATAAAATATTTCATAATACCTCCGTAAAAAATGAAACCTGCGTTTAAATTAATTATACATATCAATCATGCTTATAAAAAACCCGGAATTTCAGGTCAGGAAGATACTTTTCCTTAGTGGCAACTCCGAATTCACCCGGAATCATTGTTGTAGGATTCTCAAATGATAGAGTATCTGTTTCAGAGTCCCATTTATATCCAGCCATATTTGAATACACCCTTTGCAGCCCATCAGAATCATCAGGCAAGTTCTCTACTCGTATTCGATAACTTCCTTTAAACAAAAGCCTGAACCTTATGCTATGACAGTATAATCCTGAAGTTCTTCCACCTATGCCGAATTCTTTTGGAGGCAGTACCGATTTCCCCTCTTTTTCATCAACAGTATCCGGAAATGAATAGCACGGCGCAAACATATAGCTATCAGTAAGATTTTTCATGTTAAAAATCAAGGAATATGGGGAGTCGTAATGAGACATATCGTTAAATCCCACTTCATAATTCAGATTTATTTCACCGGGATTTTCCTTGAGCTTAACAATAGCATATTGCGGTTCCGTCATCCCCTCAAATTCAGGGGTATATGACAGACCGAAAACTCTCCAGGCTATAAATTTTGAAATATGACTATAACTGGAAGTTAATGACGGAGTTCTATATATAATGCTTTCCGCGTATTTGTCTATAATAGCTCTCTGGTTGTGGGTACCTAAGTCAATATTCTTATTAGTATGCAAAAATCCGATATTCCAATAGGGAACAAAAACATATTTTATATCTGAATTTTCCACATTGGCAATCTGCTCAAGCGACATAGTTTTTATATTTTGTGTATAACCTGTAAACCATGTGGCATATTTCATCCAGTCAGCGGGTGGTATATTTTCTTGTTCTAAATACTTTTCTACATCCTTATATGTCTGTTTCCATCCATCCAATTCCGGATAATTTGTTT
Organism: candidate division WWE3 bacterium RIFCSPHIGHO2_02_FULL_38_14; assembly: GCA_001772865.1. Taxonomy (GTDB): domain Bacteria; phylum Patescibacteriota; class WWE3; order UBA101185; family UBA10185; genus 2-02-FULL-38-14. Next base: position 125,703 of record MEVD01000003.1, on the reverse strand, counting down.
TGTAAATATCTATTGTCATGGCAACTCTTAACACCAAAGTTAAAAAAAGAAGAACGACTATAATTCTGGCTAAAGGCAGATTTGCTGATTTATAGTTTACAAAAATTCTTTCCAAAAAATACTCTCCCCATACTGAAAAAAGCATTAATGTAATGATTCCCAACGGTATTCCCCATCTGGACCAGTGTACGACCGCCATAGACACACCTATGTAGTATGCAAAAAGACTTAATAATAGAATTAATTCGGTCGATTTTATTAATTCGCCACTACTCAGAATATGAAAACCAACTTGTTCCTTTATTGCATCAAATATTTGCTGAATCCTTAATTTACCGATCCGTCTATAAACAAAAAATAATAATATAAGTGCCAATAAGACGCCAAATCCTGTATATTCTGAAAACAGGTCGTAAATATATACTTTCCAGCTTCCATATGACTGCCCAGGAAAATCGAAATCAAACTGAGTACCATGAACAATAGTCTTTTTGACTGAATACCAGAAATTTCTGGTATTGTGAGGCTGCGGAATAAATACCGTCCATAAGACTATTACTCCCAAGATGAGCCCGACAAAGTAGAAAATCAGAAGGTATATTTTCGGTAGGTTTCTTCCCAAGTTTATTCCATTTTCAACGGGTTTTTCAGTTCTGTTATAGAAAAAGAAAGGACAAACCACATTAAGAATGAACATTGGAAATATTAAATAAAGTGATTTCAGATTTGTAAAAGTAGCAATAAATAAAAATACCAAGTTCAGAATAAAAAACTTAAAAACAGAAGCCTTTTTCTTATGAAACCAAAATGAAAGTATCAGATAATTCAGAAATATTAGAACTAGCATTGAATCGGAATTAACTCTGAAAAACCTTTCAAACACTCCGATTGAACCGAAATATAAAAAAGTAAAAATAACGCTTCTAAGCTTAATTTTCCTTTCTCCTTTTTGGAGTACAATAACGCAGAAAATAAATGCCAAAATATAAAGCATCAATCCAAAATATCTGGCAAAATAAACCGTTACCATAGTTGGACCGGCCTGTGGAAAATTAACACCTGAAACTGTAAACATATTAACTACCGTAAAAAAAGCAGCCAGCAGATATTCAGTGAAAGCTACATGAACATAATTATGAAGGGCTTCTCCACCCATAATACTGAACGCATTAAAATAAAACTGATGTTCGTCTGCATGTGGTGGAACTTTTGTAAATACAGGCAGAGTTAACGCCATTCCAAGTAAAAATGCTAATATTAAAAATGCCAAGTTTTTGTTATTAGAGTTATCCATAAAACTCCATCATAATATTTTTAAATAAAAAATCCCCAACCGGAATCGGGCCATCTCCTCTATCTGTAAAATTCCTAAAACAAAGCAGCTGAAAATTGAAGTCATTAGAAAATAGTAAACTATTAATCTGGGTAAACGTATAGTTTGAATTATTTTCTATGCTTATTTCTAAGTGAAGGTATCTGGTATTTTTAAGTGTATTGTATGCGGATTTAAGCACATTATATTCAAACGATTCAGTATCAACTTTCAAAATGTCTATTATTTCCAGTTTATTTTCATTTACAAAAGTATCCAATGTTTTTGCTTCAACCTCCACAAATTGTGTGTTTTTACCATTATTGTTAATTTTATTAAAACCAGTTTCATTTCTTATGACACTACTTACTGCTGTATTATCTTCGGTGAATTCCATTCTTTCTTTTCCATTTTTATCGGATATTGCCAGTTGGAATATATGATCTTTAGGATTATTTAAGTTCTTTTTTAAACATTTATAAGCGCTAACAACAGGCTCAACAGCAAATACTTCGGCATCTTTATATAAATCTCTGCATACCAGTGAAAAAAAGCCTACATTCGCACCTATATCAATAATGTTATACACTTTTTCGATTTTTGCGAATTTTAACATTTTCTGGTGCCTCGAAAGCATGCTTTGATACCCGGCGATACCGAAAACAGTATCATAAAATATTTCTTTACCGAACAACTTTAAGCTACTATCTCCAAGATTAAAAACTTTTACTCGTGATAAATTGAGGAAGATTTCGAGATATTTTAATACAATAAACTCCAGTTTTTTATCAACACTCCAGACTGAAACTTTCCAAAACCCTAAGTCTAAAGAAATCGAAGCATTTATAAACCACTTTATTTTTTCAAGCATATATCTAATTTAATTCCATCAGGCATGATATTTAACAGGCACCGATGTTAATCCCAATGTCTGCTGTATAATAACATAGAAATGGAAGATAAATACATAATAATTACTCACGTACTTTATAAAAATAATAAAAAAGTTTCCGGCCCTTACTTTTCTATAATCAATGGATTAGTTCAGAACAACCTAGACGTTTTAGTGCTAGAGATACCTTTAAACGGCTATGAGAATCCCGTTTTTTACGGCAAACACGATAAACAAATAAAGATCAAAATTCCAAAAGTATTCGGAAGAATCACCCCAATAAAATATTTAACAGATTTTATTTTAACATTTTCATTATTGATCAGGCTTTTAACATTAGATAGCAGAAATTCAGTTGTAATCGGTATTGACCCATTATCCACGGTTCCGGCAGTTTTTCTAAAGTTTCTGCTGAATTTTAAACTGGTATTTTACAGCGTAGATTTTAGCGAAAACAGATTTTCAATTAAATTTATGCAAAAAATATACGAATATTTTGACAGAATTGCCTCATTAAAATCTGATATAACCTGGGTTGTATGTGAATCCTTGGCTGATTACAAAAAGAAACATTATAATAGTGATTCAATATATACACCTAATTCCTTTATATTTAATGATACTTACTACAAGTCAAATCAAAATTCCAGAACAGGCAAGCGCGTAGTTTGGACTGGAAGCATTTTAACCGATAAACAGATCCATGATATAGTAGACATCTGTTTAAAAATTCAGAAAATCAGGCCGGAAATGGAGTTCTGGTTTATTCCATCCAATAAAGTCGATTTATTCCGGCAATTAATTGAAAAAAACAATCTAAAAAACACCCAGATTTTTGATGTTAACGGGCAAGACGCGTCAAGCAGACTCGTTTCTCAATGCGATCTGGGATTAGCGGTTTATGATAAAGACTTCGGCTCAACTAAATATATTGAACCTATAAAAATATGGGAATATATGATGTGTGGGTTGCCTTTTATAATATCTCTCGAACCTTCTCTAAATAAAGAAATTATTAATGAAGGTATTGCTTTACAATTAAAGGCTGATAACAAAATGCCAGATGACGAAGTCCTGAAAATATTTATCTCAAAGGAAAATTTGATATCACTTCAATCAAAATGCCTTGATATGGCTAAAATATATGACATTAAGGGGGTTATAAAAGGGAATTTATCTAAATTGAATAAACCTGAATAGTTACTTATTTTTATTCAACCGATTTGAAATAAGAGAAATTGTAGCTACAGAATAAGCCCACATAAAGGAAAAACATACCGCAGGGTGCAAAAACCAAGCTAAATCCCTTTTTTTGAAAAAGCCTCTCAATGAAAACAAAATAGGCTGAATAAAAGTTGCAGAATAAACAACGAATAGAAAAAGATTGTACACATCACTCTTTTTAGCAGGATTAAACAACAAATATCTTCTGTTCCCATACATTGGATTGTGGGTTTTAAAATATGTTTTTCTTCTTGAAGTTAATTTATTCAAACTTGCAGCGGTATCATGGTAAATTTCATTTTCTACCATAGCAAACTTAGTATACCCGAGTTTCACCAGATCCATTACAACGTCAATATGAAAATACTGGTCGGGCTGACAATTGGACTTGAGCATCAATTCCCTCCATGAAAAATATCCGTTTCCACCCAAGGTAGGCATATTACTCTCATTAAACTCGACTATAAAATATCCGTCGTGTTTTTCTTTTACTGGAGTTATTTGCCACTCATTATAAAGCCACGACAGTTTTTCGCTTTTCCCTAAATATAAAGCTACCGGATCATTTGCTCCAATCAAAGCACAATATCTGTTAAAATAGGCAAAACCCGGCATTAAACCATACCTCAAAGTTTCAGTGCCGGTTAAGTCTGAAACCTCTGAAAATGGTTTTATAGATTGGTTTATCCATTCTTTATCCGGAAGGATGTTATCTGAATCAATATATGCAACCAAATCATTTTTAGCATTTAAAAGACCGATTCCTTTTCTCGGTTCTTGATTATCTCTATATTCACCTTCTATAAATCTGCAATTATACTTTTCTGCTGTCTGTTTAGTAGCATCTGTTGAACCACCGTCGACAATTAAAATCTCTATTTTTTCCTGAGAATAATTCTGACTACGAATAGATTTCAAACAGGCATCCAAAGTTCTCATTGAGTTTAAAGTAGGCATTACAATAGAAACCGAGAGATGAGAATTTTTCACTGATTAGTCCTCCCAAACCTTCCAAGGTGGATTTTTATTATTCCACAAGTCGTTTAAATCTTCTAAATCTTTATATGTATCTACAGCACCAAAATATCCGTCATGAAAATAGACTCCGAATTTTTTATCTTTTGCAACGGCATTAAACGGGTCCTCAATCATCATGTCGTCGGTTAAGTAATCAAAATATTTTTTAGTGAAAACAAAAAATCCGGCGTTAATGGGTTCCTTCATTAAATGTCCTTTTTTATAATTTTTCAATTGTCCTGCCTTGGAAAATGATATTATTCCGAATTTATGAGGTATACAGACACTAGTCAATGTAGCCACCATATCCCTGTTATTATGAAAATCCAAGACCTTATTTAAATCCACATCACTGAATCCGTCCCCATATGTGCATAAAAATGTGTCTGTCTTAATAAAATCCGCGGATCTAAGAAGCCGCCCGCCCGTAGGTGTATCCACACCGGTTTCAGCTAAAGTTATATTAAAAGGTTCAAAAATCTTCCCCTGGGTACTTTTTAAAAAATCCCTAATATAGTCACCTTTGTAACCCAAAGTTAAAATAAAGTTATTATAACCTTGATGATTGTACATTTTCATTATATGCCATAATATTGGCTTTCCACCTACATTTATCATAGGCTTGGGTTTATCTATGGTTTCTTCTCTAATTCTGCTTCCCATCCCTCCGCAAAATATAACTACGGGCATCTCTGCCATTTTAGATTTTGTAATAGCTTTAGAAACCTTTGTCTTAATTGGCTTTGGCATTTATAATTCCTTTCTCGGAAAGTGATATAAATTCTTCAAAAGTTTTACTAACATATTTTATAATATCTTCATTAATTGCCGGATAGCAACCTATCCAAAAAGTGTCATTCATTACTTTATCGGCATTAACTAACTTATCGTGTACTATAAATTCAATATCTTTATAGGCGGGCTGTCTTGTTATATTACCGGCAAAAAGTAGCCGCGTACCTATTTTATGATTTTCTAAATATCTGATCAAATCTGTCCTCGTAAACGGTGCTCCGTCTTTTATCGTAATTACAAAACCGAACCATGACGGATTACTATTTTCAGTAGCCTCGGGCATAATAAAATAATCTTCATATTTTTTTAAATATTCAATTAGAAGATTATGATTTTCTCTTCTTTTTTTTATGAATCCCCCAACCCTTTGCATTTGAGCTAAACCTACAGATGCCTGCAAATCAGTCATTTTTAAATTGAAACCGATATGACTATAAATGTATTTGTGGTCATACCCCCGAGGTAATGTTCCCAACTGCCAGTTAAATCTAATACCGCATGTATTCTCGTTCCCCGGTGCGCACCAGCAATCGCGGCCCCAGTCTCTAAAAGACCTTACCATTTTATTTAGCAGAGCATTGTTGGTTAAAACAGCGCCACCTTCACCGCAGGTAATTTGATGAGCGGGATAAAAACTCAAAGTTGCCACATCTCCAAAAGACCCGACTCTTTTGCCGCCATATTCAGCTCCTAAAGCGTCACAGCAGTCCTCAATCAGCCAAATACCTTTTTCTTTGCAGAATTTGGCAATTTCTTCCACTTCGTAAGGATTACCTAAAGTATGGGCAAGAAATATCGCCTTTGTTTTGTCTGTAACAGCACTTAAAACATTTTTAGCAGAAGCATTATAAGCTGGGATTTCTACATCAACTAATACAGGTATACATCCAAACTGTAAAACAGGGTTTAAAGTTGTTGGAAAACACGTAGCAACTTCAATAATTTCGTCGCCTTTTTTAATTGCCCTCGAGCCGAATTCCCTTGATGTTAAGGCATAAAATGCCAGCAAATTCGCTGATGATCCGGAATTAACAGTAGCACAGAAATTCACACTTATAAATTCCGCCAGTTCTTTTTCAAACTGTTCGTTGAATCTTCCCTCAGTAAGCCAGAAGTCTAAGGATGCATCTACAAGATTACGCACTTCCTCAAAACCGAAAACTTTCCCTGACGGAGGTATATAACTTTCACCCGCTATTAATACCTTATTAAAGTTCTCGTCATGGTATTTTTTAACAAGAGAAAGAATTTCTTCTCTTAGATGATTAGACATATTTTGTGTACCAGTTGATAGTTTCTTTTAAGGCTTCTTCAGTAGAGTATTTAGCAGTCCACCTCAGCTTTTCTTTTGCTTTATTAATATTTAAATACTGCTCGTATATTTCATTTGTCGCCTCATTTTTAATCACAGGTTCAAGGCTTGAACCCATTAATTTTAAAATCATCTTTGTAATATCAATTACCGAAAATCGTTCTTCAGTTCCCAAATTAAATGCTTCGCCCGCATGATTTTCAACATTTTCAGAAATAGTCAAATATCCCGAAGCCGCGTCTTTGGTATAGAAATAATTTCTAATAAATTTTCCGTCGCTTCTTATTATTGGAGGTTCATTTCTTTTAACCGAAAGTATCGTACCAGGAATAATTCTACTGAAATTTAAATCTCCCGGACCGAATAGATTTCCGCACCTTGTAATATTTACCGGCATTTTAAAGGTATACCAGTAACTTTGAGCAATTAAATCCGTGCATGTTTTTGAAACGTCATATGGGTATTTTCCTTTTAGCGGGGTCTCTTCGTCATATGGAAGGGTTTTACTCTCTCCATATGCTTTATCAGATGAAGCCACTACTACTGATCTGATTTTTTTAGAGTGCAGTCTTGCGGCTTCAAGAACATTCCAGGTGCCTCGCATGTTACTTTCAAATGTAGACAACGGTGAGTTATTTGCAATCCTTACAATTGTTTGAGCCGCCAAATGGAAAACAGTGTCAATTTCATATTCACCAATTACTCTTTCTAAAAATGGAAAATCAATAACATCTCCATGAACAACCGTGACCTTCTCATGAAGATTTTCTATAAAAAAACGGGATTTAGAAACGTTGTCCCTAACCGCAGTTACTACATTAGCCTCACTCTCAACCAACTGTTTAACTAACTCCGAACCTAGAAGACCAGTACCACCGGTCACTAATACAGATCTATTTTTCCAAAACTGGTTGTACATGTGATTTATATACTCCTATAAAATAATTAATATTTCAATTCAACCACTATTCAATTATATTCAAAATTCTTAAACTCTACCAAATTCTGAAGTTTTTCGTTTTCAAAATAAAATGAAATATTTCCGTTATTTCTTTCATTAATTAATGCCTTTATAAGCTCGGCTTTTTTGTGCAAACTTGCGGTTGAAATGGCTTCTTTAATTAAGTTAAATAGCAGGGTACCCACCGAACTTTTCTCTTTTTTACTCTGCAGATCCCTTTTTCCAGCATTTTCATAAAATTTCAGCAAGTTCTCCTGAACATTTTCGGCGGTAATATCACCAAGTTCATTAGCATTGACTTTTCCGATCACCCCAACAATGGATTTAATAACCTGATCGTTAATGACAACTATTCCTTCCAGTCCAACATCACTTAAAGCCTTTTCCCATATAGCTTCAAGTTCTTTACCCGGTTCTATAAATTTAGTTAATTGCTGTCCCAGTAGACCGACATCGCCTGTTCTAACTATACTTACATTTGTACCGTTAACTCTGAACACCGCATACGCCACAAATTTTTCAGTTTGGGGTTTGGATCCATAAGAAAGCAGAAATAAATAATTCTTCGGAACTGATGTTCCCGTTAAACTGGGAAAATCACCGACTAATTCACCAAGTACATCAAATGAATTTGTAAAATTGATTGTTAATCCTTTTATCTGTTCAAGGCTTGACCTGACTTCTATACCTTTTATTACTTCCGGATATTTTGAAGTATCAACTGTCATTACCCTCTCATTAATTGTTTTAATTCTTTCTTTATACAACGGCAGGTATTCAGTTAAAAAGGAGCTGAGTTGGTTTATTACTACTTCCTGCGAGACAGAATTGTCACTCCATCCTGTAAATGAAAGATTCGGAATTACATCATCCATATATAAAAGCATGCCGTAGGTAGTATCAATCATATCTACAGCTACCGAAGTGAAAACTTTTACATCCGACACATATGAACCAATAAACGGAACCGGCTTGAAAACCGAAAGACGGGTTGCCGCCTGGTCTATTACTACAAAATCTTCCTTTAAATATTCAATTTCAAAGGGCAGAAACCTGAAATCCTGCGATCTCACCGCTCGTTCTACAAAGGCTATTTTAGCCGGAATTTTATTTGCGTATTTATAAATTGTGATAACAGGTTCAATTAAGAATATATAAAGAGACGAAAACAGTACCAATAGTATAGATAAAAACGCAACTAACTTTTTTTCTTTCCTAGTCAGACTTCTTTTTAATAAATGCATTTAGTCTTACCCTTAAAGCAAAATATAAAATCCAAATAAACAAAGCTGTAAATAAATAAATCGACCCCAATATAATACCATATGGTATATAGTAAAATTCCACAACATTAAATCCGGAATTTAAAAATATCCCCTGCATAAACCAATTAGTTTGAATGGGATTATGCCATTCTCCGTTAATTTTTACTTTCCACCCGGGATAATACCCCGTTGAATTTGCTAAAAATACACTTCCACCGCTTTTTACTTCAGCCCGAAGATAATTTCTTTTAATTTCCAGTATTTTAACCTCTGAAGATCTGGTTATATCAGCAGGCACTTCCTCATCAATAAAAACAACTGCATTTTCTTTAGAACTGCGTATTTTATCCAATAATAGAACTGATTGATCTGATTTTTCCACCTGTGAAGCAACATACAAGCGTGGCAAATTGGTTTCCCGCGAATATAGTGCATAAACATCCTGGGATTTCTCTTTTTCCCATTCGAGGTTTAAATAGTTGAATTCGTAAAATTCTGATGAATCTTCTTTTTCAATTATTTTTAGGTTCGAATCAGTTTTACTGACTTTATTTATTACATATTTAACTCCGAGCAGATCCTTCAAATTTTTATTCTCCGAATCGGCAGACTCAAGATATTCATTTATTTTTCCACCATAAAGGCTTGCGAGTGAAACATATCCGGCTGTCTGATCCAAATTTATATGACTCGTGCTGTAGTTGTAATGAGTATGCAAAACATTAACTCTTTCACCTTCTTCTACCATATTCATTAAACTTGTCATAAGAGAATTGGGTATAAACATGTCTTTAGGATTAATTTTTGAATTTATAAATGCTTTTGAGGATATATTTATCAATGCTTCAATAAACAGTGCCAATATTAGCCCGTATAATAAATAGTTATTATTAAGCCGTCTTAGTTTGTAAGAAACTGCCACAATTACAAGAACAGCGAATCCTGTAATAAATGACGTATAAAAAGAAGATACTTCAATCTCTAAAGGCTGTCTTGTTAAATATAAATAAGAAGTAATAAAAAAGATAAAAACACTAACAATGAGAATTACTTTAAATACAGAAGTAAATTTAAAGTTCTTAAGTTCATATATATTTCTTAATATCTGTGGAATTAATATAGAATAAGTAAATAACGGAACTAAAGAAAAAACAGACAATCTTCTAAAAAGCCCGATGCCGGGAATATAATACAACAAGTAAGAAATCAGTCCGTATTTACCAATTGCAATTAATAAACCTAAAAATCCAAAAATTAACAGCAACTTGTTTCTATTATCGGAAAATATATTTCTATAACTACGATTCAAAATCAGCAACAAAAGACCAGTAAGACTAAAATATAAAAATACTTGGTTAGTTTTACTTAAGTCATTAAACGGTGTGTTTGTAGGAAACACTGATTCTTTTAAATTTCTAATTTTTGCCGAATTAAATAAAAAACTTTCCAAATCTAAATTTAATGACCTCAAACTATAAGGAAAGTTAATATATGTAGAAAAATATAATGGAGCAATTAAAGGTAGTGTTATTAGAAGTAATCCTATTAGCAACTTTATTGCTTTTTTCTTCTTGCTTAAGGCAGACTGTGCAAAAATATAATAAAAAGAACAAAATAATAATATAATCACAGGAACAATGACATAACCGGACAAAAAGCTAAAAGCAAGAAGCAAATGATAAATAAGAAAATACTTAAACTTGTTTGATTCCAACAATTTTAGGGTGAAATAAAAACATGCAGGAAGATACGAAGCTGCAAGAAAAATTGCTGAGGCCGACATAAACTCAGTATTATAACCGTTAAATGACCAGATAAAGGCGCCTATTAAAGCGATTTTCGGATTAAGTTTCCAAAAGTCTTTCAATATTTTATAAACAAAAGTGCTGCCAAAAACCAGGTGAGCAAATATCGAAAATGTATAAAGGTCAAAGGTAATAAAAAGGTTCTTGATTAAGAAAGCTATAAAGGCAATAAAAATGTTAATCGGATAAAAAACCCCAAAATCAATAACCGAAGCTGTAGGAATACCTACAGATAAATAAGAAGGATTCCAAAATAAAATATTATCCTTATATCCGAAAACAGACGAAAAGTTTTTAGCCAACCCTGTAACTTGCAGGGCATATATAGCAGAATCCCCGAAAATGAAGGTTTGAAATCCTTTTACCGGGAGAATATTTCTAATATATACCAAGCCTATAAAAGCAATTATTGCGGCATAAGGAAGTAATTTTCGCGGCATAAGGATATTATTACATACATTAGGAGGTAGTTAAAAATGTATTATATTTTAACTTCGGATTTAGCTTTAACTTCTGCTTCAGCACTTTCTTTAATTGTTACCTCAATAGTTTTATCTTCTTTTTTCTCTTTCAAATGAGTAAACATACTCTTAAAGGCGTTTATCCAGAACGTAGGAGAAGACATACTTACCTTGGTCTGCTCTTCATCAAAGTCAAGCAGATGACCCATAAGTTTCTTCGCTGAATAAACTAAAAACTTAATATCATCCCATTTGCGTACCGCCTTAAGCTTTCTCAAAGCATACTGAGGCGTAAAAAACGAAGAATATAGTTCCTGTGTAAGTTCATAAAGTCTTTCATGTGCAAAAGGTATCTTCATAACTGGACCTCTCATATCAAAGGCTTCGTAGTCGGTAGGATCAACCAATAACCAGTTGTTTTCTATACATTGTTTGTAAAGAGGCGTTCCAGGATATGGAATTACAATTGTAGCCTGCATAGTATCTACATAACCCTCTTTGAAAAGTCTTTTTGATAAGGCAATAGTATTTTTGGCGTCTTCCTCAGATTCCCATGGATACCCAAGCATAATTGTTAAATGTGGTTCGAGGCCGGCTTTTTTAGCCATTCTTACTCCTTCTTCTATTTGGTGAATTTTTAATCCTTTATCCAGCATGTCCAGAGTTTTTTGGTTACCGGATTCCATACCATACAATATAAACCTGAAATTAGCCTTACCCATTAAATCATAATACTCCTGTGTTAAAGCGTTTAATCTCATATTGCAGCCGTAAATCACTTTTTTATTGTAGCCGGATTCAATTAGCATGTTACAGAATTTTTTAAGAGGAGGACCTACAAAAAGAGTTCCGGCATCATCAAATATTTCGCGGACACCGTATTTGTCAACTACATGTTTAACCTCGGCAAACAATCTTTCGGGAGTGAATCTTCTATAAGTTCCAATCGCATTTATCGTATGATCCCACACACAGAAAGTACATCTGTTCCACCAGCAGTCCTTACCGGAGTACATATATGTGGCGGGAGTGTACTTATAATTTCCGTTTTCATAGGCATAGTACTCCCAATGAGTGAGGTCGCGGTCAACAAACGGCAGTTCGTCTAGATTGTGAGTTTGTTTTAATGGTCCGGAAACCCAATATGCTTCATTTCCGTTCACTTGAGAATCTTCGTACTTAATTAATTCTCCCAAAGAAACTTTTTGGTCGCTTTTGCGCCCCCAAATACCACCCACAAGTTTATCACCTTTGGTTATTGAATTGGCCAAATCTGAAAGCATAAAATCGTAATCACCACCAGTAATTATATAATCAACCGGACTGTTGTCCATTGTTTCTTTTGGAGCATAAGTAACGTGATCACCTACTAAAGTTATGAGCATATTCGGGAATTTTTGTTTGAGATCAGTTATTATTCTCCAGTGTTGTTTTACTACTGGCGATTTTGTTTCAATCATTAAAAGGTCGGGTTTTTCCCGATCAAGCTGTTCAAGCCATTGTGAATAAGTTTGTTTAGCCGCGATACCGTCTACCCATACAACATTGTATCCTTTAGCTTTAGCTTGTGATGCAGCATATGCAGGCACCATTGGATAGATATAAGTAGGTGCATTGAAATACTGAAATTGTCGGTTTTGGGAAAGAAGCGGAACACCTTTGTTAGTTTCGATGGGCGGATAGCCTACAGCTATTTTGAACATATTTGTCATAATACATGATTAATTTATGTGTGGCAAGGTTGTATAGATAGTTATAAATATGTATATAAATTTATTTTATTTTCACTGAAAATCCTTTAGATTTACCTATGATTTGATATTAGAAACCTCCACGCAAGGGGCATTTGCGGGGAGGAATCGAGATTAGGATTCGAGCTCGTTGTGTACAAGGTTGAGCATTCGGTGGGCAACTAGACGCCAGTGAACCGCTTGGTCGACAAGCCTGGGTAACACCGCTTCGACGCGTATGGGACCTTTGTACCCGCGGTTCAGGGCGAATCTGAGCATTGAAAGCGGCTCATCCAACTCGCCTTTGGCTAATTGTGTAGGAGTCGGGTGAAAATCGAATAATCCGAGTCTGTTAGTCGCCACGGCGACTCCCATCCACAATCACCAATCCCCAAGCTTACTATCCAGAGATTCACCAGGCTTCAAATCTCCCGGTCGAAGCCCACGGACAGCATGCATCGTGTCGAAAACAAGCAGCCTGTTAGTCACCTCAGCCATCGCAACGGCGGATTCGCCACTCAATCTCATTGCAGGGTGAACTTCAACTAGCCCAGGTACCTCCGCATATGAGTGAACAAATGGAGTTGCACCCCACCTCTTGATCCGCTCCCAAAGTGGCATCCACCACTCTTTATATCAAGGAAAAAGGAGCACATCATGAAGCCTCGGACTTTTTAAGTTGCGCGTCATAAAACCATGAAACCATGCCCAAGGCGATCCGGGGTTCCAAGGCTGTTCCGCGCATCGAATCCAGGGGCTTAATTTGAAATTCTGGGCTGGTAAACCCCATGTGGGCAGTACACTTACGCGATCGTACCCATCAGCTAGTACGATCTCTATCACCTTCCCCATCCTGAACGCCCCAATAGGAAAAGCGTTTGCCACATTAAAGATAATCTCAGTCACCTTCCTCTCCTTTCGAGGTGTCTACTCTGTAGAATTATCATATTTTGAATTAATATAAATAACATGTAAACAGTACTATAAGGTTATTCGATTAATTCATCCAAAAAGAATAATAAAAAACCCCATTTGCGCGTGATATACTATTTTACGTTAACAATTTAAACGGTTTGATATGCTAAGCGTAGTAATACCATTTTATAACGAAGAAAAAAGAATGAAATCCGAAAGCAGGATGACCACAGCCATCGACTACATGTTAAAAGAGTTAAAAGACCCGTTTGAGTTGGTATTGGCTAATGACGGATCTACAGACAACACTATTAATTTACTCGAAGATTTGAAAAATCAGTATTCCGACATTCCAATTCAAATCGTAAGTTATTCACAAAATCAGGGTAAAGGACACGCGGTAAAATTAGGCGTTCTTGCCAGCAAGGGAGGGAAAATTATTGTAATGGATGCTGATATTTCTATAGATTTAGCAGAAATGCATAAATTTATTAAGGAATTAGACGAATATGATATAGTTATTGGTTCAAAAAAACATTTTTTAACTCAAACAAAAAAAAGCCAAAATGCACCGCGAAGGATTCTGGGTAAAGGGTATACACTTATTACTAATATTTTTCTTGGATTAAACTTTACCGATATAACTTGCGGCTTCAAAGGGTTTAAAGCAAACGCCGCTAAATCAGTTTTTGAAAAACAAAGAATAAACAGGTTCGCATATGATTCTGAAACATTATTTCTTGCAAAAAAACTGGGCTTTTCAATCAAAGAGCTGCCAGTGAGCTGGTATCATATAGAAGGAAGTACTGTTTCTACCATAATTGATACTTGGCGGTCATCAAAAGATCTGGCTTCAATTTTATTTAACTATTATTATGGAAACTACAATAAAAAAGCTAAATAAATGCCGGCTTTGCAAATCTAATAATTACAATGTTTTATTTATAAAATACGGATACGAACTGGCGAAATGCAATGAATGCAGCCTGACTTTTCTTAATTTTGATCCGGACGATGAGTTTTTTTCCAATTATTATGCTGAAGATTTTTTCAATGATCCCGGCATAAAACATGCCTACAGCGATTATGAAAAAGAAGCTGAAAGTTTAAAGAATTCATTTAAATTCCGGGTAGATATTTTGAGTAAATATAATAGCGGCGGCAACTTGCTCGATGTAGGATGTGCTACAGGTGCTTTTATGGAGGTTGCATCTTCCAGGTGGGAAGTTTATGGTGTTGACGTTTCAGAATATGCAGTTGAGCAGGCAAAGAAAAAAAACTTAAAAGCTTTTGCGGGAGTTATTAAAGATTCGCCTTATATAAATCAAATATTTGATGTTGTTACCCTTTGGGATACTATTGAGCATGTTTCGGACCCGTTAGAAACTTTACAGCAGCTTAGTGAAATGACTAAACAGGGCAGTGTAGTCGCATTAACTACCGGAGACGTCGGAAGCACTGTTGCAAAAATTAGCGGTAAATACTGGCATTTATACAACATACCACAACACCTTTCTTATTTTGACAAAAACACTATAACCAGAATATTTAATGAGTCAGGCTTTGAGGTAGTTGAGATTATATACCCGTCAATCCAACTATCCCTGGATTATTTGTTATTTAGATTAGTTACCTTTTATAAGATTAAATATGCTTTTAGCTTTTATAAACTTCTTAAAAAAACCGGAATTCTAAAACCGAACCTGAATATTAATTTATACGATATTATGCTGGTAGTGGCTAAAAAAGTATAAAGATTTTCACTTAAAATACTCTTTTACTGTATCAAACTTTTCAGGCTGTTTCATCAAATCTTCCAAAAAGAATACACATACTCCGGTTGAAGGGCTTGCACCTGCAAAATCCAATGCCTGCTTAAATTCATCAACTTTTATTTCACTTTCGCGGGGCTCGGTTTGAATCAAAGGCAGCTGAGGTTTACCTACTTCCCAAAAATAATTAACCATTTCCTTTATCCACGAAACTTCTTTTCCGCACATTTTGTGGTATAACATCGGGCTGTAAATATCCACCAAAGTACTTAACGCTCCAAAATCCTGCGCAACTATTCTTTTAATTCCTGCACTATGTTCTTTATCCTGCCATGGAATAGCGAAAAATCCCAGCTTTACCTTTTTATCATTTTGAACATTTCTATTATGATCATCAATCAACTTCCTGACTTCTCTTACCATTGAAGTGATCATTTCAGTTTTAAATTCGATCCATTCAATATAATAACTTCCGTCAATTAGTAGCACTTTATCTTCCAAAGTGTTTCCTTCTATAGGTTCACCCAAATATTCGCTGAATTTTTTCAGACATCTGTCGCAATAGCATACATCTAATATATATGGTTCAGGTTCTTCCCATTTGGTAGGATATCTTATAAAATCCAGCCAAATTCCGTTTAAGTCTCTTTCTAAAAGTGCTTTAACATTCTGCAAACATTCATTTCTTACTCCTTCGTGTGAAGGACAAACTCCGTAATACCATCCTCTCGCAGGTTCTTTTCCGCCTGCTTCAACCGGAATGACATCGGGAAATTTATCCCACAAATCTTTTCCTGCAAATACTCCAACCTCCGCATTTATTTCAATACCCGACTTCAAATTTTCCCGCAACGTTTTTATAACGATTTCATCCAAATTTTTGTGACTCGCAAAAACAGAATCCAAGTTCAACTCTTTGGCTTTACCAATACTATTTCCATCCGGTTTCATAAGGAAAAATGTAGATTTATGCATATTATTCTTTTTTAGCCGGCCAAATCTGATTACCATTCATATCTTCAATAATTATCGCTGTGGTTGGGCATGATTTGGCAGCTTCTATAATATCAAGAGCATCATCCCAAGTGCCGTCTTTAACATAAGCAATACCGGCTTCATCCAGGTCAAATGTGCCAGGAGCTTTTATAATGCAAGTCCCGGCGCTGATACAAAGCTCATTTATCACTTTAATTTTCACTTTTGATTTCGGATCGGTTGTAAACTCATTTTGCCCTCTTGCCATTTATAAATCCTCCTACTAATTCCCTAAAATAAACTAACAAGACTTGTAAAAAATTACTTTCTAAATACGGAATCTCTTTAACCTTCTACGTAATTCCCGGCCTTACCCCCGAATTTTTTCAATTTCAATTCCGGCTTTTTCAATAATCCAATAATAAAGTTTACACCATAAACTATGTGTGTTAAAACTATCCCTCCGGCAACATATAACCCTACTTTTAAAGATTTGTCTTTTATTGAAACACGAACAACCTCAATCGATATTAACATAAAATATATAAGTACAACCGGTAAATAAACAAACCACAAAATAGGAATCAATAAACATACTAACGGTCCGGCCACAAGTCCCAAAATATACAAAGATGGAACAAAATATGAAGGATTCCTGGAATTTTCAGGAAATATTCTCGCGAAGTGCCCGCGGTGCTGACCGTACCTTGAAATTTGTTTTAAATGCGGTCTGAATAAGTTTCTTCTGTGATGATAAACAATAAGCGCAGGGTCATAAATAAACTCCTTTCCAAATTTATTAATTAAATCCAGACATAGTTTGGTATCTTCTCCCGGCCAAAAATCTTTTATAAATCCTCCCACACTCAAAAATGCTTCTTTTTTTACCAAAAAGTTTACAGTGGGATAATCGTTAATAATTCTGCGAGACATTGGCACGTACCTGTAAACAGTACCAGCGCTAGAAAGAATCGACTCCAACACCCTCCCCGAACATCTTTCAAGAAAACCGGCATTTAATGGTGTAATAGCCGGTGCCCCAAGAGCATATATACTCTTATCTTTAAATATTTCGTAAGCTTTATTCAGCCAGTCGTCTTTGGGATAAGCATCATCGTCCAGAAAAGCCAGAATATCGCCGGTTGAAGTATTCGCTCCGACATTTCTTTTTTCTCCCGGACCCACACTTCCCGTAGCCAACAGTTTAAACCTGCCGTCGCCGAAATCATAAGATTCGGTGTTATCGGTAAGGATAATCACTTCAAAATCTTCATATTTTAACAGTTTTAAATTCGCAATATTTTCTCTTAAATGATCGTTTATAGACCTGACCGGAATAATTATGCTGAATTTCATAGACTTAATAATTTTATTTTTCCGATTCACCAGTATTTAACTGCATCTCCAATTCCTTATCATAAACCCATTTCCTTTTATTATTATCGTGGTAATACTTAAGTATATGCATTCTGTAAAATATCGCAAATGTGTCGTGAAGCATTCTCCTGATAAACTCATCAAAAATCAAAAATCCTTTAATTCTTGAAGTAGTAAAATCAAACTTCACTTCGACAGGTGCTTCATATATTCTCCTGAATCCTAAATAGTGTGACACCGCCAGTAATTCAATATCAAAGGCATACTCTTTAATTACCAGCCTGGGAATAACCGCTTCCAGTACTTCTCTTCTATATACTTTTAAACCGGTCTGGGTATCGCGTACTTTTACTCCAAATAATAATTTTATAATTGTAAAGTATCCCCAGCTGTATAACTTTCTCGTAAAAGGATAATGAACTTTAGATACCGGATGTCGTTTACTGGCTACAATAATATCCGCATCATACCATTCCATATGTTCTAATATCATTGAAATTCCATTCGGATTTATTTCCAATCCCGCGTCGATAAAAGCCAAATAATCCCCTAATGCTCTGGCCATTCCGTATTTCACAGCATACCCTTTTCCTCTATTTGTCTTATACCCGAACACCCTAATAACATTCTTTTCCAGTTCTTTTGCCAGCTTAAAGGTACTATCAACAAAACCATCAACCACTACAATAATTTCAAAGTCCCATCTGCTCTGGCACATAGCATCATATATGTTTTCTATATCGTGTTTTATAGTGTCTTGTTTTTTATAGGCGGGTACAATTATTGATACTAATTTTCTAGCCATTTTAAATTTATTTTGAATCTATATTATTTACTTGTCTCACTTTGCTTAATCCAATAGCCAAATACAAATAGTGCTATCAGGAGCATCGCTGCAACTGATATATTAACTCTTATTATTGTAAATAGCGAGTCGTTAAATATATTCAATGCAATAAACTGAACTGTAACTGCCGGAAGCAGAAAAAGAAAAACTTTGGTTTGATTAACAGCGAGGAAAAAATTAACCATAAAAGTTATTAAAACATACAGGCACATAAATATTGCAAAAGACGGTATAAAAGGTACTGTCGGCAAAAAAGGATTGCCAAACATAATTCGTACAATCAATTTCGGAAACACACTGAATACAACCAATCCCAAAATTACAATAATAAGTTGAAGTGCGAGAAATTTTTTCAGTTTTTCATAAACATTTTGATTTTTTATATGCGCCTGGGAAATCTGAGGAAACATAACCACTGAAACAGTGCCCGCTCCAAAAAGCAGAATTTTTCCTACAGTTACAACACCGGCGTAGTAACCGGCCACTTCGGGCAGAAAAAACCGTTTTACCAGCAAAACGTCTATATTATTCAGCATCATAAGTGCAAGGTTTACCAGCAAAACCGAAGCGGAAAATGTCAGTATTCTTTTATAGTATTTATTAAATGAAATTCTATGAACTTTAATTACAAAATCCGATCTAAGAAGAAGGAGTGATATAAAGTAAGTCAGTACTATAACTATTGAAATACCCCCATAAGCCCCGGCTACCCCATAACCTACTATTACAAATAATACCGGAATTACAAGTCGGAGAAGTCCGAGAATAACTACAAAAAATGCATAAGAGTTAAATTTTAACAGACCCTGTAAAAAAGACTGAGGTATAAGAGATAAAAAGGATAGCATTATCAATGCAGAGTAAATTTTTAATACTGTTCCGTCCGTAATATTTAAATACGATCCGATATTTTTTTGTAATATTAAAAATACCGCTGCCAAAACCGCACCGAAAATAAGAGAAAATAAGCTTAAATTCCAGAACAATCCCGAAACCTTTTCATGTTCTTTTTCTGCTTTGAGTTCCGAAACTACTTTTATTATAGAAATTCCTAATACTGTCGACGGAACTCCAACAATATAATAAACAGACAATAAAGCGTTAAAATCACCGTACTCCCTGACCGGTAAAAAACGTCCCAGCGAAAACTGCAAAAAATAACTGAAAATTGAAGAAACAAACAATCCTGTTGTAACTACAATAGTTCCCGAAACTGTTTGGTCTTTTAATACTGCTTTAATTCTTTCCATATAAATTACATCCTTAATTGGTTCTGGCATAAACTCTGTAAATTTCAACATTTCTTAAAAAAATCGAATCCAGATATTTTAATTTAAATCTGTTTTCTTCTTTAGATTTATCATCCCAAACCGGATATACAAAATATTTTGTCCGAACTGCGTGGGGAGTCAGGTCCTGTATTACCGCCCTACCTCCTATTACATTTATAAACGGATGTATTTGTGTATAATATTTTTCCTGAAATCCAACCGTCAATCTTGTATTAATATCCGGTTTCATAATAGCTGAATCCAAAGATTCATTATTTCCGAAATTTATAAGCTTTTCTTTTTCTTTGAGGGCGGAGAAATAATTTTGAATCTGCTTTTGCCCGATCATCCATTTCGGTTCTAAAACGAAAATTCCTTTAGGTAACCCTCCCAGCATAGGATTATAATACGAAAAATAGTCCGGGACCAATTGGACGAATAAAATAAATGAAGGCAGAAATATCCATAAAAATGCAAAGTTGTGAAAACTTTTTAACTTTCCCAACAGCCAGTCATAAAAAAACCCGGCGGTCAGCATTAAACCAAGCATACCCGGAAGTATATACCGGTCCAGTTTTTTAGAAGGCAGGGTAATTTCAACCAAATATAAAATTGAATACAACAGCGAAATAAATATAAACTTTTTAGTTTCGGAGTTGTAAGATTTTCTGGAAAATATTAAAAATCCAAAAACACCTATTACCAGCAAAATAGAGCTTCGAAAAGCAAAAACTACTAAATAATAAACTGGTCCTGGATCCTCAACCAAGCGGCCAAAATACAGCTGCTCGTGTCCTTCTTCTATTCCAACGTCAAAAACTCCTTTAACCAGTGACTGCAGTGCCTGTTCAGGCATTACCCACATTGCCGGCCAAAACAAAATAAAGCAGGTAGTAAAAACCATCAGCCACTTGTAAAAAGGCGTCAAAGCCAGTTTAAGTGAATCCTGAAGTCTTTTATTATGTAAGTAATAAAATACAAAAGCCAATATAAAGGAAAACGGAACAATAAATGCGGCTGTTGTTTTGGTTAAAACTGCTAAAGCTCCTAAAACTCCCGATATTACAAATCTTGAAGAATCTTTGGTATTTTCAAGATAATAATAAAACCACAAAAACGACCCCAGCATTAATGTTGAAAGCAGTCCTTCTAAATGAATTTCCCTTGATAATGCCGTGTAAAAGGGGTCAAACACAATCAGCGCAAATACAATTACCGCATACCGCCTTCCAAACATATTCCCCAGAACATAATAAATCGAAGTTAAAATTACTCCCAAAAAAATAACAATAAAAAGCTTCTGGACAAAATTCAATTCAAAAATTGTCTGGACATCATTGTCGGGAGGCAAAACCTTTCTAACTGTTTCGTAATAAAAATTGTATACTTTCACCGCGCCTGATCCGATCCACATTAAAGTAACTCCAGGGTGGTATTTTTGAATAGTTTTTTCAAAATTTAAAGTAAATACTCCGGTTCCGAAATCATAAATCCTGGACTTCCACTTCCAGACATCAGTATTAAACGTATCAAACCCCAAATATGGCATCCTGGAAAAAAGAAAAATAAAAAATACAGCGGCAAGTTCCCATTTAAGTAATTTCAGTTTAACAGTTATCATATTTCGTAGATAATTATATTCGGACCGTTTCTTAAATAATTTCCAATTCTAAAAACCTCTGTATACGCCCCTTCAATTAAAGACTCACCATTTTCATAATTATATATAATATATCCCGAGCCGTTTAAATTTTTTATTTCATTAGCTTTCTGGTATCCCTTTTCCTTCTGGGTATTTTTAAATTTATTTAAAACCGGTTCAAATTGAGACGAATCATATAAGAGATAGTTATTATCTTTAATACTATTTTTAAGCCACTCATACGCAATTACTCTGGTATCCTTTCGATAAAATGTAATTGTGTTTTTAAGCGAAAATAACATCGGGAGGAAAAAAACTATCACCAGAATTAAATTTACCAGTTTTTTGTTCACAACTATCTCATAAAGAAATTTTGAGAAATACCCTAATATTACCGTAATAAAAGGAACGATAAACAAAAAATAGTGCGACCTGGCTTTTTCAAATCCTGAAATATAATAAATTAAAAATAATGCTACGACATAAAAAAACAAAATATAATTCGCCGGTTTATATTTTTTCAGAATAAACTTATCAGCTAAAAGATAAATAAAAAATCCTATAAAGACAGCGGTAAAAGTATATCCCATATCTTCAAATAAAGTCGAAAATAGGGATCTGACAAACGAAAATATATGATCTCCTAAAGGAAGACTTCCGACATTGGTAAACTGCCATAGCGCCCCCCGCGGACTGTCGGTTCTTATAAATGTATCAAAATCCAGCAATGAGTACGGAGTACCCAATATAAATCCGACAATTGCTACCAACCCTGAATATACCACCAACAATAAACTCTTATCAATCTTTTTAACCCGGTAAAAATGGGCCAAAGATATCATTAATACTGCCAATCCACCATTATATTTTGTTGAAGCCGCAAATCCTATTAATACTCCGGCAAGCAGGTAATTTTTCAGGGATTCTTCCTTAAGTATCCTTGTGCAGAAATACATTGCTGATGCCACCCAAAAAGCCATGGGGACATCTACAAGAGAATAATGGGAATGCCAGACATGAAAAGGCATTATAGACATCGCTAGAGCCGAAAAATACCCCGCCTTTATGCCGAAAAGGTTTTTGGCAGCATAAAATACCGGAATTACAGTAAAAGCTCCGAGAAGTGCGGCAAAAAGACGAGTCAGTAAATAAAATATCAGATAATCATCCCAAATAATAGGCGACAGGGAAGAAACAACACTTTTTAGCCCGACAGCAGCTAAAATATCTCTTATTTTTGAAAAAAACATAAAAAGGAAATAATTTTGATATATAAAAAGATGAGGCCAGTCAAAATGCCCCGGATTTGGATCGAACCTTATTCCCAAAGCGGATCTAACAACAGTAGGCTCGTCAGGATGAAAAATAAACGGAAAACTGTGTGTGATTCCTACAATCCGTAACAATAACGCCAATACAACAATCCCGAACAGAATCAAATTAATTTTCTTTAACATAAACTCTCCAATACTCCAGCCCGTTTATAAATAACACTTTATCTTTTACCCATTTAATGTCGCTGTCCAGCACTTTTTCGGGAAATTCTTCGTTAACTCCCAAAATCAGAAGATCAATTTTAGACGAACTAATTTCGCGGATATCAAATATCTTCGAGTTGGAATAAATAGATTTCATCGGCTTTATATCAATAAAACCCAGCTTCGGTTCGTCACCGTAAACGGCGGCATAATTATCCCTAATAAAATCTTTCAAATCATAAATGCCTATTCCGAACGGCTTTTGTGCAAGAATTGAATTGGCATTTTGAGAAGAGCCGAACACCGGACTCGTATACAAAAAATAGTACGGGTAGAGATTGGCTAGAGGAATAGTATAAAAAACAATAGCCGATACAGCCAGTAAGGTAATCAAAGTGTATTTATTCAGGTAATTTCTGACAGAATAAAATCCTAAAACAGAAATAAGTGACAAATACGGAAAAACCGGAATCATATATCTGTCTAATTTTTTGGTGGGATACGTCATGACAAGTATATATCCCAGATACAAAACGGATAAATATATTACAGGATTTGAAAGATTTGTACTTTTAAAAACGGATTTAATTAAATTCAATATAGTATTGTTTTTTTTGATTAAATTATTACGCGCCACTAAACCTGTAAAAATAAAAACTCCCGCCAGCAAAAATGGTGTAACTTTCATTAACAAAACCAGCGGATAAAAAAACAGACCTCCGTCACGGGTATATTCGCCTAAAATAATTTGGCCGTGACCTTTTCTCACACCTACTCTTTCCCCTTCTTTATACAATTCCATTATCACTTCCAAAGGTTTAACCCAAAGCGCCGGAAACAGCAAAAAAGTAAAAATCAAGAAAGGAGCCAGCACCGAAAACAAATACTTTAACGCTTCCCGTTTCCCATAAGTCTTAAATGCAAATAATCCGCCAAAAATTATATAAAACAAAATCCCACCTAAACCTAGTGTTTTAGTCAAAAAAGCCAAGGATAAAAACAGTCCGGACAATACTGCATATATCCATTTAAATTCCCTTAAATGTAAAATAGTAAACAAAAGACCGTCGAATAAAAACAAAGCCAGAAGTATATCAAGATGATATAAACGCGAATTCCCAATAAAAAATGGTTCTATGGAAAACAATACAACGCTGACAATTGATAACAATAAGGAATGCTTTGAATATAAAACTGATAAAACTCTGTTCAGAAGATATATAGTTACTAGTGACAAAAAAAACTGCACTAAAACCAGAGAAAGCTTTGCAATATAATCATAAGTAGAAAAATTAAACTGGCTGTAAACCACCTCTGCCGGATTCAGTTGCTTATAAAATTCTATAGGAACTCCGGAAATCCACATTAAAGTTACACCAGGATGATAATGCTGATATGTTCTTTCGAACTGGCGGAATTTTAAACCGACAATAAACTGCTCCGTCCTGAAATGCCAATTAACTCCGTCGGGGTTGATTGTGTCGTTATTCAGCCTTGGAATTCTTGTAACAAAAAATAAAATGACAAACAAACCTAATAAAAGCCATTTTTTACTTAAAATATGCATAAAAATAGCTTAAATGATTGCACAGTTTTTTTCAAATATTTGTATCATTATATTAACCATTTAATTTCTTTGGTCATTACTTTCCAGAATATACTTACTTTTTAGTAAATATTTTTACTGATAACGCTCCTTCACCAATGTCTTGAATTTCGAAAAGATCTTCAATAGTTATTATTAATTCCGTATTATCTGACACAGCAAGGGCTAGTGTTCTAATTTTATCTATTGTTGAAGGCTCGTACTGCATAGGAGCATCAGGATAGATATCTGAAAAACGTATTCCTGATAAAGTCTTTAAAGCTATTTCTAATTGACGCTCTCGTGAAAGCCCTTTTAAATATGCCTCAAAACCGCCAATATTATCTACAACTAAACTACCACCCGGTTTAAGTATTCTATGATATTCCTTAAAGGTTTCAATAAGTTTTTGGGTATCCCTATAATTATGAGCAATATGCCAAAGAGCTCCTTTCCTATCAAATATAACATCAGCAGAACTATCCGGAACCGGTAAATTATATGCATCCCACCTTATATACGCAAATCTATTTCTGAATGTTGTATATGGTTCAACCAATTCATCTATAAATGTCTTAACTCTTAATTCAGAAATATCTCCAATAACGAATCTGCTTTTACCCTTTCTGGTTAACAAATCAGCCTTAAACATCGCTAACTCATGAGTGGGTATGTTCGCGGAAACACTCACAATATTTACATCAGCTTCCGGCTCCGGAATTATATGAGATTTTTCCAATTCATGCCACAGCGCAGAAGCTTCCTCAGGACCAAAAAGTCGATCCGACTCGGCTTTCCACTCTGGATCTCCTTCATATTTATCCCTTATTTGATCTTTCATTATATCGAAGGCATTTTTTGAAGTCATATTATTTAATTTTTTCGTTTATTTTATTAAATATGTTAACAGCAAATTCCAAATCTTCTTTGGAAATAAAATTGGATATTCGCGCGCCAAAAAACAATAGTAGCATAAATATAACGTATAAGACGGCTTTTAAAATCAAACTGGCAGGTTGGCCACTTAATAAAACATATCCTGCACCTACCCAGGCGATTGTAAATCCCTGAATCATCAATAGAAAATGGTCGTGTGTAATAAATTTAAATTTTAATTTGAACTGTGAAATAATAACCATAAATCCGGTACTTAGAGCTGCTCCAATTAACATTGCATAAGACATAGAAGAAAGACTACCAAGGTTCTCATTAGTCAAAATAAAAAACAAAACCGTACCAACTAAAAGCACCACAAAGCTCGCAATAAGTTCTTTTACCAGCTTAGCCGGAACTATGACAGACGACTTAATAATATTTATAAATGAATAAAATACAAAAGCGAAAACCAACGGCAGAACATAAGGAAAAGATTCATCATATTTATTCCCTCCAACTAAAAGAGTTATTACATCCTTGCTCCAGTAAACAGCACTTGCGGCTACAAAAATGATCAGAATATATATTTTATTAAAATTACTACTGAAAATTTCTTTAAACGCTGCTGTATCCTTCACAAATTTTTCCGACAGAACTGGAAGATTAACATCAGTCACTGCGTCGGAAATATTCATGAGTTTTTTTGCATAAAGCAATCCAAATGCAAAAATACCTACAGTTTCTTTAGATACTTCCAAACCTAAAAGCAGAGGTCCCGACTTTTCCCACCACGTATAAAGAATCTTTACAAAATATATCGCCAGGCTGATAGAAAGCAATTCTTTTAACAATGCCTTGAAATCGCTTTTACTCGGAAAAACCAATTTTCCTCTTAAAGGTTTAAACGCCAAATATGAGAGTATTGTAGAAGAAATCAAATTAAAAAAAGCCAGAGCGTAAAAATACCCATTAACACTATAATAATATACCAGAGGAATAAAAATCAGAACACTGACAACTGCTATTCCCGACTGAAACAGAAATAAATGCTTAAATCTTTTTGTTCCGGATATTACCGAATTAAGAATGCTCTGTACACCTTGAAATAATAATACCAGAGCATAGATCTTAATCGGGAGTATCAATGACTCATCATTATATGTGTCAACCGCTAAGCTATTGGCTGAGAAGAAAAGAAACAGTACCAGCGGAATGGTAACTACATACCTAATAACTAAGGCAGTAATAAAAATTTTAAAAATTTCGGTGTCGTCTTTTGCCGCCGATATTTCTCTGGTACTCCCCGAAGCAAGTCCTAAGTGCTGATAAATACCGAAAGCCCCGCCGATAGAAGCCGCCAGTTGAACAACCCCATACTCACCGACAGTCAGCAACCGGACAATGAAAAAGCTCTGAAAAATGCCCAACGCCATAGCTGCGCCGCGGGAAAAAAAACTTATGATCTGCCATTTGGTAAGTTCTTTCATAATACTTCAATATCCCCCAAATAAATACTCCTAGTCCTTATAATATTCGACATTCCCACGAATACTTTATAGGAGCCCGGATCCAAATATCCGGGAAGGGTTATATCAATAGTTTCTTCATAATAAATATCCTCTTTCCAGTCCCGAAGCTGTTTTATAGCAAATGACGGAAGGTTGGCGACTTGGTATATTTCACCTGTGTTTTCGTTGATAAGAGTTAAAAATAACACATAGTCATCAATGGAAGAGTCCTCTCTTTTTATATAAACAAACTTAGCATCACCGCTTTCCCCGCGCTTTAATATCAAAGGATAGTCATAGTCAACCATATGTAAAGACAAAAATATTTCGTAATTGAACTTTTCCGGATAAATGAATTTCTCCTGCAAGGGCAGCAGCTGTTCTTTTCCGTAATTTCCGACGTTTTTGAATACAAATAAATTACCGCAACCGGTCATCAATCTATAATTCGGGCTTTTGATTAGTTCTTCTATTACATCTTTTACCAGAGATAAATCAACGTCTAAGATATTCAATATTTTTTTAGAGAAGACGTCCACTATTACATAATCTGCTTCATTGTATAAAGCCGGAAATATAGCGTATGTTTCTCTTTTGGCTAAATGGGCTCCTAAATAGTCGGGCCCCGAAATAGAAGAATCTCCGGGAATCATTTTTATTATTTTATTCGCGCATTCTCTGTCTTTATTTTCCAGCTTGGAGAGTCTTAAAACATCTCCGACTTTTACTTTATCACTCCTAGCGGTTTCCATATCTTCCTTTGCATAAGCTACAGAACTGATTCTTTTTTGGACGGCTTGAGTAATCCATAAATAAACCGGGTTATTATATTCAAATGTCTTCCAAACATTTAAAGAGAGAATAAAAAGACTTAAAACTAATACTAAATAGGAACGAGTAACTTTAATTTTAACTAAAAGTACTGACAAATAGTTTGAAATAAAACCGACAGCATAAATAGTTGAAATAAAGAGAACCGGTATTATCATGGAAATTCTGTGATTGGTAATTTCCGAAGTTCCGATTCCTCCTGCCGTAGTAGAGTAGTTAATCAATAAATCAGGGACAGCAAGCATAGTAAACAGAGGGTTTGCAAACGGCAGATACCCCAGCGGCTCAAATGTCTTCCTAAAATTATCTACCCTATCACCCCCAAATATTACTCTCACTAGTTTTTGGGGGTCCATGAACAAATTAAAAAATACTTCAGTATAAGATTCGCCAAATTCTTCGTATCTGCTGATAAAATAGTTTGGTCTGGCAACATCCCGAACAATATCAGTATCAAGACCTAATGACTTGGAAAATTTATCGAATCCTTCAATTCTGTATTTGGCAAATAGAGGGATTATTACAAAAAATGCGGTTATAAACCACAGAACACCAGCGCTAAAAACACCTAAACCCAGCTTTACGTTTTTAGATAAAAGCAGGATCTTTAAAACCTCAATGGCACTCAATTCGGTTAGTTTTGATTTTTCTTTTAAAAAGTCCCAGATTCCCGACCGGCATAAAACTATAAAAATACCATACAGCGCCACATATAACGGTAGCTGTTCCTTTCCCATCATTGTAACTACTAATAGCACCCAGAATAAAACGAGATTTCTTCGCGGGTAATTATTTGACTTATACATCCTTTCAAAAACATATACAGCTCCAAGGAAAAACGGAATTGCAACTGTAACGCCGTGAAAACCCGTCCAGGCCGTTAAATAGCCAACAGCAGGATAAAATAGATAAGAAAGGCCAAAAAAGAAAGCAGCCAATTTTGATCTGAGTTTGTGTTCGGTAATTTTAAATATTAAAACTGAACTAAAAATAACCAGGATCAGCTGAGAAATTACTAAGTTTAAAGAATGCTGCCATAAAGCAAAGGTAGGAACAAATAGAACCAAAATAGGATCTACGTGGCTCATGGACCACCTTGGGAGGTTTGTACCGAAATAATCGGTTAAATACATAAATCGTCCGTTTAAGGTATTCCATACCATTTGTGTCATATTCCCCAAATCAAACTTACCGAAGTCAAAGTTTTCGTATCTGAAAATATTCATTCGCAAATTAACGAGAAATACTCCAATAGAAAAAAATATTATAATTATCAGTAAAAAATTATCGAAAATTTTCTTAAGCATATCAATCTAAAAATCTGAATTTAATTAGAGTCAGCAACGCGGAAATCCCATCTTTCCAGGTAATTTTTTTTCCTTCGCTCCATGTACGTCCTTTATATGAAATCGGGACTTCCACTATTTTCATCCCTGACTTAAGAATTTTAGCTGTTATTTCGGGCTCGAAATTAAAACGGTTCGACCTAATATTCATTTTTCTAATAAAATCTCCAGGTATAAGTTTATAACAAGTCTCCATATCATTTAATTTAACCCCGAAAAGAATATTTGTAAGTAAAGTAAGAACTTTGTTACCTATATAATGAAGGCTCGTCATATCTTTATAATCTCCTGCAAATCTGGAGCCATAAACCACTTTGGCATTATAATCTTTCAAAGCATTAATTAACTTTTTATAATCTTGGGGATCGTATTCTAAATCAGCATCCTGGACAATTACATAATCTCCAGTGGAAAGCTTAAATCCGTCACGAAGCGATGCGCCTTTTCCGCTGTTTACCTTATGAAAATAAACATTCAAATCTTTTTGCTCTTCTTTCATTTTTTTCAATATATCCAGAGTACCGTCCTTAGAACCGTCTTCAACGAGAATTAATTCTTTTTCTACATCGGGTATTTCAACATTTTTAACCATTTTCACAATCTCTTGTATTGTGTTTTTTTCATTATAAACTGGTATAACTACGGATAACTTCATATTTTTATTTTGGAGCGGGAGTTCTCTCCTGCGAGAAAAGAAGAAGCTTGCTTCTTTATTTTATGAAACGCACTCCACCTTCCCATTAATGCAAACATTAACAATTCAGTATCAGCTGGAACTACATAAAAATCCTCACCTCTAAATTTTACTTTAATTCGGTCGCTTCCATCAAAGATTTTACTCCAAACCCCTTTGGCATCAAGTATCTGCCAGTCTCCGTAAATTTCCACCAAAACTCCTTTTATATTAAATTTACCAAAATACGATTTAAATTTATCCGATATTTTATACTCAACTTTCTCTTTTAGAAAATCCTTAAACAAAGTATTTGACGCAACTGCTGTATCTTTGCTGCATACAATATCAATATCTTCCATTTTCATTTCCAACCCCTGTATAACCAGTCCGGCAGTTCCTCTGAAAGCATACATTAATCCATTCATCCTGTCAGAAATCAGTTTTAAAACATTTAGAAAATTATCTGAATCCTTATCCAATGCACTCTTACTCATTTTCTTTAATCTCCAATACCTTAGTCCAGAATTCTTTGTTATTTATTATATAGTTGAATTCCTTTAGTTGCTTTAAATAAGGTCTTTGCTCGATATCCAGTGTTGTATCCGTATTATGCTCATTCGTCATTAAAAGGTAGCTTAATTTCTTTTTTGTCAGATTTTCGTAATTCAAATCGGCTTTTTTAGAGTAATACAGATATGTTCCAGTATTATTTTTTCCTCCGTCATAATAATTTAAATACCAATCGCTAATACTGCTAACATCGTTATAACCGACATTTCCTTCAAAATTCTCTGCTGCATAAATAGAGGCCTCTTTTATAGATCTGTAAATGTCTTTATGAACATATAAAACCCCTAAAGACCATACAGACAAACTTATGACCAGTACCATTAGAAATATATATTTCTTTTTAAAATATAAAACTGCGGAAACAGCCAATTGTAGTAATATTGTTGCTGTCAATAAATACTTTATATTAACCAGAAATTGAAGTCGAAAAGTATATTGGCCAGCCAAATGAATAATCAATAATAATATTGTTAAACTAAAAAATATTAACTTAGGAGCTCTCTCATCTGAAGTATAATAATCATTTATTGCTTTTGAAAAAAGTATGATGAATACGGGAATTAATGGTACAAAAAGCCTAGGAATAGCCGCCGGCCAAACCAGAATCAGAAGCATTTCCAATATTAAAAAAGCAAAAATATGAATATTTTCTTTGAGAAAACCGAATAAATTGCGTTTGGATCTGACAAAAAAATAAACTGCCATATTTAAACCAAGCACAAATAAAAACGACAGCATGAATATAGCGACCATTTTTAAGTCATAAGACCTGCCGGCAGTTTCTTCTAAATATTTCGAATCAAGAGGATTTTTAACAACCAGATAGGGCATTGTTAATATCATAGTAGTAAATGAATACATGAAAAACTGCTTCAAGTTTAAACTACTTAAATCCGGAATCTTAAATTGAAAGCGTCCATTGAACAATAAAGCTACACCTAAAGCGGCAAATAGTATAAAACCTTCAAATCTTGTCAAAATTGCCATGCTGGCTACCAGTGACAGGATGAACACTTTGGCCAAGTTTAATGTCAATCTCCATTTAGAATACAAAAGCAATGCCAGCATACATAAAATACTAAATGGAACGTCAGCATAAATTCTTATCGACCAATATAAATAGACGGGATTTAGGATAAATAAAATAACTGCTAAAACTTTTTCAAAATCCGACTTCAAATAAATTTCTGTCAGTTTAAAAAAAACAATAAAAGCAGATATCGACATGAAAAACATTACCACTCTGCCCCAAAATATCTGATCTACATTTTCAGGTCTGACAGCCAAAACCGCTGAAAATAATGGCGGTCTTTTTTCATCTTCCGGGTATGAAAGATTTCTTATAAATTCAGAAGCTCTCAGAATCCTGTAAGTATCCCCCCATTCCGCGTAATTAAAATTAATCAGGAAAATATGTAAGGCTATAAATGAAACTATAGAAAGAAAAAACAGGTTACGCACACTTATACTCCGGCATTTGCCATATTTTTTATTACAAATTTATATATTTCATCAATCTGCTTTGCTTTCACTTCCCATGAGTAAGAATGAATTATTTTAAATCTGTCTACCTTTCGAGGATTTTCTATTATTTGCAAAATACTTTCGGCAATAAATTTCGGCTCGAGATTTTCCAGATAATAAAGACCGTCAATATGATCCATTAATTTAAATCCTGATGCCAGAACCGGTACTTCGCAAGCTAAGCTCTGCATTACAACTTTTGGAAGACCTTCAAAGCCGGAAGGAAGCACAAATATATCAGCAACCTGAAAGGCTATAGGAATTTGAGGATATGGTGTATATCCTATTTTAGTAACCCGGCCTTCCAGATGATTAGTTTCAATTATTTCGTTAATTTTATTAAGATAATCAACATCTCCCGGTCCTACCAGCAAAAGTCTGAAGTTAGAAGGTAAATAGGAAAGCGATTCCACCAATAAATGAATATTTTTCCTTTCTACCATTGAACCGTTATTCAGAATAATTTTTTCAAAGGGATCAAAACCCAGTTCATTCCTTGATTTTTCCCTTTCTTCCAAAGTCGTCGGCTTAAAGGTGTTTATATTGACACCGGTTTCCACAATAAAACACTTATCGGCATCAGCTTTATAATATTCGATTGCCTCTTTTTTATTTTCCTCACTTACAAAAATCATTGCATTAGCTGCTTTGACAGCCCATTTGTTTGCCAGCTTTTCAATTGGCCATTGTATGTATCGTGTATACCATTTTAATTTAATCTCTTTTTCTTCTGCTGCTTTCCACCTGCCGGCTACAGTATTATGAAAATGAACTACCAGAGGAATACTCAGATCATCCGAATCTTTTGAGAATTTCTGCAGCATTAGTCTATAAAGATAAATCCAAATTGCAAAATGTCCATGGCAATGGATTATATCCACTTTGTTTTTAAACGGCCACATTAAAAAGAAAATAAACATTAGGATTGAAGTTGTAAATGACACAGTAGCAGGCAGCGGTTCTCTTATAAACGGGTGTATCTCTATATTAGGATACTTCTCTACAGGACCGGATTTAGGCCACCAACCGCAGAAAACATCAATTTTTTGACCCATATTAGCCTGCGATATACTGAGTTCATATGGGTGAGGGGCTAATCCGTGCCAGGGAGGAGGCCATTCATATATAATTCTTAATATCCTCATAGTTCTTTAATAAAAGTATAAATTAAAACTCCTGGATCAGTAATTTTGATTGTATTTTAAACATACTAAGTACCATAAATAAACTTCACTGCAACTTTAATACCTGCTCAAATACAGATTCGTATTTATCAGCCATAATATCTGTAGTAAACTCTTTTTCGGCTCTTTTCCGCGCTTTTATGCTCATTTCTCTAATCAAATCCCTATTGCTGACTAATTTTAGCAATTTTTCCTTAAAATCGTTTAGGTTTAAAGGATCCGTTAAAAATCCTGTTTCTCCGTTTACTACCGCGTCCGAGTTTCCTCCCATATCATTTGCAATTATGGGAAGGCCTGCAAACATCGCCTCAACTAATGTCATAGGAAATCCTTCAAATCTAAGTGTAGGCAGCACAAATAAATCACTGTTCTGCATTAATGGCATAACTCTCTCTGGCGGAACATTCCCGTGAAATACTACTTTCACGGAAAGGTTTTTCGAATTCGAATGTTTTTTAAGTTCTTCCAGGTTTCTTCCGCTGCCCACCATATTTAGTTTTATATCTACAAAAAGAGGATCGGACAAAACATTTATAAGATTGAATACACCTTTAGATTTGATCATTTTACCCACATATATTAAATTTAATGTTTCTCCTGATTTATTTTTTTCAATTTGAGGAGGAGGATTAATACCGTTGTGTATTACAACAAATTTTTCCTCTGGTGAAAATGTTTCGTCTATTAAGGCGTTTTTTACAGCACCGGAAACAGCTATAACTTTATCACTCCCCAAAACATATTCCCGTTGTCTTGAAAAGAAATTTTTTACCGCAAAGGCTGTATTAGGAATTGCAGTAATATAATCCGAAAAAGAACTCATTTCCTTATAATATGTTTTTAATTCCCCAATTATGCTGCCGTGAGCTACAGAAACCACTTTTATTCCTAAATCATTTTTTTTAAATATAATTCCTAACGCCGCCGAACTATGCCCAAGAACTAAATCATACTTGTTATTTTCATGATAAGACTTAAAAGCATCATAAGATTTATTAAGCCAGTTATTTTTATCCAAACGGCCACCGAATCCCAATAACATTCCCATTTTAAATTTACACGGCACAAACACATAATTAACCCTATTTAAACTTCGCGTATCTGAATCTAATTCTTTTTTAGGCGAAAACACCGTAACATTATGCCCCCTTTCCGCAAGCTTTTCACAAAGTGCTTTATTTTGAGTTTCCAACCCGCCATATCCGGAGTGAAAAGTAGAAGCTTTTACAAAAACTGCTATATTCATACCAAAAATTCCTCCTGCAGCTTTCTTGCATTTATATTTATATCAAACATTACGGATGCTTTTTCATAAGCGGTTTTTCCTAGTTTAACTCTCAGTTCCGGGTTTAAAATCAGTTTCTCTATTGCCAAAGCCAGAGAATCGGCATCTCTTTGAGGCACAATCAAACCGGTAGTTTCATTTATTAAATCTGTGATTCCCCCAGCATTTGTAGTAATTATTGGAAGCTTAGCTATGGCTGCTTCTATTACTACCGTCGGAACACCGTCGACATCCCCTTCAACGGTTTCAATACTTGGCAGAACAAAAATATCAGCTATTTTGTAAAACTCTTTAACTTCCTCAAAAGGGGTGCCATTTCCCTCCCCGTGAATAAAAACGTAATTTCTAAGCTCTTTTTGCTTAATTAAGTTTTTAAATTCATTGAATTGTGGGCCGGGACCGACTATATCAATTTGATGGGAAATCCCTTTAGACTTCAAAATAGCCGAAGCCTCAATTAAATATTTGATTCCTTTTTTTTCAATCAAACGTGTACCACCCAAAAAAATCGCGGGACGATTTGGTTTATGTTTTTTTGGAGGATCTGAAAACAGATTGATATCTATTCCATGAAAAAGTAATTTCAATTTGTCGCGGTCTTCCTTATCAACTTTTTCCAACGCCTTACCAAAAGCAAAAGAATTACATATAGTTGTAAATTTAGAATATTTTACTTTCTCTTTTATTAATGTACCGGTTAAAAAAACGTCTTTAGCGTGGCCGGATACACTGAAAGGAATATTTAAAATTCTCGATACTATGAGAATAATAGTAGAAGGATCTGATAAAAAGTGGCAGTGAATGTGATCGGGGTTAAACTGCTTTATGATATTTGCATACGCAAGAGATTTAAAAAACAAATACAAATTTGAAATATTCCACAATCCTGACGAAAAAAATATTTCCTTATAAATTCTAAAAACCATTTTAGAGTTTTGGAAAAGGTATGAAAGAGCAAAAATACAGTCGGGTATACCGATACGTTTATAAGTCACCCTGTCTTTTACAAATTCTTCAATAGATCCTCTATCTTTACTAAGGGACAAAATACGAACATCAACCTCTCCGATTTCTATAACCTTTATTACTTCACGCGCAATAAAAGTTTCCGTTAATACAGGAAATGTAGGTATAAAATACAGTATTCTTTTTTTACTGGCGTTTATTTCCTCCATTCTGAAGCACCGCTGTTCTTATTATATCCGCTTCTTCCGTATCTTTTTTCCGAAAGCGAAATAAACGAAACCTGCTCCCTCTACCTCCTTTTGTTTTAGCAAATTCCTTCCGTCAAATAAAATGGGCTTTTTCATCAAAGATTTAGTTCTAGCCAAATCCAGTTCTTTAAACTCGTCCCATTCAGTCAATATGCAGACCGTACTCCAGCAACATTATTTTCTCTTTCGGCAAAAATAGCGGCCCCTACAAGGCCGACATAACCTGTCCTAATAACACATAAGTTCATACTTTTTATACTCCTTCAATATTGTCCGGCAATCCTAAAAATCAGGTTTACTTATAAACCCCTTTTAAATAATTAATTCGAACTCTCATTACATCCATAAGCATCTTAAGTGAATCTTTAAATGGGTTTAGACGGGTCGTTTTTACATAAACCCAGGTAACAGGTATTTCTTTGATTTTATAGCCCAGCTTCCTAGCTAAATATAAAACCTCAACATCCCAGGCTCCTAAGTACGCTTTATCTGTTGTTTTTGCAGTTTCTCCATATAATTTAAGTTTTTTGAATGTAGTTTTAGCTGCTTCTTTTTTGAATAATTTAAACCCACATTGGGAGTCTCTAATCCCCGGAAGAGCAAATAATTGAACAACATAATTAAACACTCTTCCCAGCAGATGTCTGTAAAATGGTTCATTAATTCTTTGAGCACCTGCACCTTCACGAGATGCTATCACTATGTCGAAATTATGTTCTTTAATCCAAAGACTCAGTTTTTTTAATTCTGTCATAGGAGTTGATAAGTCTGCATCAGCCGTATATATATATTCTCCTTCCGCATTCATAACTCCTGTCCATACCGCCGGTCCTTTACCTTTATGAGGATTTTTAATTAACTTAATTTCCGGGCAGGAATTACTTTCCAGATATTTCTCCACTATGTCAGCGGTGTTATCCTTACTGCCGTCGTCTACAATAATTACTTCAAACGAGTTAGAAAAGGACCTCATATAAGAAAGCACTTGAGTAAGGGAAGTTGTTATTTTATCGGCTTCATTAAATGCCGGTATTACAACAGAGTATTCAATCATAATTACCTTTTTCTCCAGATTATTTTACTATAAACCAGGAAATTCCACACTAGACCGAAAACTATGCCAATAAAAAACGCTGTATTGGAAACAAAAAAAGTGTCTCCGAATGCTGATGTAGCAATAATGACCAACTTGGATCGTACTAATATTGGTATTGTAGACGATATTACATAAACTATAAACCCGACCAGCTTTTTATTAATGCTATCTATTTTGCGGTCGGAAAACGACCAGTAATTATTCAACAAATAAGTAGTCATCATAGCAATAAAACCGGACACGGGTGTGGCTAAACTTGAACGTAGGGGTGTAAGCCTTAAAATATTAAACAATCCGCCGTCAACGAACAATCCAACAAATCCAACCAAGGCAAATTTAAAAAAACTGGAATTCTCATTATATCTGATTGAAAGTACCACCCTAAGAGAATCGATAAAATTATTTCTCTCCATTTTGGAATCACCCCTGTCCCGCAGTCCGAAAGTTATGGGAACTTCTTTTATTTTCGCCCCCAGCTTGTACATTTTGAATAAAAGATCTATTTTATAAGCAAAGCCACCGGATAAAACAGAAACTAAATCTATTCTGTCCACAAAGTTTTTTACTCTCGAAGCTTTAAATCCTGAGGTAAAATCATTTACCTGATAAATTCCTAAGACAAGCTTTGTGAACAGATTTCCGCCATAGCTTAGAATTTTTCTATAAAGTGCCCAATCTTTTGGAATACTTCCACCCTCAGTAAATCTGGACCCGATTACATAATCATTTCCGTTCTGAATTTCATTGACAATCTTCATCAAATCATCAGGATTATGCTGAAAATCTGCATCCATCTCCATTATTACATCAGGACTCAAGTTTTGAAGAGCATATTTAAAAGCCGCAATATATGCTGCACCCAATCCGGCTTTCTTTTCCTCAATAAGAATATGAACATTTCCAAAAGTATCCATTTTCTGCTTTACTACCCCGGCGGTTCCATCCGGAGAATTTGCATCTACGATTAAAATATGAAAATCCTCGTCAGGTTTTAACTTGAAAACTTCATTTAATGAGTCTATTAATCTTCCTATATTTAAAGCTTCGTTATATGTTGGTATTACAATTACAATCTTCATAAAATTGCTTTTTTGAGAATCATATGCCTTATATGCTTAGAGCAGTAAATAAAAGCAAAAACACCAGAAAACCTATAAGAATGTATTCCAGAAAGATCAGTCGTGAAAGCCTTCCTTCCACAGCATGGTGTATTATACCCCATAAGCAGTAAAACGCCGACAAACCAGCCGACAAAAGTATTTGAACATTATTATAATATTTAAAATAGGCTATAAATAACATAAATATCACTATACCTAATACCAATATTAAATAATGTTTTAGATGTTTTTCTTCTTCACGCATATATTATTTCCTATAATATTTTCCCGGGTGATAGAGCCAGCCAGATACCAATAACAGCTATTGCTAAAATTGACAGATGCGCCAGGGTGTGCCCGGTAAACTTTGGAATGGATTTCTTTTTTGAATACCAAATATCAACCGCCAACAAACCCGAAATAAAACCCCCGAACGTTAATCCTACTATTTTCTGCACAGCTGAAACATCAATTAAGGTTGGAAAAGATTCGTACGATAATGTACGCAAATTTAAACCCGATTCAGATCCAACCGGTTTTGGAATTTCTGCTGTAATTTCTGTTTCCGATTCTTCACTTACACTTTCAAGAATTTTCTCATTGACGGTTTCTTTGTCGGCTTCTGCCAAATACGAAGGTGTTCTAGGTTTTCCGAAAAATTGCACTACCAATGTGGTTTTATACCCATCTAAAGTTCCGTTCACTACAGCAAAACCTATTTCATCATAATTTTTACTTATCATATTATCTTTATGGGATGGGGAGCTTATCCATGCATCCACCACTTCTTTGGATGAATTAAAGTTTTTGGCCAAGTTTTCACCTGCATAAGAATAATCATATTTTTCGGCTAAAATAAAATCCCATGGTTCTATACCATCCGGTGAAACATGTGCCCAATAATCCTTGGCAAACATATCCTGCGCTTTTTTATATGCAGCTTTAGAAAGAGCTTCATTTAATGTTAATGCAGGAAGACCGTCTGAAGTACGTTTTTTATTAGTTAAATTTAATAATTCGCTGACTTTGATATCCGAGGCATAACCTAAAACTCCCGGATATAATTTTGGAGCGTACTGAGTAATAATAAAAAACAGAATTAGCAGAAAGTTATACATCATTAGAGCTCTGTGTGAAAGAAGCCGAGCCCTCGTACGATGAACGGGGTGAGGCAGAAAATTATGAATGAACATGTATTTCTCAATAGGCAGAGTATTATACATCTTTAAAATTATATTTAAATTTAGGTAAAATGTGAATCGGTTATCACCAGAGGGTTGTTTTTCCCTATAATCACGGTATGTTCAAATAGAGCTGAGAGGCTGTGATCTTTTGTTATTAAAGTCCAGCCGTCTTTATCCAGCGCTAAGTCGGGTTTGCCCTTTTGATATATAACTTCTATCGCAAAAACCATTCCCTCTTTCAATTTAGACCCGTGACCTCTTTTTCCATATCCCGGGACATATGGAGACTCGTGAAGTTCTTTTCCTATCCCGTGTCCTACTAATTCTCTTGAAACCGAACAATTATGACTCTTTACAACATTTTGTATTACATATCCTATATCGCCCAAGGTGTTTCCTTCGACGCATTTTGAAATCGCTCCGTCTAAAGCCTTTTTGCCGGTGTTAAGAAATTCCTTTTCCTTTTGAGTTTCAACTTCTGACGTATAGGAAATATCGGTATGAAATCCCTTAAAATAAACTCCTAAATCTATACTTACTATATCGCCTCGTTTAATTTCGTAATTATTCGGCAGACCGTGTACTATACCTTCATTTATATTAATACAGGTAGTATAATTATAGCCCGGCACGGTTTTAAAAGACGGTTTGCCTCCTTTGCTTAAAATATATTTCTCCGCAATCCTTTCTAATTCTAT
This sequence comes from candidate division WWE3 bacterium RIFCSPHIGHO2_02_FULL_38_14, assembly GCA_001772865.1. GTDB lineage: Bacteria > Patescibacteriota > WWE3 > UBA101185 > UBA10185 > 2-02-FULL-38-14. The sequence continues at coordinate 85,975 of MEVD01000003.1, read as the reverse complement.
TGTCTTTACTCCCGGTTTCAAATAGTTTAAAACTTCTTTTACTGCATTTGCGGATATCATTCCACCCTCTTTCATTTTATCAAGCTGTTCAGGGGTTTTTATTGAAATCAATTTTTATTCAGTGCTCTTAGTACATTTTCAAAAATTTCTTCGGGTAAGGTTTCGGCATTAATTTCTAAAAGCACTCCTTTCTTTCGAAAGTAATCAATTACCGGCATTGTCTCCTCATTAAAAATATCAAGTCTTTTTATTATTGCTTCAGGCTTATCATCATCTCTTTGCAATAACATTCCACCGCATACATCACATACGTTTTCAACTTTTGGCTTTACCGTTTCAATGTTGAAAATACTGCCACAATTTTCACAAGTACGCCTAGAAGAGAGTCTTTTAACCGACGTACCGGGGGAAATATTTAATAAAATAACTTTATCAAAACCAGGATCAAAATATTCTATATCTTTAAGTCTTCGCGCCCAGCCATCAAAAATAAAGCCGTTAGTACAATCAGATTTAGAAACCCTTTCCTTAAGTAATTCCCCTACAATTTCCACCGGAGCTAAATTCCCTCCGTTTATTGTATCTTGAACTTCTTGATATTTTGGGTGGTCTTTCGGCAGATCTCTAAGTATATCTCCGACCGAAATCAGCGGAATACCCAGGCGCTTGCTAAGCATTTCTCCGATTGTTCCTTTGCCCGAGCCCTGCGGACCTACTATTAAAAACTTCATAAATATAATTTTAAAAATTAAAGACCCGGAATTCCCAAATCACCTAGCTGGCCTCTCATCTGTTTTTCTACTTTTTTGTCAACTTCTTTTAAAGCTACATTTAAAAAATCTTTTAATTCCTTGTTTTCTTCCCCGTCCACAACCAGTCTCTCGATTTTTTTGTCTCCTCTGATTAAAACAGACATATCATTTTTTTCTGAGGATATATATATCTGTTCAAGTTGTTTTTTGATTTCTGACTGAGCTTTTCTTAATTTGTTTAAATCTTTAAGTTTATCGAGCATTTTATAATTATACTACGAGATTATTCCAGAAACTTATTATAATTTTTGGTTACAACCATCGATTCCATTTGTCTGATTGTTTCCAAGATAACCGACACTACAATTAAAAGCCCGGTACCGCCGACGGAAAAAGTGGACACACCTGTAAATTGGTTCACCAAATAGGGAAGGATGGCGATTGCACCTAAAAATAATGCGCCTGCCAGGGTTATTCTGGTTATTACGGCTTTTAAATAGTCCGTGGTGTTTTTTCCCGGCCTAATTCCCGGAACAAACCCACCGCGCTTCTTAATATCATCTGATATTTTTTCGGGATTGAATTGAACGGTAGTATAAAAATAAGTAAATCCCACCACAAGAACAAAATAAATAACGTTATATAAAACCGAGTTCGGGTTAAAGTTAGCTGTTAAATAAGTTCCTAAATTACTTAAAAAAGCATTAGACGAAGACTGCATAGGAGTGCTTATCAGCGACGGAATCAATACAACGGAAACAGCAAAAATAATCGGAATAACTCCGGCTTGATTAATTTTAATAGGCAAGTAATTAGTAACTTTCTGGGACTTCTGGCCCGATCTGCCATATTCCAATGGAATATTTCTCGTTCCCTCATTCACAATCACAACCCCCATAATTATAAACAGTGATATAGCTAAAAATATAATTAAGTTCGGAAGGTTTTCAGGATTTAAGGTGGTAACAAACTGGGCAGATGTTAACGGCAGTCTGCTTATAATACCTACAAATATTAATAAAGAAATTCCGTTTCCCACTCCATACTCAGTAACCAACTCGCCGATCCACATTAGAATCATGGTCCCGGCTGAAAGTGTCAGAACCAGAACTATAAGCTGAATAGGATTAAGTGTATTTATAACACCTTGTTTCGAAAGCAGAAAATATACACCATATGACTGCAGTAGAGCAATTGGTACCGAAAGAAGCCTGGTATACATGTTGATTTTTTCTCTCCCGGTTTCGCCTTCTTTTGACAGTTCCTCCAGGCTGGGAACCATCATTGTAAACAGCTGAATAATAATTGAAGCATTAATATATGGGTTTAAGCCCATTGTAACAATAGAAAAATTCTGAAAACCGCCTCCGCTGAAAAGGTCAAAAAGTCCGAATAATGTACTGCCTTCTAAATAACTTTTCAGAGCACTGGAATCAACACCGGGAACAGGTATATGAGCAAGTAACCTAAAAACGAAAATAACACCCAGAGTAAATAAAATCCTCCTGCGGATTTCGGGAATTTTTAAAAATTTAAGCATTTAACAGTATTGCTCCGGCTTTTTGTATTTTCTTACCGGCAGAGTCTGAAACTAAAAATCCTTTTAGTGTCAATTTTTTAGTTAGTTTTCCGTTGCCCAGCAGTTTAACTCCGAATTTAGGGATTCTTTTTATAATCCCGCTCTTTAATAAAAGCTGAGGCGTAATTTCACTTCCTTCCTTAAAGTCATTCAACATAGAGAGTTTTACAATTATTATATCTTTTGACAACGGATTTTTAAAACCTCCCATAGTGGGAAGACGCTTATATAAAGGCACCTGTCCTCCTTCAAATCCTATTGGTAAATTATAGCCTTTTCTGGATTTCTGGCCTTTATTTCCTCTTCCGACAGTATGCATTCCTTTACCGCTGCCTCTGCCGCGGCCGATCCTTTTAGATGGTCTTTTATTTCCGCTTATTTTTCTTAATTCATTTAGATTCATATATTAATTCCTGAAATTTTATGATTTCAGCTTTTTTAATGCCTCCAAAGCGCAATTTAAGTTGCTGGATCTGTTATTGGACCCAAGCATTTTAGCCGAAATATCCTTTATGCCTACCAATTCCAGTACTACTCTTACGGCTCCTCCTGCAATTATTCCCGAACCTTTGGGGGCGGGCTTTAAAAATACCACCGCTGATCCGAATTTTGAATGAACTTCGTGTGCAATTGTGGTGTTTTTTAAATTTATTTTAACCATATTCCTTTTAGCTTGAGTAACTGCCTTCTGCACTGCAGAACTCACATCTTTAGCTTTACCTAACCCCACTCCTGCTCTACCCTTTTTATCGCCCACCACGACAAGTGCGCTGAATCCGATACTGTTTCCGCCGCTGGTTTTTTTTGAAACTCTTTTAATTTGAATGACTTTCTCTTCAAATTCTCTAAATTCTCTTGTTTCTTTCATACTTTTAAACCGCCTTCCTTCGCCCCTTCGGCTAGTCTTTTGATTCTGCCGTGATATCTATAACCATTTCTGTCAAATACTGCTTCAATAATACCTTTTTTAAGTGCTTTTTCTGCTATTAACTTACCCAACTCATAGGCTGCCTGTGATTTATTTTTCCCGTCATGGTATTTCTTTATAGAATTGGAAATATCAACAATAGTTTTACCTTTAGAGTCATCTATTAACTGCGCATATGTATATCGTAGCGACCTGAATACCGACAGTCTGGGTTTTTTGGATGTGCCTAATATTTTGCTTCTTATTTTTAGTTTTCTTTTTATTCTTCTGTCTTTTCTTAAAATTACTTTATACATATTACGCCTTTCCCGACTTGCCGGCTTTTCTTCTTATAACTTCGTTTGTATATTTTATACCTTTGCCTTTGTAAGGTTCCGGCTTTCTTATTTTTCTAATTTTTGAAGCAACCAAACCAACTTTTTGTTTATCAATGCCGGTTATAATTACGTTTTGCTGATCCGGAACTACAAATTTTATCCCCTCTATAGGCTCAAAAACAATCGGATGAGAAAAACCCAAAGAAAGAGAGAGATTATTGCCGTCCAATTTAGCTCTGTAGCCAACTCCTACCAGCTCAAGTTTTTTCTCAAATCCCTCGCTTACTCCTTTTATTGCATTCAAAATAGTTGCATTTGTTGTTCCCCAAAATGCGTTCGTTTCCTTAGTTTCTCTTAAAATGCTGGATTTTATCAGATTGTCCTCCACCTGCACTTTAATTTCCGGCCTCACTTTTACTAAAAGATTTCCTTTTACACCTTTTACCTCAACATTTTGGCCGTTTACCGAAACCGTAACTCCATGAGGTATCAAAATGTTTTTCTTTCCTATCCTTGACATATTTTTATTACCAGGCAGTACAAATAATTTCCCCACCCAGCTTTCTCTTTTTAGCGTCTGAACCAGACATTATGCCTCTGGAAGTTGATACGACGGAAACTCCAAAACCTCCTAATACAGGTTTCATATCCCGATAGTTTTTGTAAACTCTTCTCCCGGGCTTTGAAACACGACTAATATCTGAAACTTTTGCCCTTCCATCCTCATATATCAAATCAATATGAAGCTTTTTAAAAGATTCCCCGCTTTCTTTAAACACCTTTACACTTTTCAGAAAACCGGCCTTTTCAAGTACTTTTGCAACCTCCTCAATTTGTTTAGAATGCGCTACTTCAACAGAAGGTTTGCTTACAGCATACGCATTTTTAATTGTACTTAGCATATTTGCCAATCTATCATTTAACATATATTTACCAGCTTGACTTTTTTACTCCGGGCAGAAATCCTTTGTGAACAAGCTCCCTAAAACATTTTCTGCACATTTTAAATTTACGCATATAACCGCGGGGATTGCCGCAGACCGAACACCTGTTATATTCTCTCACTTTAAATTTTTTAGGTTTTTTGTGTCTTTCAATAAAAGATTTTCTTGCCATTTTTATACCTTTTTAAACGGAAATCCCATTTTCTCCAACAAAGCTGTATTTCTCTCTTTGTTATTAGAATTCATTACTATTGTCACTTGCAGGCTTCTGATTCCCCTGGTCGCGTTAGGATTAACTTCGGGAAATATAACATGTTCTCTAATTCCAAGCGAGTAGTTCCCGCTGTTATCGAAAGAATCTCTGCTTAACCCCCTGAAATCCCTGACGCGGGGCAGCACTATATTTATCAGTTTATCGAGGAAAGCCCACATTTTATATCCTCTTAATGTTACTGAATACCCTACTACATCGCCTTTTTTTATCTTAAAACCCGCTTCTGAAAGCCTCGCTTTCCTGTAATAAGGTTTTTGACTTGTTATGTCAGCCAGCTCATTTATAAAAGACTCGGTTGCTTCTCGATTTTCCTTGAAACCGCCTATACCAGCATTAATATTAATTTTCTTTATTTTAGGCACTTGCATAATATTCTCCAGACTCAACTGTTTTTTAAGATCCTGCGCCATTTTTTCTTTATATGTTTTATATAACCTGTTTTCCATATTATTCAAAACCTCAGTAGCGAATCCCGCTGAATAAAACTTTATTTTGCCTTTCCTATAATCTCCTCCGATTTTTTGTTAATTCTATATTTTTTTCCGTCGACTATCTTAAAACCTATTCTTACGGGATTGCCCGACGTGCTGTCTATAAACATTACATTTGATACATTTATCGGTTTTTCAACCACAACAATTCCTCCCTCTTTTGATACTGTCCCGGGCTTTACATGCCTTTTTACTTTGTTGACTCCTTCAATCAGCACCTTATTTTTAGATAAATATACCGCGAGAACTTTACCTTCTTTCCCTTTATCTTTTCCTGTTATAACTTTTACTTTATCTCCTTTATGTATCCTCATAAGAATTTTTACCAAACCTCCTTGGCAAGTGAAACTATTTTCAGCATTCCTCTGTCCCTGATTTCTCTCGCAATCGGACCAAAAATCCTGGTTCCTATCATATTTTCATCTTTATCAATTACAACTGCAGCATTATCCGAAAATCTGATATAGCTTCCGTCCTTTCTTCTAACTTCTTTTTTAGTACGAACAATTATTGCTTTCACAATCGAGTGATCCTTAACATACCCAGTAGAAGAAGCTCCGTTTACAGCTGCAGTTATAATATCGCCCAATCCCGCGGATTTTCTATTTGTTCCCGGAATCCCGATGATTTTTAACACTTTAGCTCCCGAGTTGTCTGCTGGTACAATAATTGATCCTCTCTGCAACATATTATTTTTCTTTCTTGGTAGGATTTATTTCTATAACTTTCCAGTTAACATTTTTGGCGTAGGGTCTGGATTCTTCTATTAAAACAATATCCCCTAATTTTATGTTTTTTTCATTTCTGGCCTTAAACCTTTTTGTATTTTTAATACTTTTTGCATACTTGGGATGTCTCTTGGGAAATTCAACCGCAACTATTACTGTTTTATTCATTTTTTCCGAAACTATTTTTCCTTTAAACATTTTTTTAGGCATTAATATTTCCTCCCTTGCTCAAAAACTCTTTTTCACTAAGTAATGTTTTTAATCTTGCAATATCTTTTTTGAGCGGTCTTATTTTTCTAATATTTTTTTCTTTTCCTTTAATTACGTCAGTCACCACATCTTCCAGTTCTTTAGCGGTTTTTTGTATCAAATCTTTTAATTCTTTTTCACTTTTATTTCTTAAATCAGAGCTTTTCATATTATTCTTTTGATATAAACCTCATTTTTAAGGGAAGTTTAGCAGATGCTTTATAAAAAGCATTTCTGGCGGTTTCTTCGGTAACTCCCCCCAATTCAAAAACTATTTTCCCCGGCTTAATGACAGCAGCATAATGATCCGTGGGGGATTTTCCGCTCCCCATTCTTGTTTCGTTCGGCTTTTTTGATACCGCTTTATCTGGAAATACTCTTATCCAAAGCTTCCCTCCCCTTTTAGTTTCATGGCTTATAGCTTTTCGGGCGGCCTCAATTTGTCTGGAAGTCAGAAGACCTCTGTCTACTGATTTTAAGGCATAATCACCGAAGGAAATAAAAGAACCTCTGATCGCAAGCCCTCTATTTGTACCTCTCTGCTGTTTTCTAAACTTAACCTTTTTCGGTAATAACATAAATATAAAGCTGTATTTAAATTACCGCTTCTCCCTTGAAAATCCACACTTTAATCCCGATGGTTCCGAAAAGCATCTGACAGTGAACCTGCGCATAATCTACATCAGCTCTTAGTGTTTGAGACGGAATTGATCCGTCTAAAAATGTTTCAGATCTGGATATTGAGTTTCCTCCGCTTAAAAGTCCCGCAAGCTTTATTTTAATTCCCTTGGCGCCTTTATCTCTTGCTGAAGAAATTGCCGCTATAACTATCCTTCTATAGGGCAGTCTTCTCTTTAACTGCCTTGAAATATAATCGGCGACAAGCTGGGCTTCCACTTCGGGATTTTTCACTTCCTCTGCAGTCAATCTTATTTTAGATTTGGTAATTTTCTTAAGTTCCTTTTCAGCATCTTCTACTCCCGATCCGCCTTTTCCGATAACTACACCCGGCTTTGCCACTTTTACAATAATATTTACCTCGTTAACCGACCTTTCAATTTCTATTGATTTAACACCTGCCATTTCAAACTTTTTTTCTAAATATTTTCTGATTTTCATATCCTCCAGCACAATGTCCCCATATTGCTTTTTGTCTGAGTACCATCTGGACATCCAGTTTTTTGATATTCCTAGCCTGTATCCGTAAGGATTTATTTTCTGTCCCATTTTTACTTTTCTCCTTTGGAACCTTCCTTTTTAGATAAACCCAGTATTATATGGCTTCTTCTTTTTAATAATGGCCTGAACCTGCCCTTAGCGGCAAACATGCCCGTTTTCATTTTACGGCCTTCATTTACTTGCAGATGTGAAATAAATAAATCATCAACATTAATATTCAAATTATTTTTTGCGTTAGCTATCGCCGATTTTAGCGTTTTCAGAAGCAACGCCCCCGCCTTTGTCCTGTCAAATAAAAGCACCAGTTTGGCTTCGTTTGCATTTTTCCCCCTTACTAAATCCATCACTGGGGCAACCTTTTTTGGCGATATTCCCGCATTATTAAATTTTGAATAAACTAATGCTTTATTGTTCACGCTTCCGAGGTTCCTTTCTTTGATGAATGAGCTCTAAATTTTCTGGTCGGCGCAAATTCACCTAATTTGTGTCCTACCATAGCTTCGGTAATATATACAGGCAAATGCTGCTTTCCGTTGTGAACTTCAAAGGTCATTCCAACCATTTCAGGGGTAACTGTAGATCTTCTGGCCCAGGTTTTAATGGGTTTATTTGCTTTGGAAGCTTTCATTTTAACTACTTTTTCCATTAATCCGGCATCTAAATAGACACCTTTTTTCAGAGATCTCATTATTTCCTCCTTTTCACTATAAACTTGTTTGTATGCGCTCTTTTTCTGGTTCTCACACCTCTGGTTTTCCATCCCCACGGTGATTTAGGAGAAGGCATACCTATTCCTGAATCTTTATATGAACCGCCGTGCGGATGATCTGAAGGATTAGCTATTGCTACACCTCTTATGTGAGGTCTGTTCCCTAAATGTCGATTCCTACCTGCTTTTCCCAGTCTTACATTTCTTAAGTCCGGATTACTCAACACTCCAACAGTAGCATAACATGATACCATAACTTTTTTAATCTCACCGCTCGGTAGCTTAATATTTACATAACCGCCTTCTTTAGCCATTATTTGGGCATAATTTCCCGCTCCTCTTACTATTTGCCCTCCCCGACCGGGATTGATTTCTATATTATGAACAAATACCCCCAAAGGTATATTTCCTATGGGAAGCGAATTACCTAAATTAGCTTCGGCTTTTTCGCTTGAAACTACTGTCATCCCAACTTTCAACCCCTCCGGTGCAAGAATATATCTTTTTTCGCCGTCGGCATAATTAAGCAAGGCTATATTCGGTCCTCTGTTGGGATCATATTCAATAGAGGCGATTCTTGCCGGTATATTAATCTTATTCCTCTTAAAATCAATAATCCGGTAATGTTTTTTTGAGCCACGCTCTCTGTGCCTGCTTGAAATCCTACCTTTATTTCTGCCGGCCGGTCCTTTTAAACTTTTTATTAACTTTTTTTCGGGTTTGTCAAAAGACAATTCTCTCACGAGAGATTTTCTGGTTCTTATTCCTGCGCTGGTAGGGTTGTATGTTTTTATCATTTTTTTACTTGCCTTCTTTGGAAACTATGTCAATTTTTTGATCTGCTTTTATTTTCACTATCGCTTTTTTCCATCCCTTAGTTTTTCTGAATCTAAAAGTTTTCGCTATCCTTCTTTTTTTGCCGGGCATCATAATTGTTTTAACGTCCAGAACATCGACTTTAAATGTTTTTTCTACTTCATCCGCTATTTTTCCTTTTGTGGCATCACTTCTAACTTTAAAAACATACCTGTTCTGCGTGTCGGTTAAAGCAACACTTTTTTCAGTAATCACCGGTTTTTGCAAAACATTATTTAGCTGCATGGTATTTTTTCTCTAAATTTTTCACAGCATCTTTTAATATAACCAGGTTCTTTGACTTTAATATTTCATAAGCATTGAGAGTTCCAACAAAACTTAAATCCACATATTTTAAATTGGAAACGCTTTTTAGTATGTTGTCATTCTTTTTTTCCGTGACTATCAAAGTTCTGCCGCTTAGTTTTAAAGTGTCCAGCAGGTCTTTGATATTTTTTGTTTTAATTTTATTTAAATTTATTTCTGAAAGTATTTTTAAATTTTCGGAAAGTGCTTTAGAGGAAAGTGCCATAACGGTTGCGAGTCTCTTCATTTTTTTAGGCATATACAAGGTCCAATCTTTAGGTTTGGGACCGTGGGAAATTCCCCCATGTCTCCAAAGCGGATTTCTGGAAGACCCTACTCTGGCTCTTCCCGTACCCTTTTGTTTCCAGGGTTTCTTACCGCCTCCCGATACTTCCGCCCTTGTTTTGGCAGAAGAGGTACCTTGCCTGTTATTTGATAAATATACTCTTACATACTGAGCAATTAAATCCGCTTTTGGCTTAACACCGAATACATCATCACTTAATATAATGTCTTCAATTTTTATTCCTTTGTTATCCAAAACTTGTGACTTCATAATATCCTTAAAAATATTGTGGAATTTCTAGCCCCAGGCACCGGTCCAGAAACTTTTAATTCCTTTTTATCTATTGCAATTTCCACTATTCTCAAACCTTTTACAGTAACTTTTTTATTTCCAAGCCTACCTGCCATTTTTTTCCCTTTTAACACTCTTCCCGGTGTCTGACTGCCTATTGATCCGCCCGATCTTTGTTTATTCGACTGGCCTCTAGTAGCCTCACCGACACCTGCAAAATTCCATCTCTTCATTACTCCTGCAAATCCTTTTCCTTTAGACTTGCCTGTAAGAACTACTGATTTATTTAACAAATCTTCGGAAATATCCGATTCGGTTTTAATAATAGTGACAGGAATTACATTTCCGCTTTCGAGAAAAATCTGTGACATATTCTGTTTTATTCCTTTTATAATTTGTTCCATAGTTCCTCATAATTTCTCTAATTCAATCAATAAAAAAAGGCGCCGGGGCGCCTTAACGTCAATAGTAAAGTGCCCTTTTTGCTTTTTTAACTTCTGCTGTTATGCATCTTGCCCATTTTATCAATAAAACGCCTAAAAACCAATCTACCCAGTTACGTCACTTTTTCGCGTAGCGAAAATGAAAACTGTATTATACGCTTCTAGTTCGCGAAAGCGTACGGATGATGAAATCATCACATTTTTGTATAGAGAAAATGCAAAAGGAAGCGCAACCGCCTTGGCGGTGAGCAAGCTTTTACATCTTTATAGAGATATCTACACCTGCCGGTAAGCTTAAATGAGAAAGACTTTCTATCGTAGAACCGGTAGGATTTAAAATATCCAACACTCTTTTGTGAGTTCTAAGCTCAAATTGCTCCCTCGACCTTTTGTCAATATGCGGTCCTCTAATAACTGTAAACTTCTCTATTTTTGTAGGCAAAGGTACCGGCCCTACAACTTTTGCACCGGTTCTTATAGCTGTATCAACAATTTTTGTGCAGCTTAAATCCATGATTCTGCTGTCATAAGATTTAAGCTTTATTCTGATTTTTGACTCTTTGCTCTGTGACTTTGCCATAACTATTAATCAAGATGCCCTCATGTTATTGAGGGCATCCAAAGTTCACTCTTCAACTTAAGCGTTGATCTTGGTGATTACTCCAGCACCAACCGTATGTCCACCTTCTCTGACAGCAAATCTAAGACCTTCTTCCAATGCAACCGGGGTTATTAATTTAACTTTAATTTTTACGTCATCTCCGGGCATAACCATTTCTACACCTTCGGGAAGAGTAATTTCACCTGTAACATCCGTAGTTCTTAAATAAAACTGCGGTCTGTAGCCGCTAAAGAACTGCTTATGTCTTCCGCCTTCTTCTTTAGAAAGGACATAAACTTGTGCTTCAAATTCGGTGTGAGGTTTTACGCTGCCTGGTTTAGCTAATACCTGACCTCTTTCTATTCCTTCTCTTTCGACGCCTCTCAGTAAAACCCCTACATTATCCCCAGCCTGAGTCTGCTGCATTGATTTCTTAAACATTTCAATACCGGTTACAACCGTTTTTACGGTGTCTTTTATTCCTACAATTTCCACTTCTTCACTCAATTTAACTGATCCTCTTTCAACTCTCCCGGTAGCCACAGTTCCTCTACCACTGATAGAGAAAACATCTTCTACAGGCATTAAAAACGGTTTGTCTAAATCTCTTACCGGTGAGGGAATATAGTTGTCTACTGCTTCCATCAGTTCTTCAATAGCTTTAACTGATTCGGCATCACCTTCCAAAGCTTTTGTAGCCGATCCTTTTATCACAGGAACTTTTTCTCCGTCAAAACCATACTTGGTCAACAGTTCCCTGATTTCAAGCTCTACTAAATCAAGAATTTCTTTATCCTGAACCATATCGCATTTATTCATGAAAACGACCATTGCAGGCACGTTTACCTGTTTAGCTAGTAAAATATGTTCTCGGGTCTGAGGCATCGGTCCGTCGGGCGCGGATACTACCAATATTGCGCCATCCATTTGGGCTGCGCCGGTAATCATGTTTTTTATATAATCGGCATGCCCGGGAGCGTCTATATGCGCGTAATGCCTCTTGTCGGTTTCATATTCGACGTGAGTAATATTAATTGTGATTCCTCTTTCTCTTTCTTCGGGAGCTTTATCTATAGATTCATAAGCCCGGTATTCGGCTTTGCCTTTTCCGGCTAAAACCTTTGTAATAGCTGCAGTAAGTGTGGTTTTACCATGGTCAACGTGCCCGATGGTTCCGACATTTACATGCTCTTTATTTCTAACGAATTCTGCCATTTTAGTCCTTTCGAACTATTTGGATACCTTAAGATTATTTAAAGTATGCAAACAATCTACAACTTTATACTTTTTCTTCCATTTGACCTTTGTATATTAATATATAAAGTCCTATTTGTGAAGTTATTTATAACAAATTACAGGTATGAAGTAAACCAGAAACCTAACATAAAAGCAAGGATGTTTTTCATCCTATGTACTATAGGTTAATATCTACCTGTTTGAACCTTTAATTATCAATTCGGTCACGTTTGCCGGTACTTCTTCATAATGGCTGGGCTCCATTGTAAAGCTGGCGCGACCCTGGGACATACCCCTCAGTTCAGTTGCATACCCAAACATTTCAGCCAAAGGCACTTTTGCGCTGATTACTCTGGCAGTACCTCTGGTTTCAGTACCTTCTATCCTGCCTCTTTTACCTGATAAATCGCCTATTATATCACCCATAAAATCCTCAGGAGTCACCACTTCAATATTCATAATTGGCTCAAGAAGATAAGCCTGGGCATTTCTCTGCGCACTCTTAAAAGCTTCGCTGGCTGCCATTTTAAAAGCTATTTCGGATGAATCTACCTCGTGGAAAGAACCATCAAACAATGTGATTCTCACATCTACAACCGGATATCCAGCCAAAACACCCGACTCACACGATTCTTTAATACCTTTTTCAACCGCCGGAATATATTCACGTGGTATCGCGCCCCCGACAACTTTATTTACAAATTCAACTCCTTTTCCTCTTTCCAACGGTTCAACTTTTATAAATACATGGCCGTACTGACCACGACCCCCGGTCTGCCTGATATATTTTCCTTCCTGATCGACGGAATTTTTTACTGTTTCCCTGTACGCTACTTGGGGTTTACCAGTTATAACCTCAACTCCGAATTCTCTTTTCATTCTATCTACAATAATTTCCAAATGTAACTCTCCCATACCATATAAAATAGTCTGTGCCGTCTCCGCATCTGTTTTTATTTTAAGCGTGGGATCTTCTTCTATAAACTTTTTCAGAGATTCGCTTAATTTGTCTCTGTCTGCCTTGGTTTTCGGCTCAACCACAAGACCAATGACCGGTTCGGCAAAATGGATGGTTTCCAAAATGATAGGTTTGCTTTCCATACAAATAGTATCTCCGGTTGTAGCTTCCAGGCCAACCGCCGCTGCTATCTCTCCTGCTTTAACTTCTTTAACTTCTTCTCTATGATTCGCGTGCATTAATAAAATTCTTCCTATTCTTTCTTTTTTATTTTTAGTTGAATTTAGAATATACGAACCGGAGCTGACCTTTCCCGAATACACCCTGAAATATATCAACCTTCCTACATACGGATCGGTCTGGATTTTAAATGCCAAAGCCGTAAAAGGCTCATTTTCGTCGGCTTTTAATACTATTTTTTCACCGCTGTCCGGAATAATTCCTGTCTCGTCGGCTACATCGGCCGGACATGGCAGATAATCAATTACTCCGTCCAATACTTTTTGAACTCCGATATTACCCAAAGAAGCACCGCAAAAAACAGGATACAGTTTTGTTTCCAAAGTAAGCTTCCGCATACCTTTTTTTATTTCTTCAATTGTCAGTGGTTCTCCCGACAAATATTTTTCGATCAATTTCTCATCAGATTCCGCAACTTTTTCTACTAATTTTGTCCTGTACTCCTCAACTTTTTCTTTCATGTTCTCAGGAACTTCGACTTCTATTATTTCCGAACCTAGTTTCCCTTCGAATAAATATGCTTTTCTTTCTACAAGATCAATCACCTGATTAAAATCATTTTCTACGCCTACAGGCAATTGAACAGCGTATGCATTAGGAGAAAGTCTTTCCTGAATCGAATTCAGAGACATGTAAAAATCGCCACCGATTTTGTCCAGTTTATTTACGAACGCGATTAACGGTACATTATATTTTTCCGCCTGCCTCCAAACGGTTTCGCTTTGCGGCTCTACCCCTTGTGAACCGTCAAAAACTACAACTCCTCCGTCCAGCACTCTCAAAGATCTTTCTACTTCAGCCGTGAAGTCAACATGACCGGGAGTGTCAATAATGTTAATTCTATAATCCTTCCAGTAACATGTAGTTGCTGCGGAAGTAATTGTAATACCTCTTTCTCTTTCCTGAGCCATCCAGTCCATTTGGGTGGCGCCTTCGTGGACTTCTCCAATCTTATGAGTTTTTCCGGTATAAAATAGAATTCTTTCGGTCGTGGTAGTTTTTCCGGCATCAATATGGGCAATAATACCTATATTTCTGATTTTATCTATGGGGTAAGAAATTACAGGGGACTTCTCAGACATAAAAACGCCTAATTAAAATTTTCCAAAATGTGCAAATGCTTTGTTCGCTTCGGCCATTCTATGAGTATCTTCCTTTTTCTTAATGGCGCTTCCTGTATTTGACTGAGCATTTTTTATCTCTTCAAACAATTTCTCCAGCATCGGTTTACCTTTTCTTGATCTTGCCGTTTGAACTATCCATCTTACAGCCAGGGCTTCTGACCTGTCGTGTTTTAGCGGAACGGGGACCTGATAGGTAGCTCCACCTATTCTTCTTGACCTTACTTCCTGAACCGGCATTACGTTTTTCACTGCCTGTTCAAACGCTGTTAGAGCATCTTTTCTTTCTTCCGCGAGTTTGCTTAAAGCTCCGTAAACTATTTTTTCGGCTAATGATTTATTGCCGTTTAGCATTACCGTATTAATCATACGAGTAACTACTCTTGATTTATAGAGCAAGTCGCTTTGAACCTGTCTTTTGTCTGTTTTCCCTGATCTCATATTAAAATAATAAAATTTTTAAACCTTCACTGCTCCTTTTTGCAGTTTAGTTCCGTAAATCGACCTTGAGGTTTTTCTATTCTGCACTCCGAACAAATCAAAAGATCCCCTAACTATAGTGTACTTTATTCCCGGCAGATCTTTAACTCTTCCGCCTCTTACAAGTACAACTGAATGCTCCTGCAAGTTGTGACCTTCACCCGGTATATAAGCCGTCACTTCCCTTTTATTCGATAGTCTTACTCTGGCTACTTTTCTTAATGCTGAATTCGGTTTTCTGGGAGTGGCGGTTTTAACAAGCAGACAAACCCCTTTTTTAAAGGGGGAGTTGTGCATTTTAACAGTCCTCTTTCTGGAGTTATAAACTTCTGATAAAGCAACCGTCTTCATTTTTGATCTCTTCACTTTTCGGCCATATCTAAGTAATTGATTTACAGTAGGCATCTTTTTAATCCAACCTCGCGGTTTCTCCTGTCGGGATTAATCTTCCTAATATAACGTTTTCTTTCAGCCCCAACAGCTTATCGACTCTACCAGAAGCTGCTGCGTCGGTCAACACATTGCTGGTTTGAATAAAAGATGCTGCCGATAAGAAACTGTCGGAAAAAAGCGAGGCCTTAGTTATACCCAGTAAAGTGAGTTTGGCTGTTGCGGGGGCTCCGCCTTCCGCGATCGTTTTTTCGTTTTCCTCTTCAAATCTAGCTTTTGTTACTATTTCTCCTACCAAAAAGTCGGTATCTCCCCGGTCTTCTATCTTAACATTGTTAAACATCTGCCTGACTATTACTTCAACGTGCTTGTCGTTTAAAGAAACTCCCTGAGAGGCATAAACCTTTTGTATTTCATTTAATATATACCTTTTAGTTTCTTCAGCTCCCACAGTTCTGAACAAGTCAGTCAAATCCAAATTTCCTCCGGTTAGTTTCTCGCCTTTGGCTACCAACTGTCCGTCCTCAACCAGTATTTCGGAAACCGGATCAACAAAATAATCGGCGGTCTGCTGATCCTCATTCGGATCGGTTGCTATAATCGTAATCTTTCTTTCATCTCCGTTCTTAGAGATTTTTACCGTACCGGTTATTTCGCTCATAATTGCTAAAAATTTGGGCGCTCTTGCTTCCACCAATTCTTCTACTCTGGGTAAACCTTGAGTAATGTCTTTTCCAGCAATACCTCCAGTATGGAATGTCCTCATTGTTAACTGTGTTCCCGGCTCACCGATGGATTGAGCAGCTGCAACACCTACCGCGGTTCCAACCCTAACATCTTTTTTAGTGACCAAATCCATTCCGTAGCACTTTTCGCAAATTCCCCTTCTGGTTTCACATGTCATAGGCGACCTTATTACAATTTTTTCCACCTTAGCTTTTTCTATTTCTTTAGCTTCATTTATTCCAATCAAAGTACCCTTTTTCATAACAACTTTGTTTTCCGCCTTAACGTCCTGGGCTAAATATCTGCCGGAAATCCTGTCCGCAAAGGCCTGCAATACAGTGGTATCATTTAAAAACACTTCCCTGCCTTTTGTGGTCCCACAGTTTTCCTCTCTGATCAAAACATCTTGAGAAACATCTACCAGTCTTCTGGTCAAATACCCGGCGTCAGCAGTTTTTAATCCTTTATCCACTAAACCTTTTCTTGCACCTCTCGCACCGACAAAGTACTCCGAGCCGGAAAGCCCGATTTTATAATTCCCCAAAATAGGCATCTCTACTATTTTTCCGGTCGGGTCCGAAACCAATCCTTTAATTCCCGCAATCTGTTTCACCTGGTCTCTAGAAGCTCTGGTAGCACCGGATTTAACCAGCACTTTTACAGGATTATCAGCTTTTAAGTTATTCCAAACCGCTTCATCCACCTCAGCTGTCACTTGATTCCACACATCTTCCGTCAACCTATGAGCTTCCGATTTAGTTATTAAGCCTCTCCTATAATTCTTGTCGATTTCCATTACGGAATTTCTACCTTTTTCAATTAGAGGCTCTCTCTCGGCCGGAATATCAATATCCGACAATGAAACTGACAGCCCGGATATAGTGCCAAACTTTAGTCCAATGTCTTTAAGATCGTCAATCAGCTTTACAATTACTTCGTTGGATTCTTCTTCAAAAGCTCTGGCTATAAGAGCATTAACTTTTTTCTTTGGCATTTCATCATTTACAAATCCGAACGAAACCGGAACTATTTGGTTAAATATTATTCTACCGGGAGTCGTTTCAATAATGTCGTTTTGGACCTTCACTTTTACCCTCTGCCTAAGTTTAAGTGAATCTGAAGTATTTAGCGCATATAAAACTTCATCCTTATCCGTAAATATTCTTTCAACTAAAGGAAGCTTATCATCAATTGATGTTATGTAGTAAATACCGAATAATATTATTTTATTCGGAACCGACATAGGTGAACCGTCGGAAGGATTCAGCAAATTGCTGGTTGAGATTAATACATTTCTGGCTTCATCCTTGGCAGCCTCCGATAATGGCAAATGAACCGCCATCTGATCTCCGTCAAAGTCTGCATTAAACCCGGCACAAACGCATAAATGAAGCCTTATGGCGTTACCCTCAATCAGCTTGGGATAGAATGCCTGAATTCCAAGCCTCCATAAAGTTGGCGCTCTGTTTAATAGAACGGGATGATCTTTTACAAGTTCTTCTAATATATCCCAAACTTCGGGTCCTCTGTTCTCCAAAACAAATTTCGCGCTTTTCACATTGGGAGCAAATCCTTTTATCAGAAGTTCTCTCAATATAAACGGCTTAAATAACTCTATTGCCATTTCTTTCGGAATTCCGCATTCATTTAATTTCAACGTAGGTCCATTTATAATAACCCCTCTTCCGGAATAATCCACTCTCTTACCTAAAAGATTAAGCCTGAATATACCTTGCTTTCCCTTAAGCATGTCCGCGAGAGATCTTAATTCTTTTTTACCTCTTGCAGTCCTAAGCTTTTGCCTTTGTTTAGAGGAATCAAATAATGCGTCTACCGATTCCTGCAGCATTCTTTTTTCATTTCTTATTATTATTTCAGGAGCACCTAGTTCCAAAAGTCTGCTTAACCTATTATTTCTGTTTATGACTCTTCTATATAACTCATTTAAATCCGAAGAAGCGAATCTTCCTCCTTCCAGCTGAACTAACGGTCTAAGGTCAGGAGGAATAACCGGAACCACACTTGATATCATTCTTTCAGGTCCGATTTTAGCCCTTCTGAACTGTTCAACTACTTTTAATCTTTTTGTGAGCTTAGCCGCTTTCTGCCCCTTTGAACTTTCCAGCCCCCTTCTTAGTTCCGATGACAGCTTGTTCAAATCAATACTTGCCAGGATCTTCTCCAGCGATTCGGCTCCGATTTCAACCTTGCAGAAAATATCAACATACTGGCTCATGTTTAAATACTCGGTATCCGATAAAACTGTAAACAGTTCAATACTTTCAATCTTTTTTTCGACAATTTTAAATTCTTTTTCTTTTTCCTCCTTTTTCTTTTCAAAGCCGTTTCGAATTTGCTGGATTTTCTGTCTGATTTTGATTTCCTGCTCCTGATTTTTCAAATCATCCTTATTTTTAGTCAATGTGTTTATTTCTTTTTCCAAACCTTTGACTTGCTCTTCCATTTCTTTTTCCAGCTCCTTCAAAGCTTTATCCATATCCTTATTTACATTAGATATTGCCTGAGCTTTCTTGGCTCCGTCAACTTGAATAACAATAAAAGATGAGAAGTAGATTATCGACTCAATATTTCTGGGAGTTATATCTAAAAGTAAAGCCATTTTTGAGGGGATTCCTCTGAAAAACCACACATGGGCCACCGGAGAAGCCAGACTGATGTGCCCCATTCTTTCTCTTCTTACTCTCGAAGTAGTTACTTCAACACCGCATTTGTCGCAGATTACTCCTTTATATCTTATTCCTTTATATTTTCCGCAATAACACTCGTAGTTTTTGGACGGGCCGAAGATTCTTTCATCAAATAATCCTTCTCTTTCGGGTTTAAATGTCCTGTAGTTTATTGTTTCCGGTTTGGTAATTTCCCCGAACGACCATGAGAGTATTTCTTCACTAGAAGCTAAGTAAATTTTTATTGCATCAAACTTTTTTAAATCGCTTAAATATTTCACTTGACCTCCGATTCAACTACTATATTTTCCTCATTCTCACCGGCAGCTTCTGTACTAGCGGCCTCTGACTCTTCTACAGTCTCTCCTCCTATGGCTTCAAGACCTAATCCCAAACCATTCATTTTTCTGACAAGTAATTTAAAAGTCTCCGGTATTGATGATTCAGGAATTGGCTTATTTTGGATGATCGCACTGTAAGCTTGTGTCCTGCCTACTAAATCATCGGATTTTATCGTAAGCATTTCCTTTAAAATATGGGCGGCACCGTAAGCTTCCAACGCCCAAACCTCCATCTCTCCAAATCTCTGCCCGCCGAATTGAGCCTTTCCGCCAAGCGGTTGCTGTGTTATTAAAGAATACGGGCCGGTAGACCTGGCGTGCATTTTTTCCTCACTCATATGAATAAGTTTTAAAATATAGGTATTACCTACTACAACTTCATTATCAAAATACTCACCCGTTCTACCGTCAATAAGTCTTCTTTTTCCATTTACCGGAATATTTGCATTTAACAATTCAGCTTCTATCTCTTTTTCATCTACCGCTTCTAAAGCCGGTATAGAATATAATCTACCGAGCTTTTCTCCGGCCATCCCTAACGGAGCTTCTAAAATCTGGCCAACATTCATTCTTTTCAAAACAGCTTCCGACGAAAAAACTATATCTATCGGGGTTCCGTCTTCCAAATGAGGCATATCAACGGTTGATACTATTGCCGAAATTACTCCTTTATTTCCGTGCCTGCCCGCAAGCTTGTCACCTATTTCAATTTTTTTCTGCTGAGCAACATAAACGGTTATTTCTTCCAAAACACCGGCTGGCAATTCGTCATTTTGCTTTCTGTTTACTCTTTTAACTCCTATTACCACACCGTGCTCGCCATGGGGCATAACTAATGAATTATCACGTACGTCTTTTGCCTTTTCCCCGAATATTGCTCTTAATAATCTCTCCTCAGCAGACAAGTCAGCTTCGCCTTTTGGTGCGACCTTACCTACCAGAACATCTCCCGACTTAACTTTAGAACCTATTGCAACAATTCCTTCTTCATCCAGATTCCTTAAAGCATCTTCCGGCAAATTAGGAATATCCCTTGTTATTTCTTCGGGTCCCAATTTAGTTTCCAATACCGAAATAGTGTAGTCGGACACATGTATAGAGGTTAGAATATCTTCTTTAACAAGTCTGTCGGAAATAATAATACCGTCTTCATATTCATAACCTTCCCAGATCATATAACCTACAATTACATTAGTTCCTATTGCCAGTTCACCTTTTTGCACTCCCGGTCCTTCGATTAAAATATCGCCTTTATTAATTTTCTGTTCTGTGGATACTCTAACGTATTGGTTATAGCACGTATCCAAATTGGATTTTGTAAATTTAGTTGGCTTGTACTCGGCTTTTCCTTTTCTACCTTCATAACTTACTATAACTTTTGATGCATCAGCAAATATTACGGTTCCGCTGTCTTCTGCAAAAACAACCGCATTAGCATTCTCGGAAATTTCTCTTTCAATATCAGTTCCTACAATTGGAGATTCAGCTTTTACCAATGGTACTGCCTGAGACATCTGCTGTGTACCCATTAATGCTCTTGAAATATCATCGTTTGATAAAAACGGAATTAAACCGGCCGAAATACCGACGATTTGCCTTGGTACTAGCTCCATATACTGTGCATGTGAAACATCTCCCAAAATAAAATTACCCCCCATTCTTAACGGAACCTGCTTTTGAATAATATAATTGTTTTCATCTAATTGTACGGATGAGTCTGTAATATAAACTCCTTCTTCATCATAAGCCGCCAGGTATACTACTTCTCCGGTCACCTTTATCCTTCCATCCGGCTCTTTCTCCAATTTAATATACGGAGTTTCCAAAAAACCGTATTGATTTACTTTTGCGTACATAGCCAAATAGTTGATTAATCCGATGTTCGGACCTTCTGGTGTTCTTACCGGACAAATTCTTCCAAATGAAGAATAATGCACATCTCTCACTGCCATGCTTGCTCTTTCTTTTGTTAATCCCCCCGGACCCATAACCGACAACCTTCTTAAGTGATCCAATGAAGTTAACGGGTTTTGCTGATCTTGGAATTGAGATAACTGTCCGGTAGCAAAGAAGCTGTGTATTTTAGCCGCTACCGCTCTGGGCGATACTAACAAATTTGGCTCCGGTAATTCGTTTCTGGGAGCCAAACTCATTTTTTCCTTAATATTTTTTTCCATCTGTAAAAATCCGATTCTGATTTGATTTTGAAGGAGCTCGCCTACACTTTTTACTCTTCTGTTACTTAAATGGTCTACATCGCTGGGATCACCCAAACCGTTATTAAGCTCTATTATTCTGGAAATTATTTTAACCAAATCCTCCAGTTGTAATAATCTATGTTTAGGATCATTCGGAAAGTTTAAACCTAAAACCTGGTTTACTTTAAATCTTCCGACTTCTCCTAAACTGTAGCGCCTCTTATTAAAAAACATCGAATCCACAAGCGCGCGGGCATTCTCAACAACCAGTGGTTCCCCCGGTCTCATTTTCCTGTATATTTCAAGACAAGCTTCATCATAATTAGAAGAGGGATCCTTGGCTAGAGTAGATTCGGTAAAATTAGTTTCCGGATTGGTTTCAACATCATTAAAAGCATTTCTAATATCGTCATCCGTTTCCAAGCCGAAAACTCTTAAAAGAGTCGAGATTGTTATTTTTCTTTTTCTGTCTATTTTTACGCTTATAACTCCTGAGCGTGATGTTTCTATTTCCAGCCAGACTCCGTTTTTAGGCAAAACCTTTGCCCCTCCTAAGAACTGTCCCGTTACGGGAGACGGAGCACCGGTGAATAAGACTCCTTCCGATCTAATTAGCTGGTTTACAATAACCCTTTCTACACCGTTAATAATAAAGGTACCTCTTGTCGTCATGAGAGGTATATCGCCCATATAAATTTGCTGCTTTTTGGATTTTTTAATTAGAGGATCTTCTAAAACTGCCGAAACGTACCAGGGGGCGTCATAAGTTCGTCCGGAATGCAAAGCTTCGCTGACGGAAATATTTTCCTTTTGAATTTCGGCGCTTGAAAGCTTTAATACCCAACCCCTTCCCGAATAGTCTTCTATCAGCCCCAATTCTTCTAAAATTTCATTTAATCCCTTTTCTCTTAGCCACTGATAAGACTCCAATTGAATACCCAGAAGATTAGGCAAAGATAAAGTTACTTTTCTTTTAGAAAAATTATGTCGCATTATTTTATACTTTTAAAATCACCCACAAAGACCGGATGAGATGGAAGATATGGTAGTTCTACCGGCCAGATCTTCATAAACAGTCAAAACAAAAAGCAGCTTTTGTATACTCAAAGACAAGAGGCAAGTTAACATATCTTTTATGGCGTGTCAATAGCAACAAACTGCTTTTTATATAAATCCCAGTTTACCCAGCGGCCAAAATCTGAATATTACTCTTCCAAGAATACTATTTGCCTCAACCAGGCCAAAAAACCTCGAATCCGAAGATCTGGCTCTGTTGTCACCTAATACCAAATATTCGTTCTCTTCTATTTTAATCGATCTGCCCTCTTTAAGTCTAGGACCTTCTGATGTACAGGTTCTTTCAGGAAGATAAGTCTCGTCCAAAATATATCTTTTACCGTCGGTTGAAACATATACTCTGCAGTCGTATATTTTGATAATATCTCCCGGAATTCCGATTATTCTTTTAATATAATCCGAACTTTCATTTCCAGGCGGGTTCAATACAACCACATCGCCCCTTTCAAAAGGCTTAAAGTGCCTGGTCAGTTTTTCCACTAAAATTCGTTCCCCAGTATGAAAATTAGGCTCCATACTGGCCCCCACTACTTGTTCTGGCATTGCAATGGTTGCATAAATAATAAAAAGAACAATAAGAGTGGTTAAAAATGTTTCCAGCAGCTCAATAAAAAATTTTTTGAATATTTTGTATTTTTCAGAATCTTTCATATAACTGCTCAAAATACTATCATAAATGTATGTATGAGATAAAATCCGTAGAAAAGATAAAAATGCTTCTTAAGGCAAATATTCCTTTATTTTTTCTTTTAACTTTTTTAATCATCTTTCTCTATATTAACAGCATTAGCGGAAAGTTTCTGGTCGATGATATTCCTGGATTTGTGGAAAACCCTAGTGTTATAAACGGAGTCTGGACAGTGGAAACTTTCCGAATTCAAAATTTAATGTACGCGCTTGTTTACAAGGTATTCGGATTAAATAATATAGTTCTTCATTTAATATCAATAGCTGTACATATAATAAATTCTTTTTTGGTATTTATTTTATTATTTATGTTGTTTGGAAAAAGAGTTGCTGGAATTGCGACTTTTCTTTTTGCCTTCCATCCGGTAAATTCTGAAACCGTCTCCTGGATTTCAGCAAATAACTATTTATTCAATGGTACTGTTACCTTTCTTATTTTAATTTTCTATTTTTTATTCAGATATTCAAATAAGAAGGTTTACTTGTATATATCATTGGTAATTTATATTTTAAGCCTGGTTTTACTTGGACATCAGTGGACTATGACTACTCCGGCTTTAATATTTATACTTGATTTGTTTTTCCTAAAAGGAAAACTATCAAAAAAAATCCTGTATTCGCTTCCTTTTATTATCCCGACACTGATTTATTTTTTCCTGTACGTAAATTCTAATTTAATTAATCCAAGAATCGAACACGTTAGTTTTTTTAATGAATCAAAAGAACTTAATATTCCCTGGATAATGAGAGTACCATATTCAATTTCTGCCAGCGCAAAGCTTTTAGTATTTCCCTCCGAACTGAGTATATATCATGAAGTTGATCCCCGCGAGCAGAACCTGCTTAATGCACAATTACTATCTTTAGTAATAATCGGAATGACAATATTTTTATTTTTCTACAACCGCAGACTAAGTATATTAATATTATTAATTTATATAACGCTGACTCCGGTTTTTGCTCCTCAAATGATTACTTGGGTAACTGCTGAAAGGTATTTATATATAGCTGCGGTTTTTTATTCCGTAATAATTACAAAAATAATTCTGGCAGTTTCCGATAGATTGAATTTTAAGAAACTTCCTGTAGCAATAACTTTAATTTTGCTGGTACTTTTTTCATATAAAATTGTAACCAGAAACAACGACTGGCAGAACGAAACCAATTTGTGGCTTTCAGCTGTAAATAAAACTCCTTATCCGGAGAAAGTACTCAACAATTTAGGAGAAACTTATTATAAATTAAATGATTTTCAAAACGCTGCTTTGAATTTTTCCAATGCTATAAAAATCAACCCGACTTATTCATTCGCATATCATAATCTTGCCAGAGTTTATTTAGCTAAAAAAAACTACGAACAAGCCGAATTAGGTTTTAAAAAAGCTGTTGAACTGAATCCTATTTTATACCAGGCCTGGTTTGGATTAGCAGCTGTTGAAATACAAAAAAACGACCGTGCGAAAGCAATAGACTACTTAAATAAAACTTTGGAAGTGAATCCTGAATACGAAAAGGCAACCACTCTTTTAATTAAATTAAACTCTATCCAATAGTCTTTTTTAATAAAGCAAAATAAAAACCTGAAAATAATTCCGTGGGTAATATACGAGTTGTTTTAGTCAACCGGTCATCAAAATTTACATTATTCCACTTTGTAAACCCCTGCAATGCATTTTTCAAGCCCACTTCAATCTCCTGAATATTCAGATTCCCAAATTTTTTCAAAGCCCAGTCTATTACTACTTCATTTTCCTCTACACTATATGTACAGGTGGAATAAAGAAGCAACCCGCCAGGTTTGAGCATAGAAACCCCCGAGTACAAAAGTGTTTTTTGCAATTTTGACAACCTTTCCGCCGTTTTGTAATTCCATTTATCCAGGGATTTTTGGTTCTCAAGATTCACGTAACCTTCATTAGAGCAGGGAAGGTCCAAAAGCACTCTGTCAAAACTTTCCATAAGATTGGGGTATTTTAAAGGAAGAGTCACAGAATTTTCGTAAATAGCTTTAACACAATTTACTCCTAAAGTTTCCAGGTTTTTTTTAAGAATATAGAATCTTTTTTTATTATTCTCTACGGCAGTTATAAAACAGTTGTTATTTAAATCCGCGGCAATTTGAGATGTTTTACTACCAGGAGAAGCACACATATCAAGTATATTTTGTCCGGGTTTTAGGTTCATATATATTGCGGGAAGCATACTCGACAGTTTTTGGATATAGATAAGCCCTTTTAAAACTTCTTCTGTTTCGGATAATTTAATTTCGGTTTTCCCGGAATTACAAATATACGAATCTTTAACCGGACCGCTGGTAACTTCAAATCCCTGATTCTTTAAATTCTCAATTATCTGCTCGGAAGAAATGCTATTCAATTTAAGCCTATTTATTCTGAATGTAACAGGTTTATTAATATAAAAATATTTCTCAATATCAAAATATTTATCGTGATAAATATCATGAATCTTACTCAGAAATTTTTCTGTTTTTAAGTTGGGGGTTTTTACCATGACAATTTTTTAGATAGAATATCGAAATGTTGTCATTTCCCGTGACAATTTTTAAACTTTTTTCCGCTTCCGCACGGACACGGATCGTTACGCCCTACTTTCTTTACCCCTGACTTCACTTCCTGAACTTTTATACCCGGCATGCCTGATTTTGACGCAGCCAGTTCGCCCCCCTCAGTACTCACCCCGCTCTCAAGCTCGCCGTGAAGATATGAAACATCAGTAGCGGATACTAAGCCTTTTTCGCTTTTTGCAACAGCTTCAATATTTGCTATCTTTGATATTCTTTCCGAAACGGATTTATATATAGTAGTAACCAAAGATTCAAATCTTTCATGACCTTCCCGCTTATACTCAACCATCGGATCACGCTGGGCATATCCGCGCAAACCTATTCCTTCGCGCACCTGGTCCATATCAACTAAGTGCTCCATCCAATGCAGATCCACAACAGGAAGACTAAGCTGTGCAACAATATTCAACCAGACTTTCTCTCCAAGCTTAGACTCGTGTTCATTCCAATTCTTGTCCTTGTCAAAATCTGAAAATTCATTTAACTTGTCTATAAACCATTCTTTATGTTCTGCTTCGCCGTTTTCAAATCCTAAAATACGTCTTCTCAATTTATACACCACATCCCTGTGAGAATTAATCACGTCATCCATTTCCACCACGTGCTTCCTTCTGTCAAAGTTAAATCCTTCAACTTTTTTCTGGGCATTTTCTATTGCCCTGGTAACTAATGAAGACTCCAATGGAATGTTTTCGTCCATACCGAACCTATTCATAAGCCCTTCAACCTGAGCACCTCCAAAAATCCTCATTAAATCATCCTGCAAAGAAACGAAAAATCTTGAAGAACCGGAGTCGCCAAGTCTTCCCGCACGGCCTCTCAACTGGTTGTCTATTCTTCTTGACTCATGTCTTTCGGTGCCAATAACATGTAAGCCTCCAAATGACTTTACATTTTCCTGCTCTTTGAGATCTGGAGGATCGCCTCCCAAAATAATGTCTACACCTCTTCCCGCCATATTAGTAGAAACGGTAACGGCACCTTTTCTGCCGGCCTGGGCAATAATCAAAGCCTCTCTTTCATGATTTTTTGCATTCAGAATTTCGTGTGATAAACCCCGCCTTTTCAACAGTTCATGCAGTAGCTGGCTTTTTTCCACCGAAGTCGTTCCTACCAGTACCGGTTGTCCTTTTCGGTTGCGCTCAACTATTTCATCAGCTACAGCACCGAATTTTGCGGCTTCCGATTTATATACAACGTCATTAAAATCTTTTCTGGTAATTGGCTTGTTTGTAGGTATAACTACTACATCTAATTTATATATTTTATAAAATTCTTCGGCTTCTGTAACTGCTGTCCCGGTCATACCTGCTAGTTTTGTATACATTCTGAAATAATTCTGATATGAGATTTCTGCTAAAGTCCGCGATTCTTCCTGTATTTCGACACTTTCCTTGGCCTCAATAGCCTGATGAAGGCCGTTTGAATACCTGTTGGAAGGTAGAAGTCTGCCGGTAAACTGGTCTACTATTACCACCTTGCCTTCTTTAACCACATAATCCTTATCTTTTTCATATAAAGTATTCGCAACTAAAGCCTGCTCAATTAAATGGACCATCTCGAAATCCTGTTCATATAAATTTGAAATCCCGAGCATCTTTTCTACCTTCCTTATACCCAGATCAGTAAGAGTGGAAGTTCTGAACTTTTCGTCAACTTCATAATCAGTTTTATTCAGTAAAGTTTTTACGATAGAAGATGACTGGTGGTATCTTTCAGTAGCCTGATACGCGGATGCAGAAATAATCAGCGGAGTTCTGGCAACGTCTATCAAAATCGAATCTACTTCATCTACAATTGCGTAATTATGAACCCCGAAATGTCCCAAAGGATTGGTTTGCACAATATCCGAAAGCCTGTAAGCCATATTGTCGCGCAGGTAATCAAAGCCGAACTCGTGATTGGTTCCATACACAATATCGCATGAATATGCATCTCTTTTTGAGCATTCTTTTAAATGTATTGTGTATTCATCTTCAAACTCTGTACCATTAAATGCGGGATCATAAACAAAGGCTCTTCGGTCCATAATAACGCTGGCCGACACTCCCAGCATATTATAAATAGGTCCCATCCATCCCAATCCGTGTCTGGATAAGTAGTCGTTAGGAGTTACCAGATGAACACCTTTTCCGGATAGCGAATTTAAATATAAAGGCAAGGTAGCTGTTAAAGTTTTTCCCTCACCTGTTTTCTGTTCGGAAATCTTTCCCTCATGCAAAACAATACCTGCCATCATTTGAACGTCAAAATGTCTTTTATTCAAAGTTCTTTTCGATGCTTCTCTAACTACGGCAAAAGCTTCGGGCAGAATTTTATTTATGTATGCAGTTTGTTCATCTTCCGGTAAATTTCTTAGTTCTTCTTTACATTTATTCGTTTTATTTTTAATCTCTTCCGGACTCATTTTTTCGGTTTCACCTTCAAAACTATTTATTTGTTCAACAACCAATCTAAGCTTGCTAAGTTGTCTTTCATTTGAATCAAAAAGCCCTTTAAACATAACTAGCTGATTATATCATCAGTTAGTGGGGGGATTTTTCTGTGGAATAATTAGACAAAAATATTTTTAGATACTGCGATTTATATCAATATGTTATATATTCCAAAAAGAGGGATACTTCTTAAAAGCGGATACAATTGTAGACCTCGCTCATCAGTCACGCATTTTGAACAATTCTCCCACGGGACTTTCGACCTGTTTCACGCAGGACACTCATATTTTCTAAATCAGTCAAAAAAAGAAGGAGATATATTAATTGTCGGAATTGACTCCGACGAAAAAACCGGAAAAATCAAAGGCATAACAAGACCGATAATTCCCGAGAAGCAGAGAATTGAAATACTTCTTAACCACAAAGCAGTGGACTTTGTATTTTTAATAGACAAAATAAACTACAACGAAGAAAAATTCTATCTGGAAATGTACGACAGATTTTTTCCGAATATCATGACTTACGGAAGAAATTTCGAAT
This sequence comes from candidate division WWE3 bacterium RIFCSPHIGHO2_02_FULL_38_14, assembly GCA_001772865.1. Taxonomy (GTDB): domain Bacteria; phylum Patescibacteriota; class WWE3; order UBA101185; family UBA10185; genus 2-02-FULL-38-14. Next base: position 57,343 of record MEVD01000003.1, on the reverse strand, counting down.
AAAGAGAGTTAACCAATATTATTTTCTATAAAAATAAAAGAACAATTATCAATAAAATTCTGTATACAGCAAATATATAAAGTTTATTCTTTTTTACAAAGGACATTAAAAACTTTATTGCTATTAAACTGAAAATAATACTTGATACAAATCCTGCCAGTATTTCAGGTAGAAAAGCCTGATTAAAATCCTGCGAAGAAGACAGTATCTTAAACATAGCTGCCATTATAACCACCGGCACCGAAAGTAAAAAAGAAAATCTGGCGGCTTCTTCCCGACTTAAACCTGAAAACATCCCAGACGAAATGGTCGCCCCGGACCTGGAAATTCCCGGAAGTAGCGCCAGCGACTGGAAAAACCCGATAAATAAGCTTTTCGCAAAATTTAGTTTTTCACCTAAAACTTTTCCGTTTTTTTTTGAATAATATTTTTCAGCTAGTAACAGTAAAAAAGTTCCCACTGCCAAAAAAGTAATCGTCCCCGTTATTTCTCTGAAAGAATTTTCAATTAAATTACCGAACAATAATCCAACAACTCCAGCCGGGATTGTTCCAATTAAAATATATATGCCCAACTTACCTTCGGATGAATACTTATTAAAAACGAGTTTCGATGAATAATAATCTGAAAATAGAGCCGATAGAATCTTCTTAAGGTCATTAAAAAAATAAATAACCAGTGCTAATGCGGTAGCTAAGTGCAATGTTGTGTCAAAAACTAAAGGCTGCTTATCCCATCCAAGCAGAGAGGGAACAATTATTAAATGTGCCGACGAGGATACAGGCAGAAATTCTGTTAATCCTTGCACGGCACCTAGAACAAGTGCCTGAAATATTATCATATTTCAAAAAACCTTAGTATGCCCTACCGTAAATTATTACATTATCGGAATTTGTTGTGCCGGCTACTATCACAGATTTAACGTCGGTTAAATACATTTCAACAGTATCAATAAATATATTCACTTCATCCTGATGTTCATTGGTATAAATTCTATTAAATACTACTAATCCGCCCGGCCTGACCAGATTTTTTACAGCGGTTATAAAATTACCGGATTTGCCCAGATCCGGATATCTGCTGCCAACATATATATCGACAACCACAGCATTAAACACATTAGGATTGTAATTATATTTCTCTGGCTCAACTATAAATCTGCAGGCGTCTTCAACAATCACTTTATGGTTTGGGATACTATCCAAATCAAAGTACCTTTTTGCTATATCCACCATTACCGGGTCTATATCTACGCTTACTATATGCAGTCTGTCATACACCCTGGAAATCAGGTGCTGCATCGTGCCACCGCCTAAACCTAAAATCAAAATATTAGTTAAATTCGGCTCATTTGCTTTTAAAACTTCCACTACTCTTCCCCACACCCTTTGCTGCGCTGACGGAGAGTCCCAATTTAATGACTGTGTAATTTTATCTACAATTACTCTCCGCGTCTTGCCCGCCTCAACCACCTGTATATGCCCGTTATAAGGTGAATCAGTTTCGTATATTACTTTGGGTAAACTCAAATTTTGTATTACCGACATTATTTACAATATACAACCTCAAATAGTTTTAATCTACTTTTTTTTAGGTTTTATATCTTTAAAATTTAAATACTTTTGCAGCACGTTTGGAACTTTCACACTTCCGTCTTCCAGTTGATAATTTTCCAAAATGGCAATCAAAGTTCTGCCTATTGCTAAAGCAGTCGCATCATTCATATGTACAAAATCTCCGTTTTTTTCTTTTATGTTTAATCTTCTTGACTGATAGTCTGTCATATAATCACTTGTGTGTGTTTCTCTGTATTTATTCTGTCCTGGCATCCAGCATTCTATATCAATTTGCCTGAAGTCGGGTTTGCCCATATCTCCTGTACAAACCATTACAACCTGATAGGGAATCCCTAGCTTCTGGACTATATATTCCTGAACAGCTACTAGAAAATCCTGCTCAACAAATCCTGTTTGAGATGATGTAAAACTTTCCATTTCAAGTTTATCAAACTGGTGAACTCGGAAAATTCCCCGTACATCTTTTCCGTAATTCCCCGCTTCTCTTCTAAAAGAAGTTGAATAACCTATGTATCTTTTCGGCAGCTGTTCTTTTGATATCATTTCATCCATATGTAGCGGACCCATAGTGTGTTCTGCACTTCCTATAAGAACTAGATTATCCTCATCAAGAACGTATCTCTCTTCTTTTGGCTCCAATCGGTCCATTTTATCCAAAATTTCCGATCTAATCATTACCGGAGGCAATACAGGAATAAATGTTTCAAAATTTGGATTCCCTACCTGTTCAGCAAGCATTTTTATCACTTTTGAATCAGTTAGTGTCTCAAAAACAAATTGTATAAGCGCGAATTGCATTAGGGTTGCTTCTCCAAATAAATATGTGAATCTAGTACCGGCTACTATAGAAGCTTTTTCCGTATCTATAATCCCAAGAGATTTCCCCAATTCAATATGATCTCTTGGCGGAAAGTCAAGTTTTTTCGGCTCACCCCACTTTTTAATAGAAACATTTTCAGAATCATCTATTCCGTAAGGAACGCTCTCATGTATAAGATTTGGTATTTTTTTTAATAAATCCTCCCTGATTCCAGTAATATTCGATAGTTTTATTTCCAATTCTTTCAGCTCTTCTTTTGTTTTATTTGCTTTTTCAATTAAATCTTTTCTTTCTGATCCTTCTACTTTGGAAATGTTTTTAGTTTCAATATTTCTTAGAGCACGAATTGATTCAACTTTATGAAGAATTGACACATATTCTCCGTCAACTTTCAAAACTTCGTCCAAATCTACTTTATTATCTAGCTGCTTATCCTTTATGGCTTTCCTAACTATATTTTCATTTTCTCTAATATTTTTTATGTTCAACATAAACAAAAACAACCCCGCTCTCTCGCCAGGGTCATTATCTCAATTAATGACGGTGCCACCTAATGCATCACTCATTTACAGCTATAACGGGCATCCCCGGTTCGGAATACTTTTTCCCTATAAGCGGAAAGGTTCACCCAAACGGCTGAAAGGGCGGAAATTCCCTCTTTGACGCCATTTAAATTATGGATATAATACTAAATATTGCTTTGAACGTTGTCAACGACTTTTCATTGACCTCTATAAGTAGGTTTGATACAATCAGGCGCGTCAAAATGAAGAGATAAAACTCTCTTCTTTTATCGCGGAAAAGTACCAAAGGTCTTTTCGCTTCGAAAATAATGAGCACTAAAGAAGTTATTACAAAAGACGGAACAGTAAAAGAAGCTTTAATGGCAGGCATGTTTAGAGTAGAGCTTGCGGATGGGGAGTTTGTTTTAGCCTCTCTATCTGGTAAAATGCGTAAGTTCAAGATCAGAATACTTCCCGGTGATAAGGTGAAGGTTGAATTTTCACCCCACGACCTGACTCGCGGGAGAGTTTCATACAGGTATAGATAAGAGTTTAAATTAGCGAAAGCGCTCAAATTATTTTGCTAACGCAGAGTAATTTTTAACAAAATTATGAAAGTTGTGCTTATCAGCACGCATTCATAAACAAGTATATGAAAGTTAGATCATCGGTAAAACCTATGTGCAGAGACTGTAAAGTAATCAGAAGAAAAGGAGTTGTTTTGGTTATTTGCAAAAAAAATCCGAAACATAAGCAGAGGCAAGGATAAAAAGTATTATGGCCAGAATAGCAGGAGTCGACATTCCTAACGAAAAAAGAATAGAAACAGCACTTACATATGTCTATGGAATCGGCCCAACACTTTCAAAACGAATATTGAGCGAGGCCGGAATAAGTTTAGATACCAGAGTAAAAGATCTCACCGAAAGCGATATTGCATCTATCAGAAGCAAAATTACGGAAATGAGTATCCCGGTAGAAGGTGAACTAAGAAGGGTAGTATCTCAAAATATCAGGAGACTTCAGGAAATAGGAAGCTACAGAGGTTTGAGGCATAAGCTCGGGTTGCCCACCAGAGGTCAGAGAACCAGAAGCAATGCCAGGACAAGAAAAGGAAAAAGAAAGACAGTAGGAGGAATGAAAAAGAAGTTAGCAAAGAAATAATTCAGTATGGCTAAAAAAACTAATGAAAAGAAAATACCGTCATCCGGAAGAGTTTATATAACAGCGGGGTTTAACAACACTATTATTACTATTACCGACTTTGAAGGGAATACATTATATACAGGAAGTTCAGGTGCATCGGGTTTTAAAGGATCGAGAAAATCAACTCCTTATGCAGCTACAAAAGCCGCTGAAGAAGTAGCAAGAAGAGCTCATGGAGCAGGAGTGAAGGACGTTTCGGTTTTTGTAAAAGGTCCGGGACTTGGCAGAGTGTCTTCGATAAAAGCATTAAAGACCGCTGGGCTTAATGTTACGGCAATTTCCGATATCACACCGATTCCGCACAACGGGTGCAGACCTAAGAAAAGGAGAAGAGTTTAATTATTTCGTTAAAGCGAAGTAATTTTCGCGAAAAGACGTTCAAATTATGGCAAGATATAAAGGACCAAAATGCAGATTATGCCGAAGAGAAGGCGTAAAACTATATTTAAAGGGCGCTCGCTGCGAAAGCGAGAAATGCGCTGTTTCTAAAAGACACCAAGCTCCCGGTCAACATGGTACAAGCAGAAGAAGACTATCTGAATATGGTGTTCAAATGAGAGAAAAGCAAAAAGCTAAAAGAATATACGGCCTGCTCGAAAAGCAATTTAAATTGTACGTTGACCAAGCACTAAAATCTAAAGGAGTTACAGGTGAAGCATTATTGCAAAGACTTGAATCAAGACTTGACAACGTCGTATATAGAAGCGGTTTTGCAGTTTCCAGATCGCAGGCCCGACAGTTTATTAGAAACGGATTGTTTTTGGTCAACGGGGAAGTAAAAAAAGTTCCGTCCGAGCAGATAAGCATTGGAGATATTGTAAAACCGATAGATTTCGGAAAAATTCATTTGAGAGAGGGATTTGTGCTTCCTGAATGGCTTGATGCAAATGTTAAAGATAAATATATTAAATATTCAAAGCTTCCAACTTTAGACAATTTAGGAGAAAATTTAAATGTTCAGTTAATTATTGAGTTCTATTCAAGATAAAAGGAGATAAATTTATGTTATTAAACCCCTCAGAGCTTAAAATCACTACAATTTCGGAAGATAAAAATAAGGGTGTATTTTCTTTTGAACCGCTACCTACTAATTTCGGTCATACTATTGGAAATTCTCTAAAAAGAATTTTGCTGACCTCATTAAAAGGAGCTGTAATTACCCAAGTCAAAATTGCCGGTTCGGATCACCAATTTACCACTATTCCGGGAGTTAAAGAAGATGTCGTGGAGATAACATTAAATCTTAAAAGAATAAGATTTAAAGTGTACGGAGATAATCCGGTTGTTTTGAATATAAACAAGAAAGGGCCGGGGGAAGTTACAGCTGCCGATATTGAACTTACATCAGACATGGAAGTTATGAACAAAAACCAGCATATAGCCTCTTTAGCCGATAAAAACACCAATTTAAAAATGGAACTGATCGTTGAATCCGGAGCAGGATATTCTCCTATGGAGGAAAGGCAATCATCCAAAATAGGTGTAATAATTTTAGACGCGGACTTTTCACCAGTTAAAAGCGTTTCGTACAACGTTGAATCGGCAAGATTCGGAAAAGATATTAACCTTGATAATCTTATTTTAACTGTCGAGACTGACGGTAGTATAAAACCCTCAGAAGCAGTAAAAAGATCTGCTGAACTGCTTAAAGATTTTGCAGCCAAAATGCAGGAATGGATTTCTCCCGCACAAGAACCGGAAGGGGAAAATACTATTACAGGCAACGAAAAAAGAGTAATGACAGAAAAAATATCGGTCGAAGAATTGCCCCTCCCCACCAGAACCATAAATGCTTTGAAAAAACAAGGAATCGAAACGCTTGACCAGCTTGCCGAAAAAAGCGATGAGGAATTAGCTGATGTCAAGAACTTAGGAGAAAAATCAGTGGAAGAAATAAAGAAGCTTTTAAAGAAAGAAGGACTTTTATAAATGAGGCATAGAGTAGTTACCAAAAAGCTGAACAGGGATGAGTCTCATAGAAAGGCTTTATTAAGAAACCTTTCCGATTCACTTTTGGTAAAAGGAAAAGTTGAAACTACTCTCGCAAAAGCTAAGTATGTTAGACCTTATGTTGAAAAGTTAATTTCAACTGCTATAAAAACCAATAATTTCAATTCTATAAAAAAGGCTAGAAACGAATTGTACTTGGAAAGCACCGTAAAAAAGCTTTTTAAAGACATTGCCCCTAAACTAAAGAGCAAGGCCGGCGGTTATACCAGGATAATTAGAACAGGAAACAGAAGCGGAGATAACGCCGAAATGGCGAGGATAGAATTAATACTCCCAAAAGAGGCTAAATCCGCCAAGAAAAACTCTAAAAAGGCAGAAAAACAGGATAAATCCGCAGAAATTAAAGAAACCGTGAACACAAATAATGTTCAAGAGGGAGCTGTGTTATAAATATGAAAACATACAGTCCAAGTTCTAAAAAATTACAAAAGAAATGGGTTCATATAGACGCTTCTAACAAGATTTTAGGAAAAGTTGCAGTTGAAGCGGCAAATATATTAATCGGGAAAAATAAAGCAACGTACAGCCCACATATGGATTTAGGAGACAAAGTAGTGGTTACTAATGCAAAAAATGTTGTTTTAACCGGAAGAAAGCTAAAAAATAAAATTTATTACCACCACACAGGATATCCCGGAGGTTTGAGAAGCACAAAAGCAGAAGAATTAATGAACAAAAAACCTACAGAAATATTAAGAAAAGCAGTAAGCGGCATGCTCCCCAAGAACAAGCTGCATAAAGTTAGAATGAGCAATTTATATATTTATGAAAGCGGAGAGCACCCGCACAATGCTCAATTATTAAAAAATGCCTAGAGTAAAAAAAGAAGTAGAACAAGTAAAAGAAACGACCCCCAAAGATTTTGTTTCGGGAACAGGTAGAAGAAAAACTTCAGTTGCAAGAGTGTTTTTATACAAAGACAAAGGTGATTTTACAGTTAACGGCATTTCAATCAATGATTATTTTCCAAACGAAAAAGAGAAAATTAAATGGATGCGCCCTTTTCATGTAATCGGTGTTTCCCACCCTAACTCTCAGTTCAGCGCGACAATCAAAGTTTACGGATCCGGCAGGTCATCTCAATTAAACGCAATAATACACGGACTTTCCAGAACATTATCTAAAATAAGTGAAGAATACTCTCAAACATTAAGAAAACAAGGTCTATTAACCAGAGATCCTAGAATGGTAGAAAGAAAGAAGTACTGGTTCAGAAAAGCCAGAAAGACCCCACAATATTCCAAGAGATAGTATTTCAATCAGATAATAATATTATTTCCAGCGATTTAATCAGTTCCTGAAGCTGGGAAAGTGCCTGCTTCAATTTGCATTTAGTATCCTCATTAACCTCAAACAATTCCGCTTTATAGATAAATGAGATTTTATCCAGAATATAAAGTGGCGGAATACATCTTCCTGTTTCGTAAGAAGAAATAGTCTTTCCCGACAGCCCTAATTTTCTACCGAACCTTTCCTGGGAGAGGTTTTTGCTTTCTCTCAATTTTTTAATTTTTTTATTTATATTATTCATTTTAATTATTTATTAAACTGCACCAACTTATTTTATATTTCTCGTTTAAATAGATTAACGTGCATTGTATTGAATACCTTTGGATAGTAGTTTAATAAAAATGATTAATTCTTTATTAAAAACCGTCAATCGGAATGATCTGCCGCGGGAAAGGCTTGCCGCACTCGGTGCCGAATCGCTTTCAGATATAGAGTTATTGTCCATCATCTTAGGCGCGGGAGGAAAAAACGAGTCGGTGTTTGAACTGTCATCAAAAATCCTCAGCGACCTGAGGGGATTTAAAGGACTGTACAGAACTGACTACAACAAATTAATCTCATTTAAAAATGTCGGATTAGCAAAGGCTGCGAGCATTAAGGCTGTGTGCGAAATATCCAAAAGAATATTCACCGAAAAAGAATTATCCAAAATCAATATCAACAAGCCTAAGGACGTTTATGAATCGGTAAAAAAGTTCTTCTTCAATAAAGAAAAGGAACACTTATACCTATTATCTTTAGATTCAAGGAACAGGCTAATATCAATTGACCTTATTTCTATCGGAACGGTAAACGAAACTTTGGTACACCCAAGAGAAATCTTCAAATCAGCTCTGGAAAAAAACGCTGTTTCTATTATTTTAGTCCATAACCATCCATCGGGAGACCCGAACCCCAGCGAAGGTGATATAAAAATTACCGAGAAAATTTATAAAGCCGGAACTAACATAGGCATTTCCTTAATTGACCATTTAATTGTAACCGACACCAATTGGGTAAGTTTAAAATCATTAAATTTATTTGAAAGGAGGTGAGAACATGAAGAAAATATTTTATATTTATGTGTGCATTGTTTTGTTAAGTGTAATCTCACTGGGAATAGTTTTGGCTGCTTTCACTTACAAAAACAAATACATCGGATCAACATTTACTATAGGCAGCGCAGTAATAAAACTGCTTCAGGATTTGTCTATCGGACCGGATACTTCAAACTTAACTGATGAGCTGCCGGGACCTTTATTTGACAATATTTCGGAAGGTTGGAAATACGAGTACCCTATAAAAATATTCAACAGCGGCACAACCAGAATTAATTTATCCAGCAGGGCAAACTATACAACCGCAAATGATCCTGATAATTTAAGGGACATTATTTATGTGGAAGTATTCGAATGGAACGATTCAAACTATAACGGATTATACGACTCTGAAGAAAAAGGAGCTTCTTTCGGCGCTCCTAAAACTATACTCAGATGGAAAAATGACGGAATAGACATGGGACAGATGGATAGCGCGCAGACAAGCGGATTTTTACTCACATTTTCCACCCCGTCAGTTACAGATACTAAACAAGGAAAATCAGGTTTATTTGATTTTGAATTCAATTCACTTAGCTTGTAGTAAAATACGCATCCGCCACATCCTAACTGGCGGATGCGGAACTACCTTAGATCAATTATTTCTGATATTCTCTTATTATGTACAAACTGCCTGTAGACGTATTAGATTTTGATCTTTGGTGGCTTTTAAGAGCACCGAAAAAAATCCATACTGTACTAAAAAGATTTGCATTACTAATAAATAATGAGATTTCATTTACTCTGAATTTGCGGTTGTTTTTTACTCCTCTGTACGGTGACTACACCAGAGTAGGCAGGCTAATCGGATTTTTCGTAAGAATACTTGAGGTGTTGTTTGGCATGGTTCTTGTAGGATTTATTCTGATAATTTCTTTCATCGCTCCGTTTGCCTGGTGGACGCTTCCGTTTTATTTAATTATTAAAATCAAATTATTAATTATTCCGTTGGTCTTTTTAATATTTGTAATATGGGAAGCTCATAATTCCGAAATCCCTAAAAATAAATCGTCCGATGTGAGCGGAAAAGAAGTATTAAAATCTTTCAGACCTAAAACTAAATCACATTTTGAACTTTTGTCCGACCGGGGATTAGAGTATCTATCTCAGTTTTTTTCTGACCCGCAGATTGCTTTTCTATTTAAAAAAATTGAAATTAAAAATACCGATTTTTTGCATAAACTCTCCGGTGCACCACAGGTTAACTTCTTTGAAATAGCTGCTGCCGCTCACAGACTTTCTGTTAAATATAAATGTCGGTATGTTGAAAACGAACACTTGTTTTATGCTTTACTGGCAAATATATCAAAAATAGACCAGATTCTTTCAATATATGGTTCTACACTGCAAAACATAGAATCAACAGTAGACTGGATTGTAAGGCCAAGAGAAGACACTTCTAAGAAACATTTTTGGCAGGATGACTATGCTATGCCTCACATGGGTGGTATCGGTAAAGGATTAACCGGCCGCGTAACTCCGGAACTTAATTCGGTCTCGGAAGATTTTACAAAAAAAGCCCGATATATTAGGTCGGACAATTATATAATCCACGAAAAAGAAATCCGGAAAATCGCGGAAATATTGAGCGGGTCCAAAGTAAACGTTTTAATAATAGGCGATCCCGGAAGCGGAAAAACGTCGGTGGTAAGAAATATCGCCTACAAAGTAATTAAAGGAACTGAATTCGGTTCTTTAAAATTCAAAAGAATTGTCAGCCTTGAATCAGGAGCATTGATAGCCGGAACAAGAACACCCGGAGACCTGGCTTTGAGATTTAAAAAAATCATGGACGAGGCTGAAAAATCAGGGGATATAATTTTATTCATAGATGAAATTCATAATCTTGTAGCAAGCAGCGGAGAGCAGAACGCGGAACTTTCGAGCGCCTTCTCCATTTTAGAGCCGCACTTATCTTCGGGAAGAATCCAATTTATAGGCGCTACAAATATAGAAAATTACAGAAAATATATAGAACCGAACGGTGCATTTTCAAGGCTGTTTAACATTGTAGAGATACCTCCGGCTTCCAAAGAAGAAACCATGGAAGTTTTAAAAAATGTCGGAAGAGATTTGGAAAAAACCTATGATATCACAATTACCATGCCGGCACTAAAAAAGATTATAGATCTGTCGGACAAACTTATGCATGACAGGGTATTCCCCGACAAAGGAATAGATATTTTAAATAGAACAGTAGTATCAGTTGTTAAAACAACAAAATATTTAACTGCCGAAGATGCTGCGAGAGAAGTTTCGGAAATGACTCACGTGCCTGTAACTGCTATTTCCGAGGATGAATCCGAAAAACTTTTAAATATAGAAAATGAAATGAAACAGAGAGTGATAGGGCAGGATCAGGCAATAAATCAAATAGGCAAAGCGTTAAAAAGGGCCAGAGTAGGAATCAGAAATGAAAACAAACCGATTGCCAGCTTTTTATTTGTGGGAACTACGGGAGTAGGAAAAACCGAAACTGCTAAGGCATTAGCCAGTACCTATTTCGGAAATGAAAAAACAATGATCAGAGTAGATATGAGTGAATACCAGCAGCTGGAAAGCATTAACAGACTGATCGGAACTCCGGACGGCAGGTCAAAAGGCATTTTGACCGAGGCAGTCAGATCCGCTCCATTTGCTTTAGTGCTACTGGATGAAATAGAAAAAGCTCACCCGAATATTCTGCTGTTGTTTCTGCAGGTGTTGGACGACGGCAGAATTACAGATTCAACAGGCAGAGTAATAGACTTTACAAACACAATAATTATCTCCACAAGTAATGTAGGTACTAAAGCTATTCAGGAAATAGCAAACAGAGACGGGGCATTTGAGGAAATGCAGGAAGTAGCTATGGGCGAGGTAAGGGAAAAATTCGCTCCTGAATTTTTAAACAGATTCAACGGGATTATAGTATTCAGGCCTCTTAATATGGATTCACTCCAAAAAATCACCCTTCTGCAGCTTAACAGAATTAAGAAAACGGCAGAGGATAAAGGAATAAGCGTTTTCTTTAAACCGGAATTAATTAACGAATTAATAAGAAGAGGCTACAACCCGCAATGGGGAGCCAGACCTTTAGCCAGAGTTATCGAAGACACAGTAGAATCTTATTTGGCTGAGAAAATGATTGCTAAAGTATTAAAAATGGGTGATAGAGTTTCTTTGGGTCTGGAAGTATTTGAACAGTAAAGATCGCCACCACAACAAATAAACGTTATAATTCCCTAGTTATGAACGAAGAGCTTGAAAAAAGGCTCCACGAGCTGAAAAAAACCTTATATATCGATGAAAAAAGAGAGAAAATCGCCGGATTAAAAACAAGGCTTAATGACGAGTCATTATGGAAAGACTGGGAAGAAGGGCAAAAGGTTTCTCAGGACCTTGCTTCCCTTCAGAAAGATGTTGAAGACTATGATATGCTTGAACTCATTGCAGAGGAGGGCAACGAAAGCGAATTTGAGAATGTAATCAAAAAACTCGAGTTCAAAACCTTTTTATCGGGAAAACATGACAAGAACAATGCTCTTCTTTCAATTCACGCAGGCCAGGGAGGCACCGAAGCGATGGATTGGACGGAGATGCTCCTGCGAATGTACATGAGATATGCAGAAAAAAACAGATGGGAAACAGAATTAATAAACAGCACTCCGGGTGAGGAAGCGGGAATTAAAACAGTTACAATTGAGATTAAAGGCAAGTTTGCATACGGGTTTCTTAAAAATGAATCCGGAGTACATAGGCTGGTAAGACAATCCCCTTTTAATGCTAATGATTTAAGGCAGACCTCTTTTGCACTAGTTGAAGTTATACCTGTAATAGAAGATGATGTGGAAATAGAAATTAAACCGGAAGAAATTGAATTTGAAGCATTTAGATCGGGAGGGCACGGAGGACAGAATGTAAATAAAGTTTCTACCGCTGTCAGAATAAAACACCTTCCCACAGGCATTGTGGTTGAAAATCAAACAGAAAGATACCAGGGCAGAAACAGGGAAAAGGCTATGCAGGTACTCAGATCAAAACTTTACGCGTTGGAAATGCAAAAAATTGACGAGGAAAAAAGAAAATTAAAGGGTGATTATAGAACACCCGGCTGGGGTAATCAGATCAGAAACTACATTCTTCATCCTTACAAACTCGTAAAAGATTTAAGAACCGATATTGAAAGCACTAATCCGGAATATGTATTAGACGGCGGAATCGAGGAATTTATTGACGCGGAAGTCAGATTAGGTCAATAAAAGTCGCTAAATACCCCTCATTTTAAGAGCTACAATCACAAAAAGAGCAAAAACAGCAAAGAAAATGGTTTTTAAAAGATCTTTTTTTATAGTTCCGACGGATAAATCAAAATTAAAAGAATTTTTTTTGTTGCTACTTTGAGACGGAATTGAATTCGTAAGATCGGTAATATTCGGAGATTGAACGACCTCTTGATCACCATTATTCCTACTCCTAAGTTCAGCTCTTAATATTTCCAGCTCTCTTCTAAGCTTTTTTTCCTGGTTTCGGTTTTTTCTCGACATGCAGATAGAATATCACATTTCGTTCGATTTTGTGGATTCGGTTGCTTCAGAAGTTTCTTCGGTTTTTTCCAAATTAATTTTACTTGGGCGATAGATCACCGTTCTGATCAATTCGGTCTTTTTGGATAATTTATTCACAGCGGTAATTTTTAAGCTATTAATACCCTCTTTCAATTTTATAGAAGTGGCAAAACTTCCGTCAGGGTTTAGGATTATTTTTTGGTTATTTATAAAAACTTCTGAGTCAATATCCGTTCTACCGGTCACGTCCAAAACATCTTGCTCCAAAAGCAGGTTATTCTGAGGATAGTAAATATCCAGTTTGGGTGCGTCAGTATAGTTTTTATACTGATAAAATAAATAGCTGAAAAACAGAATACAAAACAAGACTCCAAGGGCAGTTAAAATTATCTGGGGAGTTAATACAAACGAATAGGTTTCCAGGTTTTTCAATCTTACTTTTTTCTCTTCTTCTGCAGCTTCGAAACCGCCTTCATATTCTCTTCTCCATAATGCCAACACTTCATCCAAATTCAAATCAAGAAATTCGGAATACACTTTTAAAAATCCTTTTGCGTGCACTTTGCCTTTAAATACAGAGTAATCGTCATTTTCCAGTGCAAATAAATATTTCGGATGAATTTTTATAAATTTATATATATCTTCAACGGTAAGTTTCTTTTTTTCCCTTTGAGACACTAATAATTTACCTATGGACTTGGTCATACTTTGCAATTGATTCTAAACGATTTTAATGGGATGTCTACTCTTACTTAATTATTAAGATACATACTCATCTCCTTCAATAGTATCGACTTCTTCAGTAAATTCATCAGTTTTATTTTTGGGAACCAGAATTTCCCTTGGTTTGCTTCCGCTTGCAGGCCCGATAATTCCCTTCTGCTCAAGTTCATCAATAATTCTGGCGGCTCTGGCATAACCTACCGCCAGCCTTCTTTGTAGTAATGATGCTGACGCTTTTCCTGTAGACAGAACTATTTCCTTAGCCTCTTCAAAATGTTCATCTACTTCCCCGCCTCCCGCGGCAACTCTTTTGTTAACTTTTTCATGCATGTCAAATATTTCCTGTTTATATTCGGGAGGCATCCCCTGGGCTTTAAGGTAGTTGACTAAATTGTTTATTTCTCTGTCTGTTATAAAAGAGCCCTGCAATCTAACCGGTTTTGCATCGGGTGGAACAAAAAGCATGTCTCCTTTTCCTAACAATTTTTCCGCTCCCGGCTGGTCTATAATAACTCTGGAATCTATCTGGCTGGCCACATTAAAGGCTACTCTGCAAGTAATATTCGCTTTTATCAGACCTGTAATGATATTTGTAGACGGTCTTTGTACTGCTAAAACCAAATGTATCCCGGTCGCCCTAGCAAGCTGGGCTATTCTAATAATGCTCTTTTCAACTGCCGCCGGATCTACGATCATTATTTCCGCCAGTTCGTCCACCATAATTACAATGTAAGGCAGCGCCTGAAACCCTGACTTTTCATTATATCCTTCAATATTTCTGACTTTGGCGCTTTCAAACAGCTTATACCTTTTGTTCATTTCCTCAACCGCCCATTTAAAAGCGGACGGAGCCTTTTCAACTTCTGTGATCACCGGGGTTAATAAATGAGGTATTTCGTTATAATGAACCAATTCGGTTCGTTTAGGGTCCATTAATATAAATTTAACTTCATGCGGACTAGCTCTGTAGAGCATTGAAAATATCAAAGAATGCAGAAAAACCGATTTTCCAGATCCGGTTGCGCCTGCTACAAGAAGATGAGGCATTCTGCCGATATCATAAACTCTCGTTGTTCCTCCTACATCCTTTCCCAGAACTACTCCCAGCTTGGACTTAATAACTTTCATCGGATCAGAAGTATACAGAGATTTAAAGCTTACAGTTGCGCGCATACTATTAGGCACTTCTATACCGATCTGGGATTTTCCCGGTATAGGTGCTTCAATTCTTACGGAACCGGTAGATGATGAAAGCGCCATCGCAATTTCATATTGAAGACTGGCAATTCTTGAAATTTTTGTACCGGATTCAGGTTCCAATGCATACTGAGTTACAGTAGGACCGGCCTGAATGTCAGCAACTTCAACGTTTATTCCAAAAGATTTCAAAGTATCTTTTATTTTTTTGGCGCGTTCTTTTGTGTCTCCACTGTCCGGAACAGCATTGCTTGGCTCAACCAATAAATCCAGAGGTGGAGTTTCCCATACTTTATTAGCATAAGGCAGATGCGGATTTATCAATGGAGTGCCGGATAAAGTTACTGAGTCCGGAAAACTTGCATTTTTATCTTGCGGCTCGGACATTGAAGGAACGATTTCAAAAGAAGGTTTTACCGGTTCTACATCATCAACAAATGGCATCTCGCCGTTCTCGTTCTGATTCGATGTAATCGAATCAGCCCCGGAAGTGATCTGAACATTATTATCTGTTTTTCCTTCATTCCTTCTTACTTTTAAAGCTGTGGCTGCATCTTTATATTTTGAAGCTTTTTCCATTATCTGGTTAAGCGAAACGTCAAATACCAAAAATGCCGAAATCGCAAAACCTGCCAATAATGCGACAATTGCGCCGAACTTGCTTATAGTTCCGACTAAAACCTTTGCGACCATATACCCCACAATTCCTCCTCCGGCCCCATCTTTGGCGTCTTCCGATCCTTTTTCCACACCGTAAAAAATGTGTAAAAATCCGGCCAAAAATATTATTGCTAACAACATACCGACAAAAATTCTCGGCTCTTTTATTTTCCATTTAATGGATTCTATTAAAAAAAGCGCCATATCAAAGATAACAAAAGGAAAGAGCAGAGATGCCATACCGAAAAGGCCTTTTAACATGCCGTTAATTCTGCCGTTTAATGGATAATCCGTAGCAACAAATGAAATCAAACCCAAAACTGCAAATAATATAAGAGATACGGCTAATATCGACTTTAAAGTTTCAGGTTTAATATTGAAATGTAGCTTAAATTTCTTTTTTCGACCTCTAGGCATTAAGGCTATAATAACACAGAATGACTCCCCTACGCATTTAGGTTAAATGGTGATGGAATGAACAATTATCAGCGGTTTCCTCCCGGTTTCTTTAAACAAGAAGCGAGCGGTTTCTCTTTCAATTTTTCTTTTCACATTTCCCCAATCGTCAATATTATCTTTATATTTATCCAATACTTTATTCACAACATCTCTGGATTTGCCCATTAATGCTTTAGATTCTTTCACATATACAAATCCTCTGGTAATTACATCAACGCTGCCTACAACTTTATTTCCTTCTTTGTTTGTGGGAATCACTACTACGAATACCCCGTCGGAAGAAAGCTGTTCTCTGTCTTTCATGACAACCGGCCCTATATCGCCAACCCCCGAACCGTCAACAAAAACCGGCTTCAGTTCCAGCTTGCCACCTTTTTTAGCCCTACCGTTCTCAAATACAACACTTTCACCTTCCAGTAATTCAAATACCTGCCCTTTTTGAACTCCAAGTGTGCCGACCAAGTTTCTGTAGGCTCTCATTTTAGTTACCGTACCGCCTATGGGAATAAAGTATTTAGGTTTTGCAATTGCCGCAACGGTGATTAAATCTCCGCGGGTTCCGTGGCCGGATACATGCAAATTCTCCTGAATTTTACTGTAAATTACTTCAGCACCCGCCAGAGTCAAATTATCCATCATTCTTTCAACTGCTTCGGCCACACCCGGAGGGTTCGGATCGGCAGAAAATACTACCATGGCATTATCCTCCAAACTAATATTTTCATTTTCACTTCTGCTTAGTCTGTCCAATGCGGATCCCTGCTGACCGTAACAGCCCGCAATTATATATACTAAATCTTTCTGAGCGAAATCTGACGAACCGGATTCGTTTACATAAACATCTTCGTCAAACGGCAGATATCCCAGCTGCTTTGCTACAGACACGCTTTGGTGAATTGATCTTCCGGCTAAAACTACTTTTCTTTGGTGCTTGAGCGCCGAATCAATAATCTGGTACATTCTTGAAATATTGGAAGATATAGTTGTAATTAACACTTGCCTTCCTTCTCCTTGCTCAAATAAATCGCTGAATGTGTTGTCCATGCTTCTTTCAGTCTTCGAAAAGCCTTCGGTTGTAGCTCCTAGGCAGTCTGACAATAAACACAAAACACCTGAATCACCGAGTTTTGCGATTGTTGCCAAATCTATCGGTTTATCAAGAACCGGCGTCCAGTCAATTTTATAATCCGCCATATGTATAACTGTCCCTTGGGGAGTTCTTATGGCAAATCCCATTGATGAAGGAACAGAATGATTTACTCTAAAGGCTGATATTTTAAAACAGCCTACTGTCACTTCTTCAGATTCAGGCGAAATCAATACAAACTTTGTTTTTTCGAAAATATCTTTAAAAAACTTATCGCTGAGCTTCTCTTTAATAAATCCCTGCACCAGTTTGTTCGCATAAATCGGAATGTTTAATTCCCTCAACAAATATGGAATTGAACCTATGTGATCCTCATGACCGTGAGTAATAAACAATCCTCTTACTCTATGGGCATTTTCGTATAAATAAGTCATGTCGGGAATAACAACGTCTACTCCGTACATTTCACTATCCGGAAAACCTACTCCGCAGTCGACCGCAATGATATCCTCCCCGCATTCGTACAGAGTCATATTCCTGGTAACGCTTTCAGTTCCGCTCAAAGTTATAATTTTTAGAGGGGGTTTGGAAATATTAATATTCTCTTTTTTCGTATTTGCAAATTGCATTTAAAAATTTAATCCCAGCTGTCCTTTAGGCTGCAAATTTTTATTATCTGTTTTAATTTCGTTGTCGTTTTTGAAAGCGGTTCCGTCCTTTATTTTACCTAAAACTTCCGGAATCTTCACAAAATCCTTTTTAAGCGCAATGGACATTTCAGGATTTCTAAGAGCAGCCGCAGGATGATAAACGGGAAAGATATTATATCCATGTGACATAAATAAGCTGCCGTGATCGCGTGAAATTTTTCCTTCCTTATAAAAATGATTCATGGAAAACCTTCCCAGAGTCACTATTAATTTCGGCGCCAATAACTTAAGCTGCAAAGTCAGGTAAGGCTGGCAGGCTTCGATTTCATCGGGAAAAGGGTCTCTGTTTTCGGGGGGCCGGTGTTTAATTATATTCCCAATCCAGACATCGGATCTTTTATATCCTATACCACCCAACAAACTTTCAAGTAATTTTCCGGCTCTTCCAACGAACGGCCTGCCGGTAGCATCTTCTACTTCACCAGGAGCTTCTCCAATAAAAGCAATATCCGTATTTATATTACCTTCACCAGGAACTGCATTTTTGGCAAATTTGCACAACCTGCATTTTTGGCATATTTTGATATTTTTTTCTATTTCCTCTAACAGAGTTTTTTTATCAGACATTTTTTTTTGGACTAAGTTACTTTGGAAGATAATATTTCAGGTTCTCCGCGGTTAAATAAACTTGTTTGGTTTTACCTTCAACAATTTCTTTAGCCACTTTTCTGCAAATACTATCTAAAGTCCTGCCTAAACTTCTGATTCCGGAATCGAAACCGAACGGCCTTACAATTCCCGGCCATAAATTCGGGTCAATCACTAGCTCTCCTTCCCGGAGTCCGGATTTTTCAATAATTTTCGGAAGCAGGTAATCTCTGGCTATAACTGCTTTTTCTGCATCCGTGTAAGAAGGCATTTTTATTACTTCCATTCTGTCCATCAATGCGGTAGAAATATTTCCCGTATTGTTAGCCGAACAAATAAATAGCACCTGTGAGAGATTAACTGGAAAATCAATATAATGATCTCTGAACTCATTGCTTTGGTTCGGATCTAAAATTTCAAGCAGAGTAGCCATAACATCAGATCTCAACCCGTGTTCTCCGCTGGATTTCTCTAATTCATCAAGCAGTATAACCGGATTCATAACTCCGGTTCTCATCAAAGCTTTAATAATCTGACCGGGCTCTGCTTCGGGAAAAACTTTGCTTCTACCCCTCAATTCTAGAGTAGACCCGATAGCACCAAGAGCAATCCTAATAAACTTTTTACCAAGTGCTTCCGCAATGGACATCGCCAAAGTAGTTTTTCCTATACCTTGCAATCCTACGAAAAGAAGTACAGGAGATTTAGCGATTGCGTCTCCTCCTCTGCTTTTTATCAGAATCATTGTGGCCAAATATTCAAGCATCCTTTCTTTAACATCTTCCAATCCGAAGTGATTCTTATCCAACACTTTTTTAGTTGCCTCTAAATCCAGTATATCCTCAGATTTTTTATCCCAGGGAATCATGCTTACTACATCAATATATCTTGAAAGAGTATCAAATTCCGCGGCGTAATGGCCAAGTTTCGCCATTCTGTTAAGCCTGTTAAGCATTTGATCCAGCCTTTCGCGTAAATCTTCAGGCATTCCCAAAGTATTGTTTACTTTTTCCGACAACGCGGTAAGTTCTTTAAATATATATTCTTCGGTAGTTTGTTTGTCTAACGGTTTAAGATTTTTATCAGGCATAAAATATTAATAAAAACTAATTAATTACCAATTCATTGTATCTGGAATTCAAAATCCGTTCCATAAGCTGAGAAATATTGCTCAAATTCTCTCCGCTGCCAAAATAATTAAACTTAAGCACTTCTTCTAATGCGGCATCGTTGACCTGAGACATTTTCAAAATTAATATTTTTCCTTCCGGAACTGCTTTAGCTTTTGTCTGAGAATAAAAGGGATTACGAACGAGATTAAGTATAAGGCTGTCTTTAGCTCTCAGCATATTCTCGTAAATATTTTCCGAAGCCGAAACCAGTAGATATTTATCCGAAATCCCGGCTTTCAGCCCTTTTTCTTTAAATTGATCCAATTCCGCAGCTACCTCCACAATACTTTCCTGCTTTAATTCTATTATTGCACCCCATCCGTTATCCAAATCTTTATTCGTCTTAAATAATGCTGCTTTACCTGCTGACTTATCTTTAATACCTAAATCATTTTCCGTAACAAACTCTAAAAAAGAAAGGTCATTAAACTCCAAATAAATCGAAATATCCGAAGGCACTAATTTAGCAAAATCATTATTTAAAAACGGACCCTTTTGTAGACTCAAAGGAGTGTTAATGATTTCTATAGAGGGAGACGGCGGGATCTCAACCGTTTTTTTGGGAGTAAGTACTATTTCGGAATTGTTCATTATCACGCCGTAAAGTCTTTCACTTATAACCCCGGCAAAAATCAGTAATAAAGCTATAACTATGTATTTTCTGTTTTCTTTGGCTTTCACACCGGATACAAAATGCTTTAAAACTTTTACCGTTTTGGGTGATTTAGATTCCTCAAAAGTATAATAAGATACCAAAGTTTTTATCGGCACGTTCGGATCGGAAACATTTTCGGGAAGAGTTTCACCGCAGTTGCTACAAAAGAAATGATCGTAGCTTTTTAATTCATGTTGACATTTTGGACAGAGTCTTACAGACATTAATTATATTAAAACCTGAACTTCAACTTGTTACAAGTATCAGCGTCTTCTTCTGTCGCCGCCGAAAAGTTTTCCGCCGCTTCTGTCCCTACCCCGGTCCCTATCTCTGCCGTCCCTGTCCCTACCGCGGCCATCTCTGTCTCTGCCTCCTCCGGTTCTGTGATCGGTTGGCCTTGGCGAGCTGTCATAGTCATTACTTTCCAAAGCTTTTTTAGAAAGGCTGATTTTTCCGTTTTCAACAGCAAGAACTTTAACTTTAACTTTGTCTCCGACTTTTAAAAAGTCGCTTACATCATTTACATATTCGTTGCTGATTTCACTTATATGCAGCAGTCCGTCTTTGTTCGGCAGAATTTCCACGAATGCGCCAAAATCAACTACATCGCTCACTGTACCTTCATAAACTTCTCCGGGTTTTACATCCTTAACAAGACCTATAACCATCTCCGCAGCTTTATGGGCGTTTTCCTCGGTAGCAGAAGTTATAACCACACTTCCATCTTGCTCTATAGTCAGCACCGTTTCAGTTTTATCCTGAATATCTTTTATGGTTCTCCCGCCTGCGCCTATTACCACTCCGATTTTATCGGTATCTATTTTTACAACCACTGTTTTTGGAGCATACTGCGAAACCTGATCTCTCGGAGCGCTTATGACTTTTTCCATTTCGTCCAAAACCTGCATTCTTCCTTCTTTTGACTGCTCAATTATTTTCGGAAGAAGACTCATAGGAATTCCGGGCAGCTTCATATCTGCCTGCATTGCTGTTACACCCGTGCGGGTTCCGGTCATTTTAAAATCCAAAAATCCAAAAGCATCTTCCATATAGGCAAGATCCGTCATTATTTTAACCTTGCTCATGTCATCATTTACAATAAGTCCGACTCCAACACCTCCTACCATTTCTTTAATAGGAACACCGGCATCCATTAAAGCCATAGCCGAAGCACACGCTGAAGCCATAGAGCTGGAACCGCTGGAAGATAATGTTTCGGATACCAGAATTATCATATACGGAAATTCTTTCTGAGAAGGAATAACAGCTCTTAAAGCCCTTTCAGCCAGCAGTCCGTGTCCGATTTCTCTGGAGCCGGGAGATCCGATTTTTCCGGTTTCCCCAGACGAAAACGGAGGAAAGTTGTAATAGTGGATAAATCTCTTGGTTTTTTCACCGTACATATCCTGAATAAACAACTCCTGAGAAGGAGATCCTAGCGTTGTAACGGTCAAAACCTGTGTCACGCCCCTGGTAAATAATGCGCTGCCGTGCGTGCGGGGAAGAACAGCAACAGAACCTGAAATTTGTCTGATATCTTTCACCCCTCTGCCATCGGGTCTTTTACCTTCGTCCAAAATTAAATGTTGTACTGAATGCTTTTCCACTTCCTCCAACGCGCTTAAAATATCTACTTTTTTATACTTCCCTTCAAACTGTGTTAATACACCGGTTTTAAGCTCATCAAGAGAATCCCTTAGCTTTGTTTTGTCAAAACCCATCCCTAGCATTTCTACTAATTTGCCTTTAGCTGCACCGCTTACATCATCTAAAATTTCGGGACTCAGCGCTTTTGACTCATACTCGTATTTTTTGCCTTCCGGATTTACTTCTTTTGCGAATTCATCAACAAGTTTAATTAAGGGATCTACATTATTGAAGGCAAATTCTATGGCACCGAGCACTATTTCTTCAGGCTGAACTTTTACCTCAGCCTCTACTGCCAGAAATTTTTTATCTTCACCTGAAAAGGAAACCATCATATCTATCAGCGAATGCTCAACCATATCATAATTAGGGTTTGCAATGTAATTCCCGTCAATATATCCCACCTCCAAAGAACTCATAAGCCCGTGGAAAGGAATATCCGATGCTGTCAAACAAGCCGACACACCAAGCATTGCCAGAAACTCAGGATTCGAAGTACTGTCCAACGATAGTATTGTAACTATTACCTGAACTTCATCTTTATAGTCCTTTGGAAAAAGCGGCCTGATCGCGTGATCTATCATTCTTCTCGATACTACCGCCTCGTCTGTAGCTCTGCCGTCTCTTTTGATAAATCTGGAAGACTTAATAAATCCGCTGGCATACAGTTTTTCTTCATAGTTAACTGTTAAAGGAAAAAAATCGGTTTCTACAGAAGGTTTATTTGCTACTGCTGTAACTAAAATTACAGTATCTCCATAAGTAGCTTTTACAGCCATATTTGATTGAAAGGCCAACTGTCCTGTTTCAAGCTCCAGTTTCTTGCTGAAAAAATCTAACTCTTTTTTTACAATATTTTTCATATACAGGCTTCCTTTCTAAAAAATTTGGAAGAGGCAGTATTTACATATTTATTCATTTTTTTTACTTTCCGGGGGGACTTATATCTAATGGACTAAGACACGGAATATTTCATACTTGCCAAGGCAAATGTGAAATATATCATACCCTAATCCGTAGATAAGCACCCAATCCTTAAAATTAATTAATTACTTGGACAAATCAAGCTTCTCAAGAAGCGACGAATATCTGTCTTCATCTTTTTTCTTTAAATAAGATATAAGCCTTCTTCTTTTATTAACCATCTGAAGCAAACCCCTTCTGGAATGGTTGTCTTTTTTATGACCTTTCAGATGATCAGTAAGTTTGACAATCTGTTCCGAGAGAAGTGCTATCTGAACTTCGGGGGATCCCGTGTCGGATTCATGCATTCTGTGAGATTTTATAATTTGTACTTTTTTTTCCTTAACTAAAGTCATAAACCTTGATAATATTACCAAAACTGAAATTACTTAGCAACGGGTAGAGAGGTTATTCCGTTTAACAACGCCTTTGCCGACTTAGTGTTGGGTTTAAGCCCCCATTCAACTGCCTTCTGCAAAACCAACAGACTTAGCGTATCTGCTGAGGTGTCAACAATGTTTACAAATCCGAATCTGGTATTCAAACTTGTATTATCCAAATTAACTATCCTCGATCTTTTGACTTCTTTATTAATCGTCGCATACATTTGCTCAATATCATCAAATCCCTGCATACCTATAGTGAAAACAATATCAAAATCAAATCCTAAAACAGCGCTTTTAATACGGTTTCGGTCAAAATCTTTTTCTACCGGGCCCAAAAACACAGTTAACAACTGCTTGTCGTTTGTCCACCTAAAAGCGTCGGCGCCCGACCCTGCGTAATCAATAGTTACCTGAAGTTCTCTTTCGGAAATCTTTGAAGTTACATCTAATTTGTTAAGCACATTAGTACAACTTTCGGGAATTTCCTCGTCAAACACCAAACTAACTGTTTTCCTTTCTTCTTTTCTCAGCTCTTCTTTATCTAGTTCTTCCAGAATCATAAAATATAGTCCGGCAGCTGCGCTTAGTGAGTCTGCGAGCGACATCTTAGACGGCACAATTCCAATGTGCTTAGCACCCTTAATAAGAGTAAGTATTTGCTTTTTATCAAAAGATTCATCCGGCATATTAGTTTTTAGTTGTTATAGACAGGAAAATGGGCAGAATATTATTTATCAAGTTATTTTACTATATAAGACCTATAGAATCAAATATGGGGTTGAAATTAACGGGATTCTATCCACATGCCTTCTGCTATTTCGTTATATTGAGGCTTTAAAAGCACTCCGCATTCATTGTCTTTTCCTACCATTTTTACCTCATCTTTACCCTTTTTAAGCTTTCTGATTATCCCTGTGTACAAGGGTATATCCTCTTTTGTCAAATCGTTGGGATCTTTATCATAAATTGAAATTCTGCTTTCTACTTTTAAAGCTCCTGCAATAACTTTGCTACCGGCTATCAGATCCCCCGAAGAGAGTTTAAATATTTTTATTACCCGCGCCCGGCCTTTTATTTTGGCTTCAGCTTCGGTAGCCGTTCCTTCCAGAAGATCTTTAGTGTCATCTATAAGTTCATAAATAGTCTTATAAGTTTTAACCTGAACTTTAAATTCTTCCGCAAAATCTTCAATTTCGGAAGAAAGCTTTACGCTAAACCCTACAATAACTCCGTTAGCGCTGCTCGCAAGCATTACATCGGAGTCTGTTATATCTCCAGTTGAGCACCGTAAAAACTTTAACGAATAGGACTGACCGACGGAGGATGTGACTAAGTTTGCCAGGCTTTCTTTTACGGCTTCAAGTGTTCCCTGAGAATCGGCTCTGATTATAATGCCAACCATTTTCTTTGTGTTTTTTCCCACAATCTCTACTCTTGATTCGTCAACCGCCAGCTGTTCAAGCTCGCTGCCTTTTTCTACAAGCAGATCACCAACATTAGGAGTTTCTTTAAAACCTAATACTTCAACAGGAGTGGATGGTGGGGCTTCTTTCAAAATAATTCCTTTATCATCCATTAAAGACCTGACCACAGCTTCATAACCGCTGGCAACTACCTTGTCTCCCACTTTTAATGTTCCATTTTTAACAATACAAGAAACTACTGTTCCGCGTTTTCTATCAAGTTTTGATTCAATAATTACCGCCTCCAACTCTCCGGTTGGATTTGCTTTTAAATTGGAGATTTCGGCTACCGCCAATATGGCATCTAAAAGTTTATCAAGATTTTTTCCCGACTTGGCAGATACCTCAATGCATAAAATATCTCCGCCCCAGTCTTCAACTAAAATATTTTCCTGAGCCAGTTCTTGTTTAACCTTTTGGGGATCGGCTCCAGGCAGATCAATTTTATTTAATGCAACAATTATGCTTGTGTTTGCAGCTCTGGCGTGATAAATTGCTTCCTTGGTCTGAGGTTTAACTCCTTCATCTGCAGCTACTACTAAAACTACAATATCAGCAGCTCTTCCTCCCCTGGCTCTCATTTTCATAAAGGCCGCATGCCCGGGAGTATCTATAAATGTAATTTTATGTAAGTTATGAACTATTTGATATGCACCGATGTGCTGAGTTATACCACCATATTCCTTACTTTGGACATTTGTATGTCTGATAGCATCAAGAATGCTCGTTTTCCCGTGATCAACATGACCCATAACCGTAACCACAGGCGGCCTAATGAAGTCTTCATTTGTACTAACTTTAGTTTCAGACATAATTTTACAAATCTCATCGTATTCATTTTTAATAAAGTCTCCGGATTCATGGTTTTATTTGTTTGGCTCTTGGTCCTGCCCCAAGCTTTGACCTGTTTCACCGGTTTTCTTGTCTTCTTCCTGTGTATCTTGACTATCCTTCACGTCTTTTTCGGATTTTTCCGCTTCAGCCTCGGCTCTTTTAGCCTCAGCCTTTGCTTCCGCCTTCGCCTCCGCTTCAGCGCTTTTTTCCTTTATATCCTCATCCCAAACTCCCCTTACAACATTTTTATCTTCTTTTTCGGTACTGGTTTCAGGATAAAAGATATTTGACGCACCCTTTATATCAATTTTCCACTTTGTAAGCTTATTTGCAAGTCTTGCGTTTTGCCCTTCTTTGCCTATTGCCAGACTTTGCTGATCTTCCGGAACTGATACCACGGCTCTTCTATTTTCATTATCAAGCTCAACTTCTGTAACTTTAGCAGGAGAAAGGCTGGCAGCTACAAACTTTTCCGTGCTGGTGGAAAACGGGACGATGTCGATTTTTTCTCCGAAAATTTCAGATATTATAGACTGCACTCTCACACCTTTTTGGCCGACGCAGCTTCCTACCGGGTCAATTTTCTCGTCGTTTGAATAAACTGCCATTTTTGTACGCGAACCGGCTTCTCTGGCTATAGCTTTTATCACTACTGTTCCTGATGCAATTTCAGGCACCTCCTGCTCAAAAAGCTTTTTCACAAACTCCGGATCTGCCCGGCTTACTATAATTTCTGTGCCGCGTGTTGTTTCTCTAATATCTTTTATTAAAACTTTTAACCGCTGATTCAGCCTGTACGTTTCGGATTGTACTTGCTCAGACTGCGGTAAAACACCGTGAGCCTTTCCGAGATCCAAAATAACGACCCCGCTTTCCATCCTAAAAACGTGGCCGTTTACTATAGTTCCAACTTTATTCCTGAACTCGTTTAATATAACGTTTTTCTCAGTTTCTCTGATTTTCTGCAGAATAACTTGTTTTGCCGTTTGGGCGGCTATCCGGCCGAAACCCGAAGGAGTTACATCTTTACCCTCCCTTAATATTTTGGCTTCACCGGTAGAAGGATCTAGTTCCACTTCTATTTCTTCAGGCTCCACGTCACTATAGTCTTTTCTGTAGGCAGATACTAAAGCGGCTCGTATAGACTCCAAAACGCTGTCTTCGGAGATTCCTCTTTCCGTTGCAACCTGCTTTAATGCCGCGCTGAATTCTGTAATTGGCATAATTAAACCTTATTCTTCTAACTAAAAAGGCGGGATCGCCCCACCTCTGTCAAACAAATACCTTAAAATACAGCTTTAAATTACCACAAGTGGGGGGCGTGGTCAACAATACAAGATAAATCATTACGACTTCTTAAATTCTTCTAAAAGTTCCCTCTGCCTCCTGTTTAATTTACTCGGTATGCCAACCAAAATCTGAACAACTACATCTCCACGGCCTCCGTCTCTTATTCTTGGCATGCCTTTTCCTTTCATTCTGATCTGCGACCCCGGTTTTGTTCCTGCAGGTATTTTTAACTCCGCTTTACCCACACCGAACCTTTGTTCAGAATCTACAACAGGAACTTCCACCGTATCTCCAAGAATCGCCTGAATGAAATCTATCTCTATTGATATTGCAAGATTTTCTCCGAATCTCTGAAATTCTTTAGGAGTGGATACTTTTATAGTCAGAAACAAATCGCCGGAAGGAGCATTATTCGGCCCTGCCATACCTTTTCCCGGGTATTTGATTTCAGTTCCGTTATTTACACCCGCCGGGATTTTTATTTTAAGACTGCCGCTTTCAACTCTTATCTCTTTTTCAATACCTCTTACAGCATCGCCAAAGCTAATTTCCATTTCGTAGTAAAGATTCTTGCCTCTTTTTGGCGCTCTTCCGGCACCCGAGCCGCCAAATCCTCTAAACCCGAAAAACTGCTCGAACACATCAAAAGGATCAAAATCTTCAAAAGGAGAAGCTCCGGCGCCTGATCCGGGACTTCCGGAAGTAGTATAAGAATAGGTAAACGGACCCCACTGACCCTGCTGGCTTCCGAATCCTCCAAAACCGCTGAAACCCCCCTGTCCGTTCTGACCTCCTCCGAATCCTGCTTGCCCGAACTGGTCATACATCTTTCTTTTTTGAGAGTCACTTAATACCTGATAAGCTTCATTGATTTCTTTAAATCTGGCTTCAGCTGAGGATTTATCTCCGTCTTTAACAACATCAGGATGGTGCTCTCTGGCTAATCTACGGTATGCTTGTTTAATTTGATCATCGGTGGCGTTTTTGGATACACCAAGTATTTCGTAGTAATCTTTTGTTGTCGGCATACGGATATATTAGCACTTGTAATAGAAGGTTGCTATTATCAGCCTGTAATTTTTAATTCCGAACCTGCTATAAATTCTTTTACTCCGGCTTTTTTCTTTATATGGTCACCGTACACAGTTAACAATTCCTTCAATTCTTCACTATTAACATATTCAATATCTACTAACTCACTAATGTTAATACCTTTCGACTTTCTTAAATCCTGAACACTTCTTATAAACTCTCTAGATCTGCCTTCTAGCTCCAGCTCTTTGGTAATCGTAGTATCAAGATAAACTACAAAATCGGAATTCTCTGCAGCTTTCAGTTGGCTTTTTTCGACATCTGCTAATTCTTTGATTTCCTTAACATTCACTTCTTCTTTTATTAAATCTTCATAGTATTTTTTATTTTCTTCATTTTTCATTTCAATATACAAATTGGAAAGAGGTTGTCTAACTTTTATACCTTCACTCATACGAATTGATAGAGCCAACGACACTATATTCCTGGTGTTTTTCATGTTCATTAACAAAGAATCATCATTAGTGTTTAATACGGCCTGTTCCGGCAATAAACATAAATGAACAGACTGTTTACCTGTTAATTCACGCAATTTCAATAGTTCAAACATTGTGTCAGCCATAAAAGGTGTCATTGGGGCAATTAATTTACAAAATTCCGACAAAACATAATAAAGAGTTAAAATAGACTCCTCGTCTCCTCCTTTAATTCGGTCTCTTGATCTCCTCACATACCATGTAGATAAGTCGGTCACAAATGGGGAAAGTACTCTGGACGCATCCATTATGTAATATCTATCCATATTCTCATTAAATTTATTTTGCGTCTCAGATAATCTAAGTAATATCCATTTATCCAATAAATGTGCGGGCTCCGGTTTATTAAGTGTAGGTGAAAAATTATTAGCTTCAGCATAAGTAAAAAAATATTTCATGGAATTCCATAACGGCAAAAAGAATTCTCTCTTAATATCTACTAAAGCTTCCTCGTAAAAACGTGCACTTTCACCTTGAACTATTGGTGAGGTTAAAATAAACAATCTCAAGACATCCGCTCCATAAGTATCTAAAACATAATCCATCGGAGGAAAATTCTTTTTACGCTTGCTCAGTTTTTCGCCGTCTTTTGAAAGCATTATTCCTGTTGTGACAACATTTTGATAAGGAACCATATCAAACAAAGCAACACCTAATACATGCATAACATAAAACCATAATCTTACCTGATCGAGTCCTTCCGAAATATATTCTGCAGGAATTGTTTGCTTAAATCTTTCCTCGTTTTCGAAAGGATAATGCAGTTTTGCAAAGGGTACTGAACCGGAATCGTACCAGACATCTATTACATCCGGAATTCTCCTGTATACACCGCCATTAACTGTGTCTTCCCATGTTATTCCGTCTACATAGGGTTTGTGAGGATCTTCTATTTCCACACCCGATTTTTCTTTTAGTTCTGCAAACGAACCAATAACAACTTTTTCTCCGGTCTTATCATTTATCCAAACAGGTAGCGGAGTACCCCAATATCTTTTTCTGCTTAAAGCCCAGTATCTGACGTTAGAAATCCATATGCCGGAATTACCGTCTTTCAAATGTTCCGGAAGCCAATTAACCTTTTGATTTTCCTCAAGCATTTTCTCTTTTATTTTGGTCACTGCTATATACCAGCTTTTTATAGGTTTATAAATTAAAGGTGTGTCGGTTCTCCAGCACATCGGCATTCTATGAACTAGTTTGCCGGAATCAAAAAGCTTTTCTTTTTTTTGCAGATCGCTGATTAGTTTTTCATTAGCCTGCTTATAAAACTGGCCAGCATACTCCGGAATCATTTCCGTAAAGTTAGCTGAATCGTCAAGATAATCAAATATCTCTATATTCCTGATCTGAAACACTTCAAAATCCTCTGCTCCATATGGCGCAAGATGGACAATACCTGTACCTTCATCTGTGTTAGCATGAGATGCAACAACAACTACAAAACATCCTTCTTCTCTTTTATGTTCAAAATAATTAAATGGAGGCTTGTATTTTAAATTCTCCAAATCTCTGCCTTTAATAGTATCCAAAATAACATTGTAATCTCTGTCTTTAAAAACATCTTCTAACATCTCTTTTGCTAAAATATATTGATTTTTTTTTGATTCGACTAAAACATAATCTATATTTTTACCCACTGCTAGTAATAAATTGCCCGGTATAGTCCAGGGGGTAGTAGTCCATGCAAGAAAATAAGTATTTTCAGTTAATACAGTATTATCACCTAGCTTTGGATTATCAAGTACCTGAAATTTCACTGTAACATAAGGATCTTCAATGTCTTTATAACCGCCATCATTCACTTCATGTGTAGACAATGTGGATCCCGCTCTGGTTGAATATGCAACTACTTTATATCCTTCATACAACAATCCTTTTTTATACAATTCACTAAGAGACCACCACATACTTTCTATAAAGTTCTTATCCATTGTGTAATACACATCTTTGTCATCAAACCAGCGACCTACACGCGTTTCATAATTAAAAATTGAATCCCTGTATTTAAATACCGACTGTTTGCATAGTTGATTGAATTTCTCCACACCATATTTTTCTATATCTTTTTTTTCTTTAAAACCAAGCTCTTTTTCAACTTCATACTCTACCGGAATTCCTTGACAATCCCAACCCATATTTCTTGATACAAAATAACCTTTCATACTCCAATACCTTGGAACTATATCTTTCATAGTCCAAGTTATTACATGCCCATAATGAGGCATATTATTGGCGGTTATAGGCCCGTCATAATAAACTTTTTCAGGCATATCTTTACGTTCACTTTTTAAAAGCTCTACTATATTTAAACTATTCCAGTAATCTATAAGCTTTTTTTCCTGATCCGCCAGGTCAGGAATTGAAGACAGCTGCGTAAACATGCAGCTATATTAACAAAAATGCCTTAAAAACTAAAGCATCATATGAAAATAAAACAAAAGACCCCGCTTTTGACGGGGCCTTTCTTTTTTTCTACGTAGAACTCTTGGGGAAATTGTATCTGCAGTAACAAATTCCCTTCGAGCAGGACATCCTATAAAAATCTGTCAGATTATCTGACTGAGTCTTTTAAGCTCTTACCGGCTTTGAAAGCAGGTGTTTTGCTGGCAGCTATGTGCATTGGTGCACCGGTCTGCGGGTTTCTTCCCATTCTTGCTGCTCTCGATCTTACTTCAAATGTACCAAATCCGGTCCATGTGACTTTTTCGCCTTTCTTAAGAGCTGCGGTTACAACATCAGAAAGTGTATCGAGTGCTTTTGCGGCATCAACTTTCGTCATTCCAGCCATATCAGCCAGCTTATTTACTAAATCTTGCTTGGTCATTATAAAACACCTCCTTTCAAATTTAACTTTTTCAAATTTCTAAATCCAGCCTCTCAATTTTGCTTTGATTCAAATCTAATATTACGCTCCTGAAAGCATTTCTGCCACTATATTCCCACTCAAACCGCTGGTTTAGTCCCGTTAAATATAATTCCAAAATTATTTCTTTTTTAACTCCCAAAACCGAATCAATGTTCCCTGTCATGCCAATATCCGAAACATATAATGTGCCATTTGGAAAAACTCTGGCGTCACATGTGGGCACATGGGTATGAGATCCCACAACTGCATTAACTCTTCCGTCTAAATAAAATCCCAAAGCGTGTTTCTCACTCGAAGATTCTGCGTGAAAGTCCACAATAATATAATCCGGATTGCTGGATTCATATTGGCTTAATATTTCATCCGCTTTGGTAAAAGGGTCGTCGAGTCTTTCATTTAAAAATGTTCTTCCGATAAGGTTTATAAGTAAAAGAGTGCCTTTATTTCCTACAGTTAAAAGTTTGTGTCCGGTTCCGGGAACTCTTTTGGGATAATTCGCCGGTCTTATAATAGGCAGTGTATCAATAATATTTTCCGTGCCTCTCTGCCAAAAAAGATGGTCGCCGCTGGTAAAGTAATTTACACCTGCTTCCTGCATTTCCGCTAAATCATCTTGAGTTACACCTCTACCGTGCGAAACATTTTCAGCGTTTGCAATAACATAATCTATATTTTTTTCCCTTATTATATCGGGGACGAGTTTTACTACGGCTTTTCTGCCGGGAGAAGCTACAACATCACCTACAAACAAAACTCTCATAACTCCTCCAATCTATTAATTCTAAAATTGTCTATTTCAATTTTGTCAAACAATGTTACAGGACCTTTAGTTGATCTGATTAAGATCAAGATAAAAATAACCAATAAAGCCAGGGCCAGCGCGCTAATACATCCTTTAACAACTGAACTCAATAATTTCACAAAAACAATAAATAAAATTGTGAATAATAACAGGGCAAGAAAATAATACATAATCAATGTGCCTTCCTATCCTATCAACTACGCTTAAATTTGGCAACCCGTAAATTTAAGTGAATTTTTTTAACTGAATTTGTTTTCCACACTATTACTTTGCCGTCTCCGAGACCCGGGTCTCTCTGATTACAACAACTTTTACCACGCCAGGATAAGTTTGTTCAAGTTCTATTTTTTTGGCTATTTCGCGGGCGAGTAATGCTGTTGAGGCATCATCCACAATTTGAGGTTTAACAAAAACTCTTACTTCCCGTCCGGCTGAAATAGCATATACTTTTTCTACTCCGTCAAATGAATAGGCTGCTTCCTCCAAATCTTTAAGCCTTTTTACATATGATTCGTAATCCTCAGATCGCGCCCCCGGCCTGGCACCGCTTACATGGTCGGCTAAACCTACTACAGCCGATTCCACCGAGCTGAACGGTTTATCTTCATGGTGCTCCGCAACACAGTCAATAACCTTTTGCGAAATGTTGTATTTTTTAAGCAGATCAACTCCAAGCTGAATATGCGTTCCTTCTTCATCAGATACAACTTTTCCTATATCGTGAAGTAAACACCCAAGTTTTACTGTTTCTACATCGGCTTTTAACTCATGTGCAATCGCAACACCTATTCTGGTCTCCTCTAAAGTATGTTCTATTAAATTCTGACCGTATGAAAATCTATATTTGAATCTCCCTAGCATTTGAATAATATCTTTTGGAAGATTGTAAACCCCCACCCTGTGGCATAAGTTATCTCCTTCTTTATACATAATGTGGTCAACTTCATTTCTTGTTTTGTCCACTATTTCCTCTATTTTGGCGGGCTGAATCCTTCCGTCAGCTATTAATCGTTCTAATGCTATTTTAGCTATTTCTCTTCGGACAGGGTCAAATGAAGATACTATCACTTCTCCCGGAGAAGAATCCAAATCAAGCTCCACACCGGTTAACTCTTCGAAGGTTGTAATATTTCTTCCTTCTTTTCCGATTATTCTGCCTTTAATATCTTCATCCGGAAGTTTAACTTTTGAAGTAGTATATTCAACCACATAATCCGTCGCGCCGTATCTCATGGCTTCTATTAAAATTTCTTTTGCTTTTTCTTCCGACGTCTTTTTAATTTCTTCTTCAATTTCTCTTATTCTCTTTCCTTTTTCTTCAATAATTTCCTTTTCAAACTTATCAAGGAGAAGTTTTCTCGCTTCATCACGCGTAAGAGAAGCTACCTTCTCAAGCTGCTCTTTCTGGTTTTTGTACATGCTGTCCACTTCTTCCTGCTTCCTGTCTATAGCTTCTTTTGCCTGTTTCAAAGTCCTAAGCTTAGATTCAATTTCTTTTTCTCTAGTTTCAAGCTGAGACTTTCTAATAAGCATATCTTTTTCAAGCGAAGCATCCTGTTCTCTCAAGCTTCGGATACTGCTTTCGGCTTCGGTTTTTATTTTTAAAGCAGAATCTTTGGCCTCTAGAATTATTTCTTTTGCCCTGCTTTTAGCTTCCAATACTGCGGGGTCCTGTGAAACATCGTAAATTTTTGGCTGATCGGCAGCTTGTTGATTAAGTTGATTAACCTGGGACGGTTGACTTTGAACAGAACTACCAATTCTTTTTTGAACAATCAAATATATAACAATACCGCCAGTTGCGAGGGATAATAATATTGCAATTATAATAACGAAAATATCCGGCATATTACCTCCTAAATATTCTAATCAAATACAATGTCGATTTTTAGGAAGCTTTACCGATTAATAAGGTTGAAGAAAAGTCTGCGGAACTATAAACGCGCCCTATAAGGCTCTTAATGATCAATATAAATCGATTAGGCGTTTTTTCTTTAGTAGTCATAAAAAACCTCTTATAAACAATAATCGGTCAGTATCCTAAAAATGAATTTCTATGTGAATTCTATTTTACTTTGAATTTTGTGTCAACAACGGTATAAACAGACTCAGGAGAAAACCCTTTTCCGATAAGATAGGAAATCAGCTTTCTTTTTACAGTCATTTTGTCCAAACCTTTTTTCATACTACCCAGTTTTTTTTCAGCTATGACCATTGCTGAAGCCAACTCATAGGTTTTTGTATAGTCTATGAGAACCTCTTTGATTATTTCTTTGGAAATCCCCCGCCGGTATAAATAGTTTTGAACGGCAAATCTGCTTAAAGGTTTCCTGGAATGGGATTTTTCTTCCACAAAGGTTGAAGCAAAATTATAGTCATTTATCATGCCCAGAGTTTGAAGTTCTGCAATTACCCACGATTTGATTGCCGCTTTTTCTTCTTCGGTAATTTTTTCCTTAGATAAATAAATCTCAAGTCTGTCGGATATTTCTTTACTGCTCCTTAACCGGTAAGATAAAAAGTTGACAACTTTATCGAGAATTTTAAAATTCAGTTTTTTATTCTCTATCATCAGAAGAGGCTTCTTTGGATTCTTCGGCTCCCAGCCTTAGCGGAACACTTGCTTTTTCCTGCACTATTGCACGTATTTTTTTCTCAATTTCGTCGCGCACTTTTAAATTCGACCTTAAAAATCCCCTTACAGCTTCTCTTCCTTGTCCTAATTTTTCCCCGTTGTATTCAAACCATGAACCGCTTTTCTTGATTAAACCTAGTTCAACTCCCACATCAATTAAATTTCCCTCTTTGCTGATTCCTTCACTAAACATAATATCGAATTCCGCAGACCTGAAGGGAGGCGCAACTTTGTTTTTTACTACTTTGGCATTTACTCTAATTCCCGTTACGGTATCTCCTTCTTTAAGTGATTCTACCCGTCTGACTTCCAACCTTACGGAGGCATAATATTTTAAAGCTTTTCCTCCGGTTGTGGTTTCCGGGTTGCCGAACATAACTCCTATTTTAGACCTCAATTGGTTTGTAAATATAACCGTGCAATGAGACCTGTTGACAGCACCTGTGATCTTGCGCAATGCTTGGCTCATCAGCCTTGCCTGCAAAGCTACGAAACTATCACCCATTTCTCCTTCTATTTCCGCCCGCGGTACCAATGCCGCCACCGAGTCTATAACAATAACATCTACAGCATTTGACCTAATCAAAGTTTCGGCAATATCCAGCGCCTGCTCCCCTGTATCAGGCTGAGATACCAGCAAGTCTTCGACTTTAACGCCGGACCTGGCAGCGTAAATAGGGTCAAAGGCATTTTCCGCGTCAATTAAAGCTGCTGTCCCGCCAAGCTTTTGCGCTTCGGCTATAATGTGTTGAGCCAAGGTGGTTTTACCCGAAGATTCCTGACCGTAAATTTCTACAATCCTACCTCTGGGAACGCCTCCTACACCCAGCGCTATATCTAATGCAATAGAACCGGTAGGAATTACCGAAATGCTTTTTTCGGTGCTTTTATCTCCAAGCTTCATAATTGACCCCTTACCGTAAGATTTATCAATCTGCTCGAGCGCCGATTTTAAAGCTATTTCTTTATTTCTTCTTTCAATATCAACTGATACTTCTTTTGCATTTTTCGGATCTTTTGTAAGCGTCATTTAACCTCCTTGCTCGCACGTCACCTGCGACCTTATCCAAAATATTTAATACAGCCTCTATACCTATATTGTAGCAATGTAAATGAGTTTGGCAATTATGAGTTTCTATATTTAATAGAAATTGCTTCTAACACCTTAACATCACGAAACCAAACTCAAAGCATCTTCCAGTCTTTTCAGAACGATTTCTTTTTTCATTAATCCTAAAACATCAAACAATGGCGGCGTTGCCTCCATTCCGGTAAGAGCAATCCTTAAAGTCATAAACGCTTCTTTAGTTTTAAATCCTTTTAGCAAAAGAACTTCGTGAGATCTTTTATCAAGGTTTTCTTTATTCCAGTCGGATTCAATGATTTCACTGTATAGATTTATATAAGAATTCAATATGTCTTTAGCCGCCTCCCGATCTTTGGATTTTTCCAAAAGCATATCCTTATTTACAACAGGATCTTTAAAAAAATATGAAGTAAGTTCTTTAATATCACTAAAAACCTGCAGTCTTTCGTGAATAAGCTTTAATACCTTTAAAAAATACTCTTTTGTATATTTCCGGATATAATCATTAACTTTAAAATCATAATTGTATTTTTCAGACCACTCAGTTAACCTGTTATAAAAATCATCCTCCGAAAGATTTCTAATATAATATGAGTTGTACCACTTTAGTTTCATCCTATCAAATGAAGCCATATCCGAAATCTGCACTTTTTCCAGAGAAAAGTCCTGTATGAATTCTTCAATTGAATATATTTCTTTTTCTGTTCCGGGATTCCAGCCCAGAAACATTAAAAAATTAAGCAGTGCTTCCGGCAGGTAGCCATCTTCCAAAAAACCTTGCGCCGATACTGAGCCCATTCTCTTGGACAATTTTTTATTCTCCCCTACTTCCTTTAACAAAGGCAAATGCCCATAAACAGGCAATTCCCACCCGAAATATTTATATAAAAGAATATGCTTGGGAGTAGAGGGAAGCCATTCCAAACCTCTAAGCACATGAGAAATTTCCATCAGACGGTCATCAACTACCACAGCCAAATGATAAGTCGGAAAGCCGTCGGACTTTAACAAAACTTGATCATCAATATCCTGGGAGTTAAATTTTATCTCCCCCAAAATTAAGTCCTTTACTATTATTTCCTCGTTTTCCGGCACTTTTAATCTTATAACGTGCGGCTCCCCGTTATTCAGTCTTTTTTCCACATCGTCTTTTTCCAAATTTAAACACTGTCTGTCATATTTAGTAGTGGGAAGTCCTGTTTTTCTTTGTTCTTCTCTCATTTTCTCCAGTCTCTCTTCAGTGCAAAAACAATAGTAGGCATGTCCTTTATTTATCAGATCCAAGGCATGTTTTTTATAAATATCCAGACGCTGTGACTGAATATAAGGTTCAAACGGTCCTCCTACTTCAGGGCCTTCATCCCAATTTAACCCGTAATCTTTAATAACCCGCACCAACCTTTCGGCTGCTCCTTCAACATGTCTTTCCCTATCCGTATCCTCTATTCTTAAAATAAATTTTCCGTTGTTTTTTCTGGCAAAAGCGTAATTATATAATAGAGT
Organism: candidate division WWE3 bacterium RIFCSPHIGHO2_02_FULL_38_14; assembly: GCA_001772865.1. GTDB lineage: Bacteria > Patescibacteriota > WWE3 > UBA101185 > UBA10185 > 2-02-FULL-38-14. The sequence goes on along the minus strand of MEVD01000003.1, from coordinate 20,016 downwards.
CCTCATACCTCCGATATGATATTCACCCGTAGGACTTGGAGCCATTCTTGTTCTAACTTGCGGCATGACTGAATTCTATCATAATGTTAATATTTACATGTATGAGTTTAACAACAACATCATTAAAGTTTAGAAGAAGCATAAAGTTGTTAATATTATTCGCTGTTGTCTACTATTTAATTACCTTATTGTTTTATCCTCAGTTAAGAAATATAGTAAGATTACTAAATCCGCCAAAAGACACCTCTAATCCTGTCTACGGTTTGCTCGATCCTTTGGAATTCACCCAAAAAGCATTGCAAACCTCTAATCCAACATACGTGCTGAATACTAAAACCGGCAGGCTACCTTCGGATCTTCCGAACAACATGACAGTATACAGATTCAAACCAGCTAAATTTTCATATCAGGCGGGCAAAGACGCAAAAGCCGACGCGGAATCATTAGGTTTTACCGACAGCGACCTGACAACGGATCTTAAAGGAAACATTTATTCCTGGAGAAATATTATTTCTGGATCGGCGCTGACTATAAATATAGACACCAGGGAACTTAAAATGTTTACGCAGTTAATTGGAAAACAAGACAAGATAGTAGCTGGACGACTAGCCCAGGAAGAAGCTATAAGAAGAGCGAAAGGTGTTTTAAACAGTGTTCACAGGCTTGAAGATCCATTATACGCAAATTCTCAGCCGAATGTGGTTATGGGAAAATTTTCAGGCAACGCAATAATACCTACCGAAGTAATAAAAGAAGCTCAACTCGCTTCTGTGGATTTTTATAGACAGGTTAAGGATATACCTATTCTCGGACCCGATCCGAAAAGAGGACTTATAAGAGTTTATATCAGCAGCACTACGGAGACTTTTATAAATAATCCATTATTGGAATACACTTATTGGGATATAGACACGCAATCAAACGCTACATATCCGATTTCGCCGGTGGAAGACGTATGGGCTGCAGTTAGCAAAGGATCTGGAGTAATAGCTAATGTGACTTCCAGAGAATCAAATGCCTTCCAGGATTACAAACCTGTAAAAGTTGACAGGGTTTTGATAAATGATATCTATCTTGCATATTATGAAACCCCCAAGTTCCAGAAGTTTTTACAGCCTATTTATGTATTTGAAGGAAACTACTCGGCAGCAGGGTCTGCCGGAGGGGAAATTACGATTTATTATCCTGCAGTTATCGGCAGCTGGATTAAGCAGAGCGCGCCAAACCTTACAGAATCCAACCAATAATTCTTATGCGTCTTTTTCCCACTTATAAGAATTCAATGTCCAGAAAAGCAGATTCTGTGTATCTAAAAATCTATCCTGGCTCCCCATAACTATTATTATAAGGTCTTTATCCAGCTTGTCGTTTTTGTATTCATAAATAAGCACTTCTCCCGCCGCTTCTGTTTTCCCGGTTTTAATTCCCACACTTCCCTTGATATCCCACAATAATTTATTTGTGCTCACAACCGAAATACTTGAATTTATCCCGTCGGAATTTAAAACGGGAATATCTATATTTTTCAGCTTTACAATATTTTTTATAACTTCGCTTTCAGTGGCATATTGCGCAAGCTTGTATAAATCTTCAGCAGTGGAAAAATGCGCTCCGTCTAATCCTACCGGATTAGTGAACTGAGTATTATCCATTCCCAGATCTTTAGCTTTTTTATTCATTAAATTCAAAAATTCATTGGCGGTAACTTTTCCGGTTGATAGCGCGCACGCAGAATCTCCTCCCGAACCTACCAGCAAACCGATCAGCAAATCTCTTACTCTGACTTTTGAATCTACGGAAAATCCTATTTTTTGACTATCGCTCAATGTACACAAATATGGAATAATCAAATAATCTTCCAGGTTATACAAATCAAGCGACACCAGAGCCGTCATAAGCTTGGTAGTGGATGCGGGGGCTAAATGCAGATTTTTATTTAGTTCAAATAATGTTTTTCCGCTGTTTTTATCTATTATAATCGCCGATTTTGCGCTTATAGCAGGCATTTCAATAGAAGAAGCCAGATAAGGATAATCGATTTTTGTGGTCTTGACACCTAAAACCTGAGGATAATTATGTTTATTTTGATAATTGACGCTTTCATAAAAATAATCTGATATATAAGAATATTTTTTAGAAACCCAAGTCAGTTTTATATTTGTGGGGGTACCGGGAATATAGAATGAAACCAATATCATTAATGCCGCCGTTACTGCTGCTCCGGAGTAAATTTTCGACGGGAAGCTGGTAATATAATCCAGTATCCAAATTAAATTAATAAAAAATTTTATAATAAACAGTTTGATTTTTTGATTTACTGCCATTTCCATATAACTTAACGATTCTAATGCAATTGTTTCATTTGGAAAAGTCCCCTATTACAGGATTTTCTAATTTCAGAAGATCTTCGACTTTCATTTTTATTGAAACTGTATGCATTCCTGCATTAAAAGCCACCGTATCTTTGAATTTAAAGTCATCGGAAAAATAAGACTTCAGATTAATTGACTTTCCTACAGGAGGAATAGACCCGACTTCAAGTCCGGTTAAATTATATACTTCATCTTTTGATGCCATTCTTAAGTCTTTAACCACAAAATTTTTTTTAAATTTGTTGAAATCCAGTTTTTTATCTCCGGGAACTACAGCCAATATAGAATTATTATCGGCATAAAGTATTAATGCTTTAGCGCCCATAGAAAGTACGGTATCTCTTATTTTCGCCGCGTCTTCACTAGTATAAACAGGTTCGTGATCAATTCTTTCAAATTCAATTCTGTTATCGTTAAAAAGTTTCAATATTTTTTCAAGTACTGTCATATTTATATTTTGCGATATTAAAACGTTATTTTTTAACGGAAATATGCAGCTCTTTTAATAATTCCGGATCCACATCACCCGGAGCGTCCATTACTGAAGTCCTACCGGTAGAAGTCATGGGAAACGCAATTGCCTCTTTTAAGGATTTTTCTCCGGCCAAAATCATTACATGCCTGTCCAAACCTAAAGCTATACCACCGTGCGGAGGTGTTCCCAATTCAAATGCCTCCAGCATATGACCAACATTGGCTTTAATTTCCTCATCGCTGTACCCCATAATTCTAAACGTGGCTTTCACAACTTCGGGTAAATGGGCTCTAATGCTTCCGCCACCGGCTTCATAACCATTGCATACCAAATCATATTGTGTTGTAAGAATTTGATCTACATTTTCCCCTTTCAAATGCCATTTCATATGAGATTCTATAGGATTGCTGAACGGGTTATGGGTAAAAGTCCATCCGCTTTTGCTGTCTGCTACTTCTGCCGCATCCGAAACATCAACTTTTTTAAAAAACGGAAAATTTATTACCCAGGCAAACGCCAATACACCTTCATCTTTTTCCTTTTCTGTTCTCAAATCAAACTTATCGGCTCCGAACTTTTCCATAGCTTCTTTATAATCAAACACCGGAAATTCTTCTTTTTGAAGTTTTCCCCCCACGGCTTTAACAGCTCTTTTAACTATTTCTTCCACAACCGCCATAACATCTTCTCTGGAAACAAAACTCATTTCCAAATCTACCTGAGTATGTTCATACCCTCTGTCGGCTCTTAAATCTTCATCCCTGATCGCCCGGGCAAATTGAAAATACTTCTCTACTCCTGCGGTCATTAATAGCTGCTTATACTGCTGGGGACTTTGAGGAAGGGCATAAAACTTTCCGGGATTATGCCTGGACGGAACTATAAAATCTCTTGCTCCTTCTTTTGTGGACTTCGTGAGCATAGGAGTTTCGACTTCGGTAAATTCTTTTTCATATAAAATATTTCTTATTTCTTTAGCATATGCGGAGCGAAGTTTAATTATTTTAGACATTCTTTCGCGTCTCAGATCCAAATATCTGTATTTTAATCGCTTTTCTTCGCTTATTTCATAACCGTCTCCGTTTACCGGTATCGGCAGCTCATTTACTTTGCTGAGAACTTTGTAATCCTGCACTTCAATTTCAACGGTTCCGGTTTCCATATCCGGATTTACCATTTTCTCCGGCCGGCTTTTAACCACGCCGGAAAGTTCAATTACGGATTCCTCCACCAGATCGGACATTTTATCCACTCCTACGCACTGAACTCTGCCGGTCCTGTCGCGCAAATCTATAAAGGTTATTTTTCCGTGGTCTCTTTTAACATCCACCCATCCTTGAAGCAAAACTATTTCTCCCACCTTTTTTAAAGTTTCTATAGACATTGTTCTAGTTAGTTGTTTCATATTTTTAAAATATTGTGATTCTCTCAAATAATTACTTACTAATCAAGTATTCATTTATCGGTTAATATCCAGACTCTTCTTTAAATCTTTAATTATAAGTTCAATATACTTAGATCCGTTAAATTCGGATTCTTTTACGGAATAAACAACATCAACCCTGTCACCTATATTAAGTGAATTGGCATATTCTGCACCGCCGAAAAATATACCCTTATAATAATTTGATCCGCTGAAAAATCTAAATGACAAATGCTGGCGGTCTTTGCCGACTATATTCATATTAGCTATCCCGGCATTTTCGCTTAAAAACAGCGGCTCAGGATTTCCCATACCGAATGGTTTTAGTAAATTTACTTCTCTAACAAATTCCGGATTAACCTTAGTAAGTGGAATCTTTAAATCTATATCAATAGCAGGAGTCAAAAGTTCTTCCGTAATTAACTTTTCCATTTCGGCTAAAAGAAGAGAATGAGCTTCCTCAAGTTTTGACCGAAGTATAGTAAATCCCGCCGCCATCGGGTGTCCACCCAAACTGACAAACATATGGCTGTATTTTCTTAGAGCCGAAATAATATCCACTCCCGGAATAGACCTCACAGAACCTTTTCCGTATTCCTCTCCCAAACTTACAACAATAGAAGGCCTGTAATACTTTTGAACCAGTTTGGCAGCAACAAGCCCGATAATTCCTTCATGGTAATCCTCGCTGCTTGAAAGAATAAGTTTTGGAGCTTTAGATGTTTCATAAATTGAAGCTACTTCATACATTTCAATAGTTTTATCCTGACGCTCGGAGTTGACGCTGTTTAATTTTAATGCATAGGTTTGAGCTTCTTCTTCAGAATTCGATAACAATAATTTTAGTGAATCTTCCGCGTCTACGATTCTTCCGGAAGAGTTAAGCCTCGGGCCGATTATCCACCCAAGGTCATAGGTTGTTATTTCCGTAATATTTTTTCCGGAGAGTTTAAGCAAAGTTTTAATACCTACCGGAGGATTATTATTTAAAACTTCCAAACCGTCTTTAACAATTGACCTGTTCAAGCCCAATACAGGCTGCAGATCAGTAACTGTGGCAATTGCCGACAATGACAATAAATGTTCGTCAAAAAATCCCAAATAACAAGCCAGAACAAAAGCTATCCCGGACCCAACCAGTTTATCGTTCCACAAAATATTATCGGCTTTAGGTAGAATTTCGGGCTTTTGATGGTGGTCCGTAATTATTATTGAGCAGCCTAATGATTTAATATAATCTGTTTCATTTACTGCGGTTATGCCGCTGTCTACTGTAATAAATAGGATTTTTTTGTTGTTTTTGACGCGGCCGTCAGAAACTCCATGACTGTCATTGTTGAGACCGCCCGATTTTTCAATTGCCTGGTCTATAGATTTATTGGAAAGACCGTAACCGTGCTCAAATCTGTTAGGTATAAAGTAATAGCAGTTTTCATATTTCATTTTTCCGGTAATTGTCTTATATAAAATTGCCGTTGCACAAACGCCGTCGGCATCATAATCGCCGTAAACTATTATCGGCTCGTTTTCGCTTATGGATTTGAGAATTATATTTTTAGAACTTTCCAGAGACACTTTAAAGTCATCATCGAGCAATTGAATTAAATCTAATGATTTAGGAGGATTAAGAAATTTTTCTACCGCGCTTTCACCGGTTATCCCCCGGTTTTCCAGCAATTGTTTGGCAACGGGAACAGAGCCGTCATAATTTTTGAGCAGGTTCCATTTTTTCAAAAGCATCAAATGTTCTTTCCGCTTCTTTTTATATTAAATTGTTCCCAAAGAACCAGCAGAGGCGAGGCATTAAAAATAGACGAGTATGTTCCGGAAACAATTCCAATAAGTAAAGCCAAAACAAAATACTTAATAGTTTCGCCTCCTAAAATAAGAAGTGATGTCAATGTTATTATTACAGTCAATGAGGTTGCCAAAGATCTGTTTAAAGTTTCCACCAGAGAATAATTTACGATTTCCGAAAACTGCCAGGTTTTAGGAAGTTTATGCAGGTTTTCCCTGATTCTGTCAAACACAACTATAGTATCGTGTACTGAAAAACCAAGAACAGTTAGCATAGCAGTAATAAAAAGAGAGTCTATTTCAACTTTGAGTAAAAATCCCAATATTGAGAAGACCCCCAAAACAACAAATGCGTCGTGCAGCATTGCAATAACTGCACACACACCGAACCTGAAACTTGAATAAGGTTTAGGAACATTTCTAAATGCAAAGGCAATATATAAAAGTATTCCTACTGAAGCCATTGCTACCGCTATAAACGAGTTCTTTGCTGTCTCTCTGCCTACCGAAGGACCGATGGTTTCATAAGACTGTTGTGTAACTCCTTCAAAGTTGCCCTCTATTTCTTTATTTATGTCGGTATTTTGATAAGTATCAGTAGGTCCGGTTTTTAATACAACTGTATCATCTTCAAAAGTTATATTTTCTACAACAATATCTTTTAATGAAAATATTTCCCTAAAAGATGTTTCCGTTTCTTCTTTATTTTCAATTCCGGACGGAAACTTATACATGAAAATCGAACCCCCTGTGAAATCAATCGCCAGATTCAACCCGTTGACCGCCAAAGAAATTAATCCCGGAACAAGGACCAGCAGTGAAAGTATTAAATAAAATTTTGTAAATTTAATAATATTCATTTTCCGGTTCCCTTTTTAACTAATTTTAATAACTGCTTCGGGTCCCATTTTAAATTTACTTCTGCTACGGGACTATTTTGATTACCGAATCTGAAAACTTCAATAAATGTTTTTACAACAAAAATAGAGCTGAATAGTGAAACTAATATTCCGATAGACAAAGTAAGAGCAAATCCTCTTACCGGACCGCTTCCGAAATAAAATAAAACAGCCGAAGTTAAAAGTGATGAAATATTTGAATCTTTAATGGAATTCCATGCTCGGTCAAAACCCAGTTTTATAGCCAGATTTTTCGGCCTCCCCCAGAAAATCTCCTCTTTAATTCTTTCAAATACCAAAATATTTGCATCGGTTGCCATTCCTATAGAAAGCACAAATCCGGCAATACCCGGCAATGTCAGAACCACAGGAATAAGTTTGAATATCGCCAATGTTGCCAAAGCATAAATCAGCAACGCCATTCCTGCCAATATACCAAGCCTTTTGTACATAAAAACCAAAAACATAAACACCAGCCACAAGCCCACTCCTCCGGCAATAAAACTTTTATTAACCGATTCATTCCCCAAAGTAGCGCCTACGGTTTTCTGCTCCAGCACTTCAACCGGCACTGGCAGTGCTCCCGCCCTGATTTGAATACTTAGTGCATTAGCTGTTTCCAAACTGAATGTCCCGGATATTACCGGATCATTTTTCA
>MEVD01000003.1:0-12354 GCA_001772865.1 candidate division WWE3 bacterium RIFCSPHIGHO2_02_FULL_38_14 | reverse complement strand
AGAGGAAACGAATCCTCATCCAAAAAAAGTGCAACCGGCCTGTTTACATTATCCCGGGCAACCTGCGAAAATTTTTCACGCCCTTCCGATGTAAATTTCAATTGTATTTGGGGCGAGTTTGAACTACCGAACCCCTGCTGACCTTCAAAAACTACGTCAACTCCTCTTAAATCCGCACCCGTCACACCTGTATCTTCCCAAACACTCGGATCTATATAATATTCCTTGAATTTTTCTTCGGTGTATTCTAATTCGGCTTTTAATTTTTTAAATTTGAGTTGAGCGGTCTGGCCGATTAAATTTATTGCGGTTTCAGTATCGGACACTCCCGGAATTTCCACGATAATCCTGTATTCATCACCGATCTTTGAGGGTGTAATAAGGGGTTCCGAAACTCCCAGCAGATTAACCCTGCGCTCTATAACTCCTGTGGCCGACTCCATAGCACCGTCTCTGTCGGAATCTAAAATTTCGGACATATCTGCTTTCAAAACTACTCTTATTCCGCCTTCCAGATCCAGACCCTTTTTAAACTGTGTTAAATCTTTTTTTAATTTTCCGTCGAATAAATTAATATAATAACCGCCAATGCTGGAATCAAGATCTATATATTTATTTTTAATTACGATCGGGGTTTTGGGTAAAACAATAATTACAGATACAACCAGTACCGCTGCAATTAAACCCAATCTAAAATGTACATTCCTGAACATGGAAATAATTTACCATATTAAAAAAGTGAATTACAGTTAAATTCCGCAAAATTCCTCTTCGTCACCTATCAACATGGTTCTGCTTTGAGAAAGCACTTTTGAAATAAATGTATCGTTTCTTCTTTTTCTAAATGTGAATTCATCTTCCGGCATAACTGTATAGTTTATTTCTTTCCCGCTTTTGGACTCTTCATCTTTAACCAGCTTTTGCAGCACTTCCATATTAACCGATCCTACAATAAACAAATCCACATCCAGCACGGACGACGCCCTCCCTCTCAAAAAAGCTCTGGATAAAACGGCAAATCTTATATCTCCCAGCTGCCTTATGTGTTTTATGATATCAGCTCCCAAACCTTGTTCTTTCGCAGTTAAAGATAAAAGCTCCGGAAAATAAATTGAACCGGTGTTTACCGAATAATAAATCCTGTTGCCGCTTTGTCTGTTTCTTAAGAGCCCAATTGAAGTAAGTCTTTGCAGCTCTCTGCGGACCGCATTTATTTCCGTATCTACCGCGCGTACAAGAGCCCGAACATGAATCGGCTTAGACGGATTGCCGAGCATAGTTTTCAGAATATTCACTCTTACTTCGGATACAAAGAGTTCCTTTAACATATTTAAAAAAAGACATAGGCAACAGTCTTGTTTACATACTATCAGTTAAAGACGACTTGATCAATATTTCTGTCGGGTACAATTGCTATCCAGAAATTTCCTCTGTTGAATTCTATTTCCTCGCCGTTCATATCAAAAAACTTAGTGCGTTCATCCCTTCCGGGTTTGTTCCACGTAGCGTCTACAACTTTCCCGTCTAAAAATATTAATGCCTTTCCGCTTCCGAGTAATTCATATTCAAGCCTGCTTTTATCATCTCCTACAATTGAAGACTCTCTGGCAAACTGAACTATTACATTTTCAGCGCTTATTTGTGTTTTTGATTCCCTGTCTAAATGCGGAACGGGCTGGTTATTCGCATCATAACCCATATACCTTAAATATGTATTTTTATCAGGGTCATATTTCCAGACCGCCGAATAATCCCCTTTATACCAAAAATCTATTGAAATATTCCACGCATCTTTTGCCTCCGCATAGTTTCTAGAGTCTTTAAACTTCCATGAAGTCAAAGTCCGTGTGCCTTCCCATCCCAGCTCATCTCCACGTTTTCTTAATTCAACCCCGTTAACATATGCGGTGTGTTCCGTTGCCACATTATTCGGATTTTCCCTCCAAAACGAAGCGCCTCCCCTGGAAAGACTTCTTACCGGCCAGGATTCAATTGCAACCAGAGCCTGAGGAGACCAGCCTATATGCATTATCATGGCATCTCCAAGCTCTTTCACCAAAACTAAATAGTATTCGCGTGCGCTTCTCACCGGACCGATTTTTTCAGGAGTATTAGTCAAAAAGAATGCCAGAAATCGGGTTATTCCGCCTTCGGCGACTATTTCATATATAATATCGGCCTGGTAGAGCGCCGACTGAGGACGGGCGTCGGGGTGGTTGTTTATCATTACGCCCAAAGGTCTGTTGCTGATCCAAGGAGGAACGGCGTCTTCGTTATATAGTTCTCCGGAAATAGGGTTCGGCACTTTCCTGATTTCCTCAGGTACGTTTACTTTAAAATTGGGAGTAGGCGTTGGAGTGATAATTTCAGTATTTCTCCTGGAATTTAATAAAACCAAATAGGAAATTAAAAAAATGATGAATGATACTAGAACAGCCGAGGCTGATATTAGTATTATTTTTCTATTATTATTCTCGATTCCGGGTTTTATGATTAAATATTTTTGGGGTGGCTGAGGAATCAATTGCCGGTCGGCGGAATTATTAGGGGCATCTAACTCGGTCATTATTAAATTATATAGGTAATATTAAAAATGTTAAACTATTAATAATGGATAAAATACCATTAAAATCGATAATAGTGCTGACTGCTGGTGTAATAATCACAATGCTTCTTATCAGTCGTGCTAACCAGAAAAAATCAGAATCCGGCAAATTAGCCCAGATTCAGGAAACTAAAGAAACCGAACTTTCCGGATGGCTGGCTTATTGGAAAGAAACTCCCGGATTGGAAGTTATAAAAAAATACGGGGGGAGTTTTACAAATATCTCTCCTTTCTGGTTTTTCCTGGATAAAGACTACAACTTAAAATTAAACGGGCAGCTTAATAAAAATGAAATAATTGATGAATTAAAAGTCCAGGGGATTTCCGTATATATTACTTTAAGCTCCGAAATAAAAAACGATGAGATCGGAAGTTTTTTGGATAATAAACAGGCAGTAAACGAATTTAACAACTTAGTAGTAGCCGAGTTAAAAAAATACGGTGCGGACGGTCTGGACCTGGATTTTGAGGATATTCCCGCCGACTACAAAGATAGTTTTTCGTCATATGTTTTAAACCTTTCCGGGCGTTTAAAAGAGGAAAAACTTAAATTGAGCGTCACCCTGCATTCTAAAACCGGGAAAAATGACTATAAAGGCTCTGAAGGCCAGGATGTAAAATATATTTCCGGTATCGCGGATGAAATACGAATCATGGCATATGATAAGCACGGTACTTTTTCAGAGCCGGGAGCTATTACGCCCTATGACTGGCTGAAAGATGTTATTGAATATAATAAAAAACTTGTGCCTTCCGATAAGCTGGTAATAGGTATTCCTACTTACGGATATATTTGGAAATTAGAAAACGAGAAAGTATCGGAGGTAAACGGATATCAATATGAAGACTTTTCAAAAAATATTTCGCTGATGGGAACAGCAGAATACCAGGTAAAAAGAGACTTGGGATCAGGAGAAATGGTATACAAAGGAACCGGCTTTGAAGGTTGGCTTTCGGACCACGTTTCGGTTAAGCAGAAAATGGATTTTTTGAAAGGAATGGGTATTAATAGATTTATTCTATGGCAGATCGGCGGAATGGACGTAAGTTTTTTTAATTACTGATTTAAAAGTTTCTGAATATACTGGCAATCTTCATTATCACAATTACCAGAAGATGAAAAATTAATGATACTCCTCCTACCTGAGGCGATTGTATGGACATGATGCTATTTTATCACGAATCTTTGGGTATCCCAACTATAATCTTTTTCCTCGCTCATAAAGCCGGTGAAAAAACCTTTTATAAAAACAATGCACGACAGAAATCTCATAAAATAAAAATGCGGGATATATAAAATCAGAGTCTTGTCCTTATTTTTTATAGCGCTAAATAATATTGTAGGAAAAAAGAAAATTCCGAAATCCAATAGCAGAGGCTTGGAAAAGAAGTGCAGAATGCCCGTTAAATATAAATACGGTATGCCCAAAAAAAACATTATAATCAGCAGTCCGTTATACAATCCCTCAATTCCCAGCATTGCCACTTCAAAATCCAGTGGCTGGCCTTTCCACGGAAGCTGATGCTTTCTTACGCACTGCCAAAAACCGGTGTACCATCTATTTATCTGTTTTAAATAACCGGCAAGAGTTTGAGGATCCTGTGTATAAACTACCGCTTTATCCTCGTAAACCATATTGGTATAGCCGTTCCTATGAAGAAGAAAAGTGAAATCCATGTCTTCAGTTAAAGTGCCACGCGGAAATTTTAATTCCTTAAAAACAAAGCTTCTATAAACCGTAGCGCACCCTGGTACTACTAATATTGAACGCAAATAACTTTGAGCTCTTTTATGAATAGTATGAGCAATAAAATATTCCCATTTTCTATATTTGGATATCCAAGAGCCTCCCAATCCATGGACTCTCCCTACAACACAGGCAACTTTTTTGTTCAGGTCTTTATCAAAGTGCTTCATTGTAACATCTAAAAATTCTTCATTTGGTTGAGTATCCGCATCCATAAAAAATATATATTCGTATTTTTCGGGCAATTTAAAGTGCTCTAAACTGGCATTTAGAGCTCGGGCTTTTCCGCTGTTAGGAATAGTCAGTACATTATCTATAAATTTTTTCGCAATCTGTTCAGTCCTATCGGTAGATCCGTCGTTTACCAGGAAAATGTTTTCTTTATCAATGATTTTCAAAACCGACTCAAGGGTCAATGCTAGCACCAGCTCTTCATTAATCGCCGGTATCAATACTGCTACGTCCGCTCTTTTCATAAAGATAGAATTTGGCTGGGCAGAACTACCTTCATTTCATACTGCTTTAAGTAATATAAAATGGCTTCAAAGTCGTCGGAACTAATATTATATAAATCGGCATCCATACTGCCGGTATCTTCGTCAAACTTGTGAAATACCAATATCAGCCATAAATTGTCGTTGTTGGCCTGGTCTATCCAGCCCATTACTTCATCAAATGTAGTTGAGCTGGTAATATTTTGAACTTTCAAGTCATAAGGATTAATATTATCTATCTCATTAAATCCCGGTTCTACTGACCTGAACGCAATAAATTTTCTTTTTACTTCTTCAAGGAGAGTGTCGCTGACCACTCCGCAAGGTGAAACAAATATGTCAGCTCCCAATTTATTTTTCCATAAATATTTTGTGGCAACTTCAAGGTCTTCGCTGGTTTTATCGGCGCTCCAATTCTGCATATTGCAGTCATGCTTGTAGCTGTGGTTGTTAATTTCCCACCCGTCACTCTGCAGAGTCCTAAGCTGTGCCCAGTTAACATAATTTTGTTTTTCTACGGCATAGGGTGGCACTGCTATTGCGGCCTTATATTCATATTTTCTAATCAACGGCGCCGCTACTAAATGCTGCGAAAGCCATGCATCGTCAAGCCAGATAGTTACATAACCGTTGGTAGTAGGAGGTACCTTTTCATACTTAACATTAAACGGCTCCACATTGAATAAATCATCTCCGGTTGTTTTGCTCAGCACCCATTTAGGCTTGTCTTTGCTCAAACCTACAACATAATTAAGCGAAAGCCACACCAGAATAAGCGGGATTATAAGCCAAAATAAAAATGACGATTTAGAATTCTTATTTTGTTCTTTCATAAATTTCAAATGAATCCTTTTTATAAACCGGTACGTATCTGCTGCCCATATTTTGTCTAACCAGCATGGCTATTTCAGGGTCAGAGGTATATGTTCCGCTTAATTCAATTAAATTGAAGTATCCGTCCGCTACTGCCTGAGCGTAAGCTTCCGATCCCTGCAAATTGCTGTAGTTAAACCATTCAAACGTACTGACATTAGTAGGATCAACTATATTAAACAAAGATAGAATTGTAGTCGCCCCCGATTCCGATAACACTCTGCTGTCGTACTTAACCATATTAGTCAAATAACTGTTAGTATCACTCGTATTCAACCATTCTTTTCTTAAATGGTTCAATATATATTGATAATTAAAAATATAATAAATAAATATTGAGGTTATAGCAATACCCGAAATTACTTTAAAGGCTGGTTTATTCAGAGAATAGATATAGACAAAAAGATAAGCCGCGCATGGCAGAGTGAAAACTTCAACTATATACAAATGCTTTGCAAGAGATGAAACATTGCCTAATATCACATGGACAAATATGATAAATGTGCTTAATAAAAAGGAAAAAAACAGAACTTGGTTTTTTTTAAACTCATATATAAATCCCATAACCAAAACGATTAATACAACTATCATACTATCGTTTTTCCATAAAAATGATAGTACTTTTTTAGCCAATTCCATGTCGTCAACAATTTGTGTTCTGGCAAACGTCGTTATAAATGTTAAATTAAATATTATAAAAGCCCCGATAATTGAAAAAACCGTAATATAATAATAAGTCTTCATTAAGTTTTTATGTTCGCCGGTATTCAGCTTTTTATATACTTTTAAAGATAAATATAAAACAAACGGCAAAAGCAACACTAAAAAATAGTTTGTTAACACACTTAATACCAAAGAGATACTGGAAACAAAGTAATATTTCCCCCCTTTATACGTATGGGCTATAAGCAAAGAATTTATTGATAAAAGAAAAAACAACAGTGCCAAAACATCGAATGTAGCAAGGGTATTTAAAAATACCGCAATCGGCGAAAAACCAACAAGGAAAACCGAAATCAGGGCGGCAGCAATGTTTTTTTTCCTGCCGAATAAATTTATATTGAGTGTGAACCTGTATAACTCTTCCAAAACAAGCAAACTTAAAAACACATTCAGTAGCCTTGAACCGTATATCCCGCCGTTTTCGTATGCCAGTGCAGATAAAACCGGATACAAATACGGAAGTCCGCCCATCCAGGTGAAACTGTTAAATGTGTGCCAGTCCCTGTAAAAAATTCCCATTTTTCCCACAATAACGTAAACCGCTTCTTCACCAAAAGCGGAATTATAGTTTAAATCTTGTATTCGTAGAAAAAATGAAAATATTACAGCAGCAAAAAACAGCAGGACAATCAGAATTTCATGCTTTATTTTCGGCAGCATTATCAAGTTTATTTTTTGTGACATACAAGAACACGATTCCTATGCCCAAAGATATTAAGTAATCCCACCAAGGGCAGAAATATTTTAAAAATATAACAACAAAAACCGCGGCGTTTGCTATTTGAGAAACATAAAATACATTTCTCTTATTCACGTTGGCCTCATTAATTAAGGAATATACCGCGAAATGTATAAACGACTGTAAAAGATACAGCAACCACCATAACGTAGGATCCAAGCAGGGTGTGGCATCGCCCTCAATATCAAGATCTCCCAAAATTGCCGCGGCGGTAGATTCATCAACATTTCCCAAGCCAAGTGCGGTACCTTTGCTGAACCCGTTAACTACCGGAGTTAAAGCTACTCTGTAAGTTTCGGTTGTAAAATCACCGGCTACGTCACCGTCACTGTTATCGCTGTTGTCGTCGCCGTCTCCGTTAGAGTTTTCGTCATTGTTGTTGTTATCGGCGTCACCTCCGCTATTTCCATCGTCACCATCGCCGGGTCCACCTATTCCTCCATCACCGTCATCTCCACCGTTCCCATCTTCCTCATTACAGGTTGAACTTACATCTAAATCAACACCATCAAAAGGATACTGTTGAATGCTGCCTTCGCTGTCTATAAATTCAACACCGCTGTCAGGATAGGAATCTATAATTTGAACATCACCTACATTTGTGGGAGTGATTTGATATAAAAATGTTCTGGTTTCACCTGCTGTAAATACTCCTACTTCCCAAACAATTTCGGTTTTGCCGTCTACCAATGTATTCACAGCAGCAGGAACCGGATTAAAAGAACCGGGAACAATATTAAACTCAGGTCTTAAAATATCTATAACCTCCGCGTCAGTGATTACTATATTTGTAACCGATTCAGAAATAGCCTCAAACGCAGCGATCAAATCTCCGGGCTCCGTAGCTTCAAAGCTTTCACCGCCTGTTTTAGCTGCAATATTCTGCAGTAAGTCGCGGTCGGAATTTGTTTCCCCGGCAGCAATTGTATAAATAATTATATTTTCGTTGTCGGCACCATCCGCAGCATCCAAAGCTCGGAGCTTCGCGTAGGCTTTATCTTCATCACCGTTATTTAAAGGCCTATTTACTCCTCCGTCCGAAACTAAAATAATAAATTTAACTGCCTCATCTCTGGCTCTCGAAGAAGTCAGTTCATCGGTAGCTTCATTAATGGCATCTTCAATATTTGTGTAATCCGAGAATGAATCATGATAATAACCGTTAATAGTATCTCTAATGGGGTAATAAATATTTTTTAAATTTTCCTGAAGCTCCGCATTGGTTGAAAACCTTACCAAAGCCAAATTATCGTATACCGGGTCCCGCTCATCGATAAAACTTATAGCAGCGGCCTGGGCTTCGTCCATTCTACCGTCCTTATACTCAAACATGCTGTAGGAGTGATCCATAACCAGCACAATATCCATCTTTTTTCTAACAGTAGCCTTTTCATCACTTACAATTACCTCCAGATTTACGGTAGAAGACTCGCAAAGCCTGATATTCCAGGGATCCAGAGTTTTATTAGTAGTTATTAAAGAATCGTTATTTTGGGCGTGCGCATAGTTAACAAAAATCAGGCTTAATGCCAGTATTAATATAGGGTATACAAGAAGTTTGTCTTTATTCATTTTTAGTTGAGGAGCAGGGCTTTCCCTTCGGTAAATACTACTATCGTGATTGGTTTATATCACATTATAGGTTGCAGTGTCAAAGGCTTTAGATGGTTTCTACTAATTACTATTAGTCTCCTATGATGTTTTGATTTATTCCGGTTTCTATTGTAATATGCATGCAATCAACCTATAGGATAGGAGTGGCCATGTGCCAACCAACGGCAACACTAGTGGTAACCGTAGTGGAGATTGGCGCCAGGACAATAACCACTACATGTACGGTTCCACAAAAGAATATTCCTTCCAGGGTTAAAGCAGTTTTGGAGGATGCAATCATGTATTCTCCTCCCGAGAGTAGGTCCTTGCTTGTACTGTCAAAAACTGTAGCCTGCCAAAAATGCGCGCGTGTGATTTCTTCACGCACAATTTGCTGGCGGATAGTTTCAGGCAAAGATCACTACCTCTGGTTGACAGAGTTCAGTATTATGGCGGCATACTTCAAAACGCTTTAAAAGCCCTCAGGGCCGCCTGATTACATCAGGGGTCGGGTTCGTCTCCAACGGAGATAGAATCCCTATAAACAAAGACAAATTCACCTCGTCCAAGTTTATAGCTGCACCATTTGTTCATTTGTAAAAAATGGATAGATGCTGCAGAAATCAAGATTAATCTACTAAATCACCCAAAACTTCAAAGGTACCGTCACTAATGTCTTCTGCCGTTAAACTGTTCCCATCGACAGCGACAATTTTTATTTTCAGGTCATTTCTACCGGCAAGCTCTTCCGGAACAATCCAATGATAAAAACTGTCATTTTCCTCTGTGCTAACAATGGTCAATAATAATTCGTCACTGCCATATAACAGAATGTCTATTTTTACCTGGTCATCTTTATCATGGTGCGTGGTTTTAACTTTCCATTTAACATTCACTTTTTCACCGACCTCGTAACTTTCTCCACCGTTGGGTGATTTCACCTCTACAAAAGGAAGTATCCAATAACCAAGCGTGACCTTATTATCTTCTATTTTTTCATTGTCCGTAAACATAGGCTCATCTTTCTTCAAAGCTTGGCTTTCCGCGACAATAATATCATCCCACTTGCAGTCATCTCCCTGTTCATTTTTATCTACTTCATCCGAAATAGAAGGAAACATTTTCACAAAAATACTGCTGTTGGCACCTAAAATATCATCAGCTAAAATACTCGATAACAGAAGTTTGTGTTTTTTACCCTTCAATTCTTCCATCAGCCCTTCAAAAATATTTGTAAATAAGTCGTTTGAGGATTCGGATACTTCGATCTTAAAGTCCAATTTTTCGCAGACATCCCCGTCGAGCTTGTCAAAATATAAAAATATTTTGGCCGGTTCAATACTTTTGTTGAAAACTTCAAAACTTCCCGGATCTAAATCATCTTCCGGCTCAACTTCGTCAAGATTAAATGCTTTATTGATAAGTTTTTTGACGTCGATATCAAGTTCGGAAGTGAGGACCGTTAAACCAAAGGAAAGTGTTACAGAATCAGAGAACAGGCTGAAAGCACTAGTAGTTAAAACTGTAAGAGTTAATAGCAATATTAAAATTCCGCTTATAATTTTTTTCATTAAATTAAACTATTAATAGAATCCCTGGAATATTTATCAGCCAACAGCATACTTCTTTTTTCAATTTCTTCTTCAATTCCTTCTTTTATTTTTTTAATTTGCAAGACGATTAAAACTAGCGATGGAACACCTATTAATAATGCAAAACCTTTCACAGATTTAACATATAAAGAAATGTATCCTAAATATGGAAGAGAAAATAAAACTTTACCTTTAATTTTTGATGCAGTTAAACTCCAACTATCATTTGTTTTATTATTATCTCCTTTAGTTTTAAACTTATTGCCTTTAGTACTTACAAGTCGATGAACTATTGTATCTTTTGAATTTAGTGGAGATTCAAACGCCACAATAGAGCCGGGTTCTAAATTTTGTGGATTCGTGTTTTGTACAATTGAAATTGATCCTTTACGAATTGTAGGCTCCATTGAACCTGAAATAATAATAAAAGAAGAAATACCTAAATTAATCGGAAGTAAAGGTAAAATTAAAACAACGATCAGAACAAGAAATACTAAAAATATTTCCCATTCAACAACCTTTATTACTGTATTAATTATAGTTTTATTCATTTATTTGGAAGCACAAAAAGTCTTTATTTTTGTGCTCCCTTAAAATGAAAAACATTACTCCTACCAAGAATTATTATAGTTGTGTTCCAGTTACTTTAAACTCCAAGTCAGACAATGATTTACCTGCTAATGTTCCATCAGAAACGCTTACTGGGATACCGCACCTCAACACTAAAGAAGCAGTACCTCCATCTTCAAGGAGAGGATCGCCAGGTAAGTCCCTTGAAGCTGATCTCCATTCCTCTAACGTAAACCAACCAGAAGAATCTGAAGTAGACCCATCACCGATACTACCAGGACCTGACCCAGCTGGATCAAACACAACACACTCCACAACACCTTTCAATGCGGTCCAATTTTCAGGGGTTGTAGGATCGCTTGGAATTTCACCAGCTAAAGAGAATGATTGATTATTACTATTGTTTTGTAGTTCAAACGGTACGTCTTCTGTTCCTCCTGGCACTAACTCAGCGAATCCAGTTGCATCAACAGTTTCAGCAAAACTACCTACTCCTGTTAACCTAATAAGGAGATTATTACTACCAACAGATAAAGCCATATTTGTTAAACTAGCAGGATCGGAAAATACCGCAAAGGCTACCCCAACTACTAAACCTACAACAACAGTTAAACCTAAAATACCAGAGATAACTTTACGCATAAATTTTCACCTCCTTCATATCATTAACAATTTTTTATTAATATGATTTTTCGAATGGATAAAAAAAGAATATATAAATAGCGATCTATATCTAATAAGGGTTAGGGCAGTTATCATTGCATATTTCCATTTACAGACTAATGATTTGTATCTAAATTGTCAATAGTATAAAACTATCTCCTAATATAAAGCGTCAAATCCGCGGTATCTACAAGCACTCCATTTTTATCAAAAGCTTTAAACAATACTTTGTATGGTCCGTCACCGTTCCATTTCCACAAATCAAAATTTACTTTTGACTGTTTGTATTTGCTTGAATTTTCCATTATTACTTCCGACTTTCCGTCTACACTGTAAGTTGCTATGTAATTGATTGGTTTGACATTTTTAATATATATTTTCAGTTTTTTCTCCCCCGATATTTTGGAACCGTCTTCAGGTGAGAAAATTACTATATCACCTGTAAATAAGGGTACTTCTCCGCTGTCCGGCACTGGGGTAGGCGTGGGGGTGGGAGTTAAGGTTGGTGTCGGCGTTGGAGTGATAGTAATTGTCGGCTCCACTGTTGGCGTAGGTGTAAGCGAAGGGGTTGGAGTCGGCTCAAGAGTTGGTGTTGGTGTAGGCGTTGGCTCACTTATCGCACTCAAAAAGTAACTTTTTAACACAGCCTCCGCAGGCTTGAGCTGAGGCGTATAATCATTTTGTGGTGTACTGGCAGCGCGTGATTCAGGTTTCCAATCCCACATATTCACTCCAAAAAAGTAGTCTTTATCTT
>MEVD01000002.1 GCA_001772865.1 candidate division WWE3 bacterium RIFCSPHIGHO2_02_FULL_38_14 | reverse complement strand
ATCAAACCCCGGTTTGGATATTTTCTTTTCCACTCCTTCAGTCAAAGAAGTATCTACTCTGTATTTCTTTTCCTGGTTTTCACTTTTGTATTTAATGTCCGAGGCAAATTTCTGCCCGGATTTTCTCCACCCTTCTCCGGCGGGGCTTATTATATATTGCACGGCTATAACTTCGTCTTCTTTTAATTTACTGAGAGCGGAGGTTATTAAACTCATGGTGTCCGTTTTTAAATCCTCATATGTTTTAAGAGGGTAGTATGGCGCGCCGGCCAGATTCAGCTCCGCGAGAGCTGTTACCTCTCCCCTGTCCCAAACTTCGTTGGGATCTACTATGTCGATTTCCGCGTCGGGGTAAGCGCCGTTTATTTGCTTTTCTACAAAACCCGCCAATTCATCCGGAACAACAACGTAAAATGCAATGCCTGTGTTTTTGGAAACAATTTCAAATGATATTCTGTATTGCCCGGAGAGTATCGCCGAGAATCCCGATTTTCTCAAGCCGGTAAGGTTAGAAAACATTTGTTCGGCCGCCTGTATTTCGGTTTCGTTCTGCTGCGGAAGTTTTATCTGCAAAAAAGTAAGATCATATTCGGTAAGTTCTTCCACTTTCTGTCTTTTTTTGGAAAGAAGCCAAAGTACAATGCCCACAAATAGTGTTATACCTATCAAAAACAGTAGGGTAACAATTAGTACTGCGTATAAAGTTTCCGTTAAATTCATAAGTTTTGTTTAAGTTAATGCTTATGGTGCTCTTCAACTTGTTCAATAAATTCTTCTTCTTCTTTGTCAGCCAGCGTGGTTATGGTGTCGGCCTGAGGTCCCACTTTATGAAGTTTTTCCTTGCTGGTTGTTTTATCCACAACATTTTTGGGTAGTGCTTTGTCTGCGGGTTGTGCGGGCTGCTGTCCGGTATCCTGAGATTTTTGTGCAGGAGGGCTTGCAGGCTGCGGTTTTTGAGCCTCAGGGCTGCTTAGTATTTCCGGTGTAGCCTGGATTTCCGCGTCGTTTGTGGAAGGTTCGTATAACGGCAGACCTTTTTCTCCTCCGGGAATTAAGGAAGGTTGATATCCGGGAACCTGACCCTGTCCTTGGTCCTGAGGCGGCTGCTGCGGATTTTGATCGTCTGTCGTAGGATTTGTAGGCGGAATTATGTTATTCATGCGTAAATAATATCATGGTTTTAAAAGTTGAAGTACTCCGAAACGGGTAGGTGACTGGTTTTATTTAAGGCCGCCGAACATTCTTTTTTTGTTTTTTTTCTCTTCTTCTATTTTGTTTTCAACGTCGTCCACCAACCGCCCAATTTTTTCCCTGATTTCTTCTTTTAGCGGATCGCTGGCGTCTTTGGCTTTTTGCATCAAAGGCAGTACCTTTTCATGTACCTGCGATTGAATTTCTTCTAAAACGGGCCCGGCCTGTTCTTTTATTTCATCTACGGTTTCCTGGGCTATATTGTATGCGCGGTCGTAATTTAATTTTCCCGTTTCCCAGTATTTTTGTCCTTTTTCTTTAAGGTCTTTTCTGGTTTCTTTTCCGGGTTTAGGCGCAAACAATAAGCCTGCAACTGCTCCCATTGCGGCGCCTATAAGCGCTCCTGTTAAAAATGAACTACTTTCTTTTTTGCACATTTTTCATATCCTCCTTTTCCTCATCGCTGTCTCTTAAAGTGGTTATGGATTTGACAGCTTTAATTCCCTGGGTCAAGCCACTTACAAGCCCCATTATAGTTGTAACAGGACTGGTTACGGACTCGGTAACTTCCTGAACATTATCCAAAATATTATTTGATTTCTTTAGCGTTTCTCTGAACTCTCTTAATACCGTGATAACATAAAAACCCACAGCCATTAAACTGAGTGTAAGCAGAGCCAGTATAAAAACTAAAAGTATTTGTATATCCATGGCAGTTATTTCTTTTTACCGCCCTTGGTTGAAGTTCAAACAGTACGGAAATAAGGGCAGTAGAAATTTTGTATTTTTAGTATATCATAGGTTTAGAAAAGCAGAGCATTAAATTTTTTGAAAGGAGCTTTTATGGCTGACGGCACATCGATTAAAGAAGAGAAAACCTCTGTAGATGGAGAAGATTTGTTAGAAGGTGCGATGGAGGTTGCAGATATAGGCGAGGAAGATTTGGACCAAGAAAGGTTATTACAAGCTGTGGCAGTTGTTTTAGGTGGCGATATTGCCTACTTGAAAACTACTGCGGCAGCCTTAAGCAATGTGAGAGCAGTAACTTTAGAAGTCCCCCCGGGTAAATCGGCAACAAAAATATTAGCTGTGATGGATGCAGAACTTACGGGTATGAAGGCAAGAATTGAAAGGGTAAACGGTTATTTAGATGGAAGAATTAATGTTGACACAGTTTCTGCTGCCGAAAGAATGGCAAGCGCTCATCTTGAAAGAGCATTAGCAAAACAAAGTGAAGCTAAAGCTACACAAAATAGTGACAGTTTAACGGCAGCTAATACCAAAGTAAAAGATACGATTTTAGCATTGCTTAAAATAAGGGAAGATAAAGAATCCTTACAATAGCCTTTAAATATTAATTAACAATCTCCCCTTCAACCGGCCCGCTTCCGTTTTGATCTTTATCTCCGCTGTCTCCGCCTCCGTTACCTTGTGATCCCGTTCCTCCACCACTTCCTCCTCCGCTTCCTCCGCCTGAATTTCCGCTTCCATCGGTTGGCCCTCCTGCACCCGGTCCGCCTTGTCCATACATGTTTTGCCCTATCTTCTGCATTGCCAATGAAAGCTCCTGTGTCTTGTCTTTAAGCTCGCTTACTGAAGCGGTCTGCAGCACATCTCTGATTGCTTTTACTTTTGCCTCCACTTCGGTTTTTATATCTCCTGGAACTTTGTCGCCGGTGTCGCGCAGGGCTTTTTCTGCCGTGTAGCACATATTGTCGGCTGAATTTCTCACCTCAACTTCTTCTTTTTTCCTTTTATCTTCTTCAGCGTGGGATTCGGCTTCCCTGACCATTTTTTCTATTTCTTCTTTTGCCAGGCCCGTTCCGCCTTGAATAGTTATTTTCTGGATTTTGTTGGAAGCTTTGTCTTTTGCTGTAACATTTAAAATTCCGTTGGCGTCTATGTCAAATGAAACTTCAACCTGGGGCATTCCTCTGGGGGCGGGCGGTATTCCATCCAATATAAATCTGCCCAGCGATTTATTGTCCGCCGAAAATTCGCGTTCTCCCTGAAGTACATTTATTTCAACACTGGTCTGGTTGTCTGCGGCGGTGCTAAACACCTGTGACGCTGAAGTAGGTATTGTGGTATTTCTTTTAATTAACGGAGTGCTTACTCCTCCCAAAGTTTCTATTCCCAAAGTTAAAGGTGTAACGTCCAAAAGCAGAACGTCTTTAACGTCCCCGCCAAGAACGCCTCCCTGAATTGCGGCGCCGACCGCAACTACTTCATCCGGATTTACTCCCTTGTGAGGTTCTTTGCCGAAGAAATCTTTGACCGTCTGATTTACTTTCGGCATTCTGGTCATTCCTCCTACCATTACAACTTCTGCAATGTCGGATTTGGAAACACCGGCGTCTTTTAAAGCTTTTTCCATCGGTTCAATAGTTCTATGAATCAAATCGTCAACGAGCTGTTCTAATTTTGATCTGGTTAGTTTTATATTTAGATGTTTCGGCCCGGTGGCATCGGCCGTTATGAAAGGAACGCTTATTTCTGTTTCCATTGCGCTGGAAAGTTCTATTTTTGCTTTTTCTCCGGCATCTTTTAATCGCTGCATTGCCTGCCTGTCGCCAGTTAAGTCCACACCTGTTTCTTTTTTAAATTCTTCTATAAGCCATTTAATCACTCTGGAGTCGAAATCGTCGCCGCCCAAATGAGTATCCCCGTTGGTGGATTTTACTTCAAAAACCCCTTCTCCGATTTCGAGAATGGACACGTCAAAAGTTCCGCCGCCCAAATCGTACACGGCAATTTTGTGGCTGTTGTGTTTTTTATCCAATCCGTAGGCAAGCGATGCCGCCGTAGGTTCGTTAATAATTCTTTTAACATCAAGTCCAGCAATCTGGCCCGCTTCTTTAGTTGCGGATCTTTGTGCATCATTAAAGTATGCCGGAACAGTTATAACTGCTTCTGTTACGGTTTGCCCCAAAAATCTTTCGGCGTCTGATTTTAATTTCGCCAGTATTTTTGCCGATATTTCCTGCGGCGTATATACTTTGCCTTCAATTTCCACGCACGCCATTCCGTTTTTTCCTTCAACAATGGTGTACGGATATTCCTTTTTCAGATTCTGTACTTCGGGGTCGAAAAATCTCATTCCCATCAGCCTTTTAACGCTGAATACGGTGTTTTTAGGGTTTACAACCTGCTGTCTTTTAGCAGGGACTCCCACTAAATTTGAGGTTGGGGCAACTACCGAAGGCGTTGTATTGCCTCCTTCAAGGTTTGTAATAACTTTCGGCTGTCCGCTTTCCATAACGGCCATGCAGCTGTTAGTTGTTCCTAAATCAATTCCAATAATTTTAGACATAAATATTCATTTATGGATAAAATTACATGAGGAAGCGCAGCAAAGCGAGCACGCTCATATAATCTTACTCATATATTAATTTTCCTCCTTCTTTTTTAGGCCTACTTTTACTTTAGCAGGCCTTAATAATTTGTTTTTTAGCATATACCCTTTTAAAACCATCTCCGCTACTTTTCCGTCTTCCCCATCTACTGTTTCTATTGCTTCCATAACGTTTGAATCAAAATATTTCCCCGCGGTATCAATTTCGGTTAATCCCTCTTCGGACAAGATTTGCCTCAACTCTTTTAGGGTCAGTTTCAAACCCATATCCCCATTATGCTTCTCCAGATTTTCCAGATTGTCCAGCACACTGAGTAATTTAGAAATCAATAAGGAGTTTGAGTAGCCGATGAATTCCATTCTTTCTTCGACAATTCTTTTTTCCAGATTTTTGTAGTCGGCCAATGCCCTTTTCCAGTTATTTTCCATTTCGCTCAACTTTTGCTCCAGATCTTTAAGTCTATTATCCAAATCTTGGGTACCCCCCGCATTATTTGCGCCATTCGCGCTGTCCGAACCGCTATTAACTTTTTGATCGTCATTATCGTGCATATTTATTACTATTGCTTTGAAGAATTTTTTACCAGGAATCACCAAGTTCTTCTAATAACCTTTTTGTATATCTTACTGCCGGGACCACATTTGAGTACCTCATTCTTGCCGGGCCCAGTACCGCCACAAACCCCTGCTTGTTTCTGGTTGAATAAGGTGAAAATAGAATCCCCGCACTTCTTAAATTATCGTTTCCTATTTCATCGCCGATTAAAACTCTTAAGTCGCCTCCGTATAGTGATTTATCGAACAATTGCATCAGCAGTTCGTAGCTGTCCATTAAATACAAAGCCGCTTTTGCCGTGTTTATGTCCCAGAACTCCGGGTTTTCAAGAAGATTAACTCCTCCCGAGTTTATAACGTAGCCGTCCTGAACTGTTATTACAGCGGCTTCTTTTGTAACATCCGCCAGAGATACAGCGGCGTTTCTTAGTAATTTTTCAAATTCAAATCTGTTAGGCCATAGTCGCTGTTTCATCGCCACTTCCTGCAGCACCGGTAGCTCCTCTTCTTCCATTAAATCCGATAAGAAATATCTGTAAGCCGTGGCGGTAGGAACTCTTCCGGAAGAGGTATGAAGCATCTGCAGAAAACCTTCGTCAATAAGCCTGGCCATTTCATTTCTCACCGTAGCTGCGGAGCATTTTATTTTATATTTCTGAACAATAATTTCCGATCCTACGGGTTCTGAAGAGTTTAAATACTCGTTGATAATGGCTTTCAAAAGCTCTATTTGTCTTTCCGTAAGCATAACTTTATCAGTTTTAGCATATGAGTGCTAACAGTGTCAATAGGGTTTGTCCGGGAAATTAAGACGTAAGTGCCTTTTGCAGGGCTTCAATAAATTCTGTACATGAGTTGTACCTGTTTTCAGGATTATATTCGGTAGCTTTCTCCAGTACATCATATACATTTATAGGCATACCTCTTGGTCTGCTCATTTTCTGTTCACGTAATCGGTGGGATTCAATCTCTTCCGTGTTTTGCCTTTTAGCAGATATCCATTCCGGAGTTTCTCCATAAAGCATTCTGAACATTGCTGTTGCTAATGAATGCTGATCGGATCTGATGTCGGATGTATACATGTATCTTTCTGGTGCTGTATATTTTGGTGTGCCTATTATAAATTTTTTTTTAGCAGCGCCCTTGGAAATATTTGAATGATTATCTAATTCTCTTTCCTCATCGGTTTTGTAAGTACCTTCGGTTATCCCCCAATCAATTAATACAATTCTTCCGTCTTTTGCGCGCATAATATTTGAAGGTTTAATATCCAAATGGCCGATTATACCGTATTTTTTTTGCATGTTATCCAAAACGTAGGCAACAGTGCGTCCTATATCTATAATTTCTTCTTGTGATAGCTCAGTGAGATTTTCGATTATGTCTCCGTCAACATACTCCATTGCGGCATAATATAAGGATTCTGGGCTTTCTTTTAAAGGAATACTCCCCATATCGTATACTGCAGGTATATAAGCTTTCGTTTCCTGAAGACCTTGAAAGTTTCCTAATAGTCTTGCTTCTCTTGCAATATCACTGTTCACTTGTCCTCTAGTTTCAGTATTGCTCGCGCTTAAAAAGTTTGGATTGAGCATTTTTATAAATGCTTTTGTTCCCAAATGTGCATCAAATCCGATAAAACCAACGCCATATCCGCCGCTTTTTGTAGTAGGAGTATTGCTGAGGTAGAAGAATTCTATATCTTGGTTTAAAGCGTTGAAAGGAACAAAAAATCTTGGGTTTTCCAATTCAATCTCGAAGACCGGTCTTTCTCCAATATTCATGCCCATTCGTTTTTTTTCCTCCACCCTTATATGGGCTGTATCGGCTTTTAAGTATTTTTTATCCGGATCCTGAGCTTCACCTTGTTCCATTATTCTTAAAGTAGGCATAGCTACAACGTACTCCCCTAAGTCTCTGACTAATGAATCAATTTCATCAGATTTAATTTGAGTGTTTGAAGTTAGGTATTCTCTAAAATTTATAATGGCGCTTTTGGGAATGTCTAACGCTTCCAAAAATGATCCCACTTCTACCGTGGGCAATGTTTCTTTTTCGTAATTAACCATAAGAAGAATATAAACTATTGTATATAATAATTCCAATGCCCAAAAAACTAATTTCCTCCCTCATTATTAACTCTTTAAAGAACCGCCTTTTTATTTTTTGGTTTAGTGTCAGAATATTCAGCACCGCAGGGCCGCTTATTACTACTTATCTTTTTGCTTCTGTTATCAGCGCATTGGAAAATAAAAAAGGTATTGAGGAAATATTAATAATTTTGGGTGTTTTGCTGGGTGTGCAAATAATAGAAAACTTCTTGAGGCTTTTGTCTAAAACACGTATTGAGTTTTATTCGTCGCGTTTGGTTATTACCCTTCATCAAGTGCTTCTAAGTTCCAGTTCAAACGAAAAGCCTCCGAGAAAAGAATTGGTACAAGCAGTAATAAATTTATGTCAATCTTTGGATAAATTTATTTTATATTTAAAAGAAACGGGAATTTCCGGCGTTGTGCATTTTTTTATCGTGCCTGTAATTTTGTTTTTTATTGACATTCGGGTTTTCGTTTTGGAAATGCTGTTGATTTTAATCTATCTCGGAACAACTTTTATTATGACCAGAAAATATGAAAAAATTTATGAAAAGTATTATGAATCTACGGAAGGATATTATGCCAAGTTATTTAATTATGGAGACGCAACATCCTCGGCTGGCAACGTTTTGATTAACATGAGATTTCTTCAGAATTTTGTATTTTTTATGTGGGGGTCTTTGCAAAATATTATCGCTATTTTCCAATTTTTAGTCCCCTTAATAGTTGTGGCAGATATTATTGCCGGTACCAGGCAGATTTCCGATTTGGTTTTAGTAGTGGGTTATACAAAAGAATCGCAGGGATTTTTAAATAACTTTACAAGCGCTTATGAGAAGTTTATGGAGGTGGACGCTGGAATTGAGAGACTGGAGGAGGACTCTAAATTGTCTGGGTGAGTTTATTTTTCGAGAGGTTGTTCTGAAGTTTGTACCGAGGCTTGTTCGTAAGCCGAGCTAAGTGCTTGTGCAAATTCGGCACAGCTGTTATAGCGATCTTCCGGGTTAAAGGACATTGCTTTTACAAAAACTCTGTAAACTTCATCCGGCATGTCCGCGGGTTTAACCAACGCCTGTTTATCGTCTATGTGCTCATATTCATGTGTTTTATCTTCCGGAAATCCAATTTTAAATAATGCGTTCCATATTGGTGGTTCTATATTAATTAAACACCAGGCGGTTGCCGCTAAAGCATGCTGATCCGTATTATTAACCACTTCGCCCATTGCCTGTTCGGGCGCCCGGAATTCTCGAGTTCCGTGTTCACCTGTGAGGTTATATTCATCAAAAGCTTCATATGAGATGCCCCAATCAAGCAAAAATAACTTTCCGTATCTGTCTAACATAACATTGCCCGGTTTTATATCACGATGATATATATCTTCAGCGTTTAAATTGTCTATGGCGCGGGATAGTTTACTTGTGATATCTAATACAGTATTAATTTTATAACTTCCGGCTTCATCCAGACTAAAACCGTCAATTTTCTCCATAACGAAAAAGGACATCATAATTCTGTCGTCAACAGTAGGCAGGATCCCGCCATCATATACAGTTACTATTGACACATCTTCATCTAAAAGTCTTCGTTTGGCGGTTGTGATTGCTTCCTTTATTAGGCGGCTGTTAAGGTAACCGGGTTTAAATCCTGAGTAATAAAACGGATTAGTAGCTTTTACCACTACGTCTGCTTCCAAATTCATGTCATATGCATCAATTAGGATCCCTTGCCCTCCGCCGGCCAATGCGTTTGGGAATGTTTCTTTTCGCAATGGATCGGGAATTTTTTTGTATAGTTCTTCTTTTGAAATAATAAATCTTGGATTGTCCCACATAATTTCCACGGCAGTATCGCCGTATTTAGCGCTTCCCTTGGGATTTCTTTTTATATAAGGAAGAGCTATGACCCGCTCTCCGAATCTGTCTACCAGTTCTTCGATTTTACTGTCAGTATAATCCCGTTTTCTTAATTCTTCTCTTAAGTCCAATTC
Source organism: candidate division WWE3 bacterium RIFCSPHIGHO2_02_FULL_38_14 (assembly GCA_001772865.1). Classification (GTDB taxonomy): domain Bacteria; phylum Patescibacteriota; class WWE3; order UBA101185; family UBA10185; genus 2-02-FULL-38-14. The sequence continues at coordinate 2,101 of MEVD01000002.1, read as the reverse complement.
TGCTTCAGGATGTTTTTTGATAACCTCTCCGATTTCCAGGTAAGGTCCGAGCAACTCCCACACTGGCTGCTCATTTGTTGCTGTATGTGTTTCGTCTATATGTTTCATATCGTACAAAAGCATATTAACACGCTATTTTAAGCGCTCAAAACTTGTCTAAAGGCTTCCTGAGGAATGTCCACTTTGCCCAGACGCTTCATTCTCTGTTTGCCTTTTTTCTGAATATCCAAAAGTTTGTCTTTTCTTTCGCGGTGGCCCCCCGACATTTTGGCCAGTACATTTTTCCTCATAGCCGGAATGTCTTCACGCGCCAGAACTTTTCCTCCTACTGCGGCTTGCAAAGCCACCTGAAACTGCTGCCTCGGAATTACATCTTTAAGTTTTTTCAAAAGCTCCCGGCCGAAATCCTCCGCTTTGTCTTTTAAAACAATATGGCTTAATGGTTCTACTACTTCACCATGAACAAGAACATTCAGCTTTACCGCAATAACTTTTTTGTAACCGGAAAAATCGTAGTCCATGCTCGCAAATCCCGAAGAAACCGTTTTCAAATCGTCAAAAAAGTTATAAACGAGCTCGGCGAGGGGGAGTTCGTATTCAAACACCACTCTGTTTTCGGTGGGATAATCCATTTTCAGCATTACTCCCCGGCGCCTGTCGCATAAAGTAATTATATTTCCAACATATTCACTGGGAGCTACAATATTTAATTTTATCCACGGCTCCTGAATTTCTTTTATTTGAGTTGTGGCCGGAAAGTCCGATGCGGCTTTTGCCGAAATCATTGTGCCGTCAGTTTTATCTATTTTGTATTCAACGGTAGGAATTGTAGAAATTAATTCCAAATCATACTCACGCTCAAGCCTTTCTTGAATGATATCCGCGTGGAGCAGACCCAAAAATCCGCAGCGAAATCCAAAACCCAGAGCGGTACTCGATTCGGGTTCAAAACTCAGAGAAGAATCCGACAAAGACAGCTTTTCGAGAGCCTCGCGCAGTTCGGGGAATTTATCGTTGTCTATTGGGAATATGGAAACGAAAACAAACGGTTTGACCTCTTTGTATCCTGGTAAAGGTTCAACATTTTGGGCGTCGGCTAATGTTATGGTGTCTCCTACACGGGCGGCATGAATGTCTTTGAGACCGGTTGCTATGTAGCCTACCTCTCCCGTCATGAGACGATCGAGTTTTTTCCTTTTCGGAGTGAAAATGCCTGTTTCCTGAAAAGTTGAAACAGCTTTAGTAGCTAGAAATTTTATCTGAGGGTTTTGAAGTGAAAAAGTCCCGTCCACAACTTTTATAGCGGCGACTACTCCCAGAAAGTCGTCGTAAAAAGTATCGTATATGAGTGCACGCGGGATTGCAGTGAGGCCGGCGTTTCCTTCTGGCGCTGGAATCTTTTTTATTACTTTATGAAGCAGCTCCTCCACCCCCTCACCGGTTTTTGCCGAAACCTGCAAAATCTCATCACGGTAAAATCCGAATGTTCTGCAAAGGTCTTCGGAGGTTTTTTCTATTTCGGCACCGGGAAGGTCAACTTTGTTTAAAACAGGAATTATTTTTAAGTTGGCATCCAGCGCCTTGTATACATTTGAAACTGTTTGGGCCTGGATTCCCTGAGTAACGTCAACCACCAGTACTGCACCTTCACATGCGGCAAGCGACCGTGAAACTTCGTACGAAAAATCCACATGTCCTGGGGTGTCGATGAGGTTGAGCTGATATGTATGGGATTCTTCCTTGTGTTCTGTAGTTTGATGCTGATGTGTGGTTGTGTGCGGAAGCTTGTAGTACATCCGGACCGATTTAAGTTTTATGGTTATGCCCTTTTCTCTTTCCAGATCCATGCTGTCCAGGAACTGTTCTTTGAGATGGCGTTTGTCTATTGTGTGGGTAATTTCCAGCAGACGGTCGGCCAAGGTGGACTTTCCTGCATCAACGTGTGCGATTATGGAATAATTTCGTATCAAGTCTTGGTTATGCATACTTATTCCTTTCCTCTATATTAAGTTTACAAAGCATAGCATCTTTTATTCGTTTTTTATGAATAGAATATTGTTGTGTGGTGATTATAAATCTGTATAGAGAATTTTTATCATTT
>MEVD01000001.1:5310-42045 GCA_001772865.1 candidate division WWE3 bacterium RIFCSPHIGHO2_02_FULL_38_14 | reverse complement strand
GCTGTTTTTCCCAACGACTGGATGAAAATTGAAACCACTCCCGACGTTTTGACCACTAGACTGATTGATTTGGTGGCTCCGATAGGCAAAGGTCAGAGGGCAATGATAGTTGCTCCGCCCAAAGCCGGTAAAACATGGCTGCTTAAAGATATTGCAAATGGGATTTCTACGAATCACCCTAAAATAGTATTAATGGTGGCACTAATCGGAGAAAGACCTGAAGAAGTTACTGATATGAAAAGAAATGTGAAGGGAGATGTTTACGCCAGCAACTTTGATGAGAAGGCGGAAGACCAGACCCGCGTAGCCGAAATGACTTTGGAGAGGGCGAAAAGGCTGGCGGAAAAAGGCCAGGACGTAGTAATTTTGATGGACTCTTTAACAAGACTTGCGAGGGCGTACAACATGGTTGTTCCTCCTTCGGGAAGAACTTTGACCGGAGGTTTTGATCCTTCAGCGTTGTATCCCGCCAAGCACTTCTTCGGCGCCGCAAGGAATTTTGAAGAAGGCGGAAGTCTGACTATAATTGCTACTGCGCTTGTGGATACCGGCTCCAGAATGGACGATGTGATTTTTGAGGAGTTTAAAGGTACAGGTAATATGGAGCTGAGGTTGGATAGACAATTGGCCGAAAGGAGAATCTATCCCTCAATAGACATCAAATCCAGCAGCACCAGACATGAAGAACATTTGTATGACAAAGAGACTTTAGATTCCGTGTATAAGCTTAGAAGAATGATAGACCTGTTGGACGACAAAGAAAGCACCGAACTTGTGCTCGAAAGAATGAGAAAAGCTAAAACGAACAAAGATTTTCTCCAAGGTTTGCACAAACCCAGTTAGATCAAGTTAAAAACACCTCGTACAAATGCTTCCATACAAACCACAATTAACTGAGTTGGCAGTTAGTGTTATTATCTGCCGCTGTTTTTGTGATTAATTATTAAACTTGTTAAAATAAGCAGCATACTATGTTATTCACGATTAAAAGCCCCAAGTCTGAAAGATTTTTCCTGCAGTACTTTAACGGTTTCAGACCGCATGGTAAAAATAAAATCGAAAAATTGTTTAAGGTAGGCGTCTCTTTTGTAAAGGCTCTTTACAAATATTTTATAAAAAAAACAGCCCAATTTTTAAGGCTGTTCGGATATTTGTTTATATATACTGATAAGGGGATGAGAGCTTTTAAAAGGCTGGTGGTGCAAAAGCTTATTTGGTCGCGCGGTAGGCTGGGGAGAATGGTTGCAACTGCTACGGTGATGTCCATAGCATTTTTTGTATTTTTATTCGGTAAGGTTTTTAACAGTTCAAGGTTTGTTAACAGCCAGGAAATAAACCCAATATATTTGGCTAATGTTACAGACATAATTCCTCAAAGAAATACAGCTCTAACGGTGCTGCCAGAAAACAGACAGAGGACCGAGCCGATAGTTTATGTGGTTGAAGGCGGGGATACATTATCTGACATCGGGAATAAATTTAAGATTTCGGTAGATGCTTTAAGGTATGTTAATAATTTGTCGGATCTGGCTTATTTAAAAGTCGGCCAAGAAGTAGTTATTCCTCCTGTTGCAGGGCTGGTTCATAAAGTGGCTTCGGGAGACAGTCTGCAGTCGATAGCAAATAAATATGACGTACCAAGCCAGGCTATCGCAGATTTCAATTATATTTTGGATACTTCAAAATTGGCTGTGGGTACCGAGCTTGTAATTCCCGGTGCAAAAGTGCCTGAACCGATAGTTATTCCAAGCGTGCCCGCGCAAATACGTCAGGGTCCTGCCGTAGACACCAGCGCCAGCAAGGGGTGGTGTATGTGGCCTACAACAGTAAGAATCATCAGTCAGTACTTTTCCTGGTATCACAATGGGTTGGATATAGCCACGCCGTGGGGGTCATCGCCGCCTCTGTTTGCTTGTGCCGGAGGAACCGTTACCAGAGCAGGGTGGGATCCGTGGGGGCTCGGTCTGCACGTTAGAATAGACCACGGAAACGGCTATGAAACTGTATATGGGCACATGGCCAGAATAGATGTGAGTTATGGCGAAAGGGTTTCAAGGGGGGAATCAATTGGAACAATGGGCAGTACCGGAAGGTCCACCGGCCCACATATACATTTTACAATTAATTACAAAGGTACTCCTCAAAATCCATTAAATTATATAAATTAATTCTCTGGTAAAATCTATTTTATGATAGATGTTGCAACTATTAAAATAAGGGCCGGCGATGGAGGGGACGGAAGAGTTTCATTCAGACATGAGAGGTTTGTTCCCAAAGGCGGTCCGGACGGAGGCGACGGCGGAAACGGCGGGAGCGTGTATCTGGTTTCGGATAATAATATGGCTACCTTAATGGATTTCAGGTCCCGTCCGAACTATAAGGCTGAAAGCGGTGTGCCGGGAGGTCATAAAAAAATGACCGGCTCGGGCGGTTCGGATTTATTTATAAAAGTTCCCGTAGGCACCCTGGTGTATGAAGTTGCCGAAGAGGGCGGAAATGAAGGTAAAAACTGGAACGCCGGAAAAAGCGGTGAAAAACTAGTAGGAGATTTGAAGGAAAACGATCAAAAATTATTACTTGCCAAAGGCGGAGTAGGGGGAAAAGGGAATTATCATTTTAAAAGTTCTGTTAACAGAACTCCCTACGAATATACACCCGGCACAAAAGGGGAGGCTAAAACGCTGAAATTTGAGATTAAGATGGTTGCTGACGTTGGCTTTGTTGGCATGCCGAATGCTGGTAAGAGTACTTTAATTAACCAATTGACAAACGCTCATGCGAAAGTTGCAAATTATCCTTTTACAACTTTGAACCCCAACCTTGGAACATGCAAGTTAAAAAACGGCAGAGAGATTGTAATTGCGGATATTCCGGGTTTGATTGAAGGTGCCTCAGAAGGAAAAGGTTTGGGTTTTGAATTTTTGCGTCATGTGGAAAGAACCAGGCTGCTGGTTCATTTGATAGATCCGTACAATGAGGAAATTTTCGCATGGATGAGTAGTAAAAGAACTTCATCCGGGACCGATGCTAAGCTAAACAAAAACACAGAATATGAAGAAGTATGCCAATATGTTTTTGAATTATACAAAAAAGTGAGAACAGAACTTGAGAAGCGCGGGGGAAATTTGCCGGAGAAATCTGAAATAGTTGTAATAAATAAACTTGATTTAACCGAAGTCAAAGAGGCGTTTCCTCATATATTGAAGTTTTTCAAAAAAGAGAAAATAGAAGTTTTAGGTATATCCGCTTATACAGGGGAGGGCACCGAAAAATTGAAAGATAAGATTATGGAAAAACTGGAAACCATTCCCACTATGCCGGTTTTTGAGGTAGAACCGATAGTTAAAACTTATACTATAGAAAATCTGCCCAACAAAAGAATGGTTAGAAGAATTGTTCCCAAGAAGCTACTTTTGCACAAGAAAAAATGGTGAATTTAGCAAAGTTGATTTATAATCGTTTAGTTTATAGCGGAATCGCAGAGAAAATGGGCCGTTAGCTTTAGTTCGAGTGCAAGCGAGAACGAAGCGGCACTTGATTTTTGAGAGTAGTATACTTTGGGCCGTTAGCTTAGTTGGTAGAGCGCTTCCATGGCATGGAAGAGGTCACCGGTTCGAATCCGGTACGGTCCACCAAAGATATTTTTTAAAAATGATGATATAATATTTCCGTTAATTATTTATAAGGATAATTTTAATATGCCGGCAAATACCGACGAAAGTCCCGTAAGTTTAGAGGAACTTAGTGCTCATCTAAGTACTGAAATACCGAACTTAGATAAAGTAAGAGTAGCGCTCGGAGAAGTATACCGTGAAGCTGTAGAAGGGGGGCAAGCATCCGATTTCCATGATTTTACTCGGGCTGATCTTTTAAAAGTTGTAGAGTATTCCAACGATACTTTACCCGGTCTTACCGGTAAACCGGAAGCTCAATTGGAAGAATCTTCACGTTTGCATCAAAACTTGAATGAGGTAGAAATGGAAGCTTACACAAATTTAGCAGAAATAGATGAAGCGAGAAAATATGGTGATGGTCCTTCAGAGCAAATTGTTGATGAACAGAATAACTTAAATGTTGAGGCTGCAACTATTAGAGCCCAGCTTCATCTTTTTGAAGCAGCATTTGGAAAGTAAATCGTTTTAATAAAATTGCTAGTTAGTTTTTTTAAAATTTCATAAAACCCACCAAAAACCTTTTGCATTTGGAAAAAGGCTTAATATAGAGATATAATGCCTGCATGTCCCGATACGTCAAACCCCCAAAATTAAAGACCGGAGATACTATAGGTATAGTGGCCCCCTCTGATGCTGTAGAGCGTCAGTACGTTCAGAACGGCCTGAAAGTGCTAAAGTCCTGGGGTCTTAAAACAAAACTGGGAAAACACTTATTCTCCCAAGTAGGGGATTTTGCCGCGGGTACGGCTGAGGAAAGAAGAGAGGACATTATAAAATTTATTAAAGACCGCGAAATAAAGGGGATTTGGGCTGCAGCGGGAGGCTACGCTGCTACGGAAGTTCTGCCGTTATTTAAAAAAGAGATTGTGGAAGAGCTAAAGAACAACCCAAAGTGGTTTTTGGGCTACAGTGATGTGTGCTGTGTTTTGAACGCGCTAATGTCTTTTAAAATAGTAAGCGTGCACGGGCCCAACTTGGGAGGACTAACTTTTTGGGATGAAAAAAGCCTTAAATGGCTGAAGTCTTTATTATTCGGCGAAGATTCTGTAATGGAACTGGGGAGCGATTTTTACTGGAAGCCGTTGATATACGGGGAAGCGGAAGGCAGACTTTTAGTTTCTAATTTAGATTCATTTGTCGCTACTTTAGGTACTAAATTTGATCCGCTTATGCACGGAAATGATCCGATTTTGCTCGGGCTTGAAGACTGGTGGGTGGAAAAAAGCACTTTGCAACGCCAGGTTGATACAATCTTAAATCATAAAAAATTTAGCAGAATAAAGGCAGTAATTTTAGGAAGGTTTGAAGGTATAGGGGAGCAGACTTACCCGGAGTGGGGGAAAAGAGTTACTGTTGAGTCCTTGATTGAAAGCAGAGTAAGAGTCAGTAGGCCGGGGCTTCCTCTTGCGGTGTTTCCGAATTTTGGCCATGTAGAAGAGCCCGGATTTCTCAGAAGGATTTTCCCGGTAAAGAAAAGCATATTTGTAAGTCTTCCCAATGGCATTAATGCTAAATTGACCGTAGAATCGTCTTCCGCTAATTTATTGTTATTGGAGCCATCAACTTCGGACGGAAAATCTGATTAAATATTAGATGATCGTCAGCGGATAACAGAAATAAAACATTGACAGCCCACTTAATATTTAAAATAATTTAATGTGTTAAAATGAACGCCCCCGAGAGTAGTGAACCTCCACTTGCAGGTAGAAAATTGGTAGTGCTTTATACGAATCCTGATGTATTGGAAGGCGAGGAGCTTAAAGAGATAACGGATTCGGTGAAGCTAATGAAGAAAGACTTAGAAGATCTTGGTGTAAAAACTGTTTTTATTCCCGTAGTGAATACAGTTGAAGAAGCGGTAAAAGATTTCGACCCCGAAAATACTGTTATATTTAATTGGTGCGAACAGTTTAAAGACATAACCAACAGTTTTCAGATGATTCCGCCTCCATTGGATAAATTAGGTTTTGTATATACAGGTGCGGATGCCGTTAAATTGGAATTAACTCAGGATAAAGCTAAAACTAAGGAAGTATTAATAAAAAACGGCGTCAGCACACCTGCTTCGAAGGTATATGAAAAAGGTGGGGAAGTGCTGAATGGCTGGAAGGCATTTCCTGCATTAGTGAAACCTGTTTATGAACACAGTTCGTACGGAATAACAACAGATTCAATTGTGGATAATCCGGAGCAGCTGAAAAAACAGGTGGAGAAAATAAATAAAAAGTATTCCGGAGGAGCTATAGTGGAGGATTTTATTGACGGGCCGGAATACAATGTGGCTATATGGGGTAACAACAGTCCTGAAGCCCTTCCGATCAGCGCAATAGATTATTCGGTTTTCAACGATTATCACGATAGGTTGTGCAATTACGACGCCAAATGGGTCCCGGGGTCCAAGCACTATCAAAATATTAATCCTGTCTGTCCTCCGGAAATAGATTCGGAACTTCAAAAAACGATAGAAGAGGAAGCTTTAAAAGCATATAAAGCCTTGGGATGTCGGGATTACGGGAGAATAGATATCAGAGTGAGAGGCCGTGTTCCTTATGTTCTGGATGTCAATACAAATCCCGATGTGTCTATTGAAGGGGGATTTATGAGGTCAGCCAAAACAGCGGGTTATAGCTACGGCGAAACGGTATTAAAGATTTGCGAAATCGCTCTGGCCAGAATAAATTCCCATAATTGATCCGATTTACTGAACCGGATTTATTTGGTTCGGCTTTTACTATTCTGCCGGGACCTGCTGGCCTGTTCCCGTATTCACTATATCGCTTACCTTAGGTTCTTCTTTCTGCTGGTCCGGGTCTGTTAAAGGCTCTTGTTTTACATCCTGCTGTTCCGTAGCACCTGTGTTTTGGGTTATGGGTTCTATTGGTTTTTCGGAAGGAGAGGATTCTGAAGCACCGGCGACGGCAGGCAGCTCTTTTAATTTGCTAAGCTCCTCAGCAACTTTCTTGTAATCTCCGGAGTCCTTTTCTACTAAGCTTAATGCCACTTCGAATGCAGTTTTTGCATTTTTATAATCTTTCAGATTGTATAGTGCTTCCGCAAAATTGTAATAGGCATTTGCGTAGTTAGGTTTAAGAGTTGTTGCCTGCCTGAATAAGTTGGCTGCCGTAAGGTAATCTTTTTTAGAGTAATATACACCTCCTAAATTCAGCCTCAGCCTTGCATTGGTGGGATCCAGCTGTATAGCAGTGTTGTATGCGTTTATAGCCCATTGTTCGGAATTTTCCGCCGCTCCTATAAGAGCTTTGTATACAGATGCTCTGACTTCCCAGTTTACGGGATTTAGAGGATTTAGTATTTCGGTTGAAATCCTGGAGCTTCTGATTGCCTGTGAAACCAATGACTGCAGTGTTTGTTTGTCCACGTCCGAAAGGTTTCCTTTTGAGGCGACGCTATTTGCCAGAGCTATATTTACCTGCGCATACAAATTATGATAAAGATCTTTTCTGGGATTGGTGTTTATTGCCTTAGCCATCAATTGATAAGTAGTATTGCCGTCGTTTTTTTGAGCAGCGGTAAAAGCTTGTTTCATAAGCACATCTGCGGCGTAGGTTCTGTATGTGAGTAAAAATCCCGCTATTGCCAGGGCAAAAACCGGCGCCGAAATAACATAATGGAAATACTCTTTTTTAACTGCGCTTAGGCTGCTTAGGGAAACTTCTTCAGATACGGTTGTAAAGCTAAGAACCACGTGTTTTACCAGATCGCTTTCTTTGCCGGCCAATTTTATTTTAGAAACCAAAAGCGCCGAAAATAAGAACAGAGCGAAGGCATTTATTGAATAGGCGTATGTAACCAAGAAAGATACAAGCGTGACTATTAGTCCTGCACTGAGGGTTTCCGCAACGTTTCCTTCTTCAGAACTATCAGTGTAAATATTTCTGAGCTTGAATGTAAGTTTTATAACTGTCACTCCTAAAAGCACTAAGGCAGCAGTTCCCAAAATGCCCATTGTGCTCATAATGTTAAATAATTCGTTGAAAGGTTTATCAAATCTAAGCGACCACTCGTTTCCGTTATTCAAATAAAGAGGCTTATATCTAGTGTAATTCAGGTTAAAGGTTGACGGACCAGAGCCGAGAATTGGGAAGTCTCTCAATGAGGAGGATGTAACTATCCAAGAGCCGGTAACGTCCAAATTTATTTCTCTTGGAAAATTATTGTTAATTACAACATTTTTTGTTGCGGGCATTACCACCAGTAATACCAGCGATATAACAAATCCGGCAATTACATATAAATTAAGCTTGCTTTGCTTTACTTGTGCTAACGGAACCAGGTAAGCAACCGCCAGCAGACCGGTTATTAATAACACCCAGGAAACAACATTGTTTAAAACCAAAAGCAGTGAAAAATTTACCAGAGACACAGTGGTTAAAGACATTTTCAAAAATTTGTTTTTTTCTCCGAACATCATAATTAATGACAATACAGCCCCCAACGCGGCTACAAACAGAGCAGAGTTTATGGAACCTGAAAATGTGAACAATACACTGTTAAAAAGTTTGACCGGAGTATTGTAGTATCCCAATATTGCCACTAAAGAGGAAATTGACGAAGAAATCAGAAAGCCGTATAAGGCCGATTTTATTGTGGTGGCCTTTTCAATATTAGAGGCGGACGCGTAATAAAATACTACCAGGGTTGAAAATCCTATTAAACTGGGAAACCACCTTCCCTGAATACCGAAAATGCTTGAATCTTTATTAATTGAAAAAATTGTAGAGAGAATGAAAACCGCCAGGCTTAATAAAATGGGCAAATCCAGAGGCGAGCTGGAAATTGCGAGCTTTTTTGTGAACAGAATTTTAACCCCCCATAAAACAAGTATGATAATAGAGCCTAATACTAGCAGAGCCAGTTTATTTAATTCAAAGAAGTCCGTGGTAATCGGCAGAAAAAATACCGGAATTAAAAATGCCAAAGAAATAACTGTGGAATCTATAAGTTTATTTACTATATTTAAATTTTTTGTGTTCATATATTAAGTTTTTAACAAAAAATAAAATATGTCAATATGGTAATTTCTCGTTACGAGAATTTCATATAAAATTTGTAGTGAATTAGCTGTAATTATTAGATGGTAATTAATTTGTAAGCCACCATTGGAATGAAGTGTTATTGATAATGGGAGAATCAAGCTCTAAAATAAATCCTTCAAAGGGAATTTTTTCGGAAACCCAGTATCTTGTGGCAGGGGAATAATCTTGTTCAAAATTAATGTATACTTTTGAATTTATCTGTGCTTTATCGGTTAGTACTCTGATTTTCTGCGATCCTGCAGGCACAAAAGACTGGCCGCTGTCGATAATTTGAGAGGGGACTTCCTGCTGAACCGATCCTACAATTTGGCTTTTTGGTCTTCCCAGATTTATTATTTCCAGCTCGTTTAAGAATATGAAAATCAGAATTAAAAATGATGAATAAACTATTAATTTGGTCCTGAATTCGGGAGAGAGTATTACATTTTGGATGTTTAGCAGTCTGTTTAGAGTGCTTATTTTTTTGGCGATTTCGTCATTTGACAAGCCTTTCTTTTTTAGAGTTTCGATTTGAATAAGCCGGTTCAGAGCCCATTTGGGGTAATGCCCGGTTGTAATAGAAGTTTCTTCATCATTCTTTTTTCTTTGCATGTGGGGAAGCCATCCTATTTTAGTGTAATATCTTAGTCTGTTATATGGGTCGCCTTTTCCGAAATCAATTCCTTTGGCCTTTGCTTCTTCTATAATTTTTTCTACGCTAATTAAGCTTTCCATCTATGAAATTATATCATTAGGGAAATTTTTTAGGGGAGAATTTTGAGGATTTAGAGTTAAATAACGCGGTTTCGAAGAATATAACTTGTAAAAGTAAGCCTCGAAGTAAATTCTAATTTAATTAGAGAAAAAGAAGTTGATTTTTTATTCAAAAAACTTATTTTTTAGTAATGTTTGATGTAAATCGTTTAGAAGTATCGGATATCTTGTTTCCTCAGTCTTTAAAGGCGATTTCTGATTGTCCCCAGTTTTTATACTATTGCGGAGATATAACAGAGGAGTCATTTGAAAAATGCGTAGCGGTTGTCGGCACGCGCAGAATGACAATGTACGGAAGGAGAGTGACGCAGAAAATAGTTCAGGAGCTCGTTTGTTCAGGTATAACCGTAGTTTCCGGTTTTATGTACGGAATTGATATGACAGCGCATGAAACAGCCGTAAATTGCGAAGGCAAAACTATAGCAATTCTGCCTTGCGGAATAAATGATAGTTTAGTGGAGAATAATGCCGATTTGGCGGAAAGGATATTGCGAAAGGGTGGCTTGCTTATTTCAGAGTTTGAACCGGACTTTCCTGCTAAAATTTGGACCTTTCATAAAAGAAATAGAATTATTGCAGCTCTCGGTTCGGGTGTTGTAATTACCGAGGCAACTTTAGATAGCGGGTCTCTTATTACTGCAAACTTTGCCAAAAAGTATAACAAATGTATCCTTTCTGTCCCGGGAAGCGTTTTCAGTGAATGCTCAATGGGTTGTTTGCAGCTGCTGAGAGACGGTGCCAGGGCTGTCGGTTCCGGTTATGATATCTGCAAAGAACTAGGCTTTGAAACTGCTAAAGATATGTATGTTTTTAAAGATTCAGTCAGGTTAAAAGCAGAAGACCACCTATGGATTAAGGACAGTATTGAGTACAGAATATACCAGTTAATTAACGATTCCGACAAAAGCATAAGCGAGTTGTCCGAGGATCTGGACTTATCAGTTGAAGTGGTAAGTTCAAAAGTTACGCTAATGCTTTTGGCAGGCACTATTTGCGAGGAAAACGGAAAGTTTTATGTGTGAGACTTATGTTATACATATTAAAATCTGCGGCAATAAACGGGGTCAGCACTATTAATGCTTTTGTGGAAGTGGATATTTCCGAAAGAGGAATGCCATATTTTGACATAATAGGATTAGGAAATAAATCAATTGAAGAAAGTAAACTCAGAATCAAAACTGCGGTGCAAAATTCCGGCTTTGTTTTTCCGAACAAGAAAATAACTGTTAATCTGGCGCCTGCCGACATACCAAAACAAGGGTCTTTTTATGACTTCCCTATAGCAATGGGAATTTTGACTTATATTAATAATTTAAAGATCCCGGATTCGGTGTATTTTTTCGGTGAACTTTCATTAAACGGCGATCTGAAGTATACAAAAAGTGCTTTTATATTTGCTTTGCATGCGCATGCGTCGGGAAACAAATTTATTTTTCTTCCGGAGAGCTGTGCAAGGGAAGCGGCATTTTTTCCGGATATTTCGGTGGTTCCTGTAAAGAACTTAGTGCAGGCAGTAGATTACTTCAAAAGCGGTTTAAGTATGGAGTTGAAAAATGCTAATCCCAAGCTAGATCCGGAGCCTGATTTCGACCTCGAATTTACCGAATCCAGTTTTATTGATGTATATGGACAGGTTCAGGCAAAGCGCGCTCTTGAGATTTCTGCTGCCGGAGGTCATAACCTGATACTATTGGGAGCGCCGGGTGTAGGAAAAACAATGCTGGCCAATAAATATAAGTATTTGCTGCCGTTTCTAAATAGGGAAGATCACATTGAAGTTTTAAAAATTCATTCTGTTTCAAATATGGTGAGCGACGAACAGCTGATTTATAAGATTCCGCCGTTTAGGTCGCCGCACCACAGCATTTCATATGCGGGCATGATCGGAGGAGGCGCCAACCCTGCACCGGGAGAGATCAGCTTGGCGCATAATGGTGTTTTATTTTTGGATGAGTTCCCGGAATTTTCGAGAGTGGTAGTGGAAATGCTGAGAGAACCCCTTGAAAGCGGTTATATAAGAATAATAAGGAATAGAAATTCATACACATTTCCGGCACGGTTTACTCTAATAGCTTCGTGCAACCCCTGTCCATGCGGCTATTACGGCAGTAGGAATAAAAAATGTACCTGTACGCCCAGGCAGATCATGAATTATTGGAAAAAAATTTCCGGTCCTATTCTGGATAGGATAGATTTACAGGTCAGAATGGAGGCTGTTAACCCTGAAGATATTAAGAACAGCTGTATAAATAATTTAAGCGCGAATTGCACCGCTGATGTTTTAGCTGGTGCTACGGGTGAAAATAGGCGTTCAGCCAGTCTGGAAAGCATTAAATTGCGGGTAAAAAATGCGAGAGGTATACAACAAAGTGGCAGGGGTAAATTAAATTGTTTTTTAGACAATACCTTGGTGGAAAAATACTGTAAAACCGGTGTAGAGGGAAGAAGAGTTTTGGATGAAGCTTTTATAAAACTAGGCATGTCCGTAAGAAGTTATTTTAAAATATTAAAGATTTCCAGAACTATTGCCGATCTGGATAATTCAAGTGATATCAAAACAGACCATATTCTGGAGGCTTTGCAATACAGAATTAACGCATAAATCGTATATTGCCTTGTAATAATTTATGTTGTATATTTCTTCTATGATTAGTTCGCTGAAAATTGCAAAAGCTTTTTCCGATAAAAACAGAATTAAAATATTGGAATATCTGAGCTCGGGGCAGAGGAATGTGAGTGAAGTAGCGGATAAGTTGAATGTAGAAGAAAATCTGGCTTCCCACCATCTGAGAGTTCTGGCCAGTTTGGGGTTTTTAAAGAACGATAAAAAGGGAAGAGAAGTGTTTTATAAATTGAACGAGAGCAGAATTATTTCTTTGATCAGAGATTTAAATAAGAACGATACTTTCAAGCAGATTTTTAAAGAAGCTTTAGGTAAGTAGTTTCATTTCCTTATTAGTTGTTAATTATATTTTGTGATTTGCGGTTATATCGTGTCCTGTTTTAACTTTCCCTTTTCGCATTTCTTGTTTAAGTTGCGTTGCTATTACATGTTATAAATTTTTTAAAATAAACCCTGCGTTAAATGTACGGGAATTAGCATTTTTGGTGTAAAAGTTTTCAACATAAATTGTATCCGGATGTAACTGCGTTAATAATGCGGGGATTATATGGAAGTATATTCACAATTTGTTGTACAAGTTCAAATTGTTGGATTTATGCAATCTTGTTAGATAATAAATATTTGAATATTTGCTGTTGTAGAGGCATATTCTCCATATTCTAACTTAAATAGACGCTTAGGTCTTACCGGGAGGTTTTTTAGGTGTTTAAATTGGACTATGATCGCCGAAGTAGGGGAGGTACTTCAGAGAAACTTTATATTAGTTTTGGTTTTGACGGGGCTTTTTAGCCTTTTGGCGGGTGTTTTATTTGCGAACCAAAAGAATAAAAATGTATGCGAGGAAGTTTCATATTCGGCGACATCCGCCCCCGATGGAATCGGTCAAGCTGATGAGAGTGTCCAAGCGTCAGAGATAACTGTGGACTTGTCGGGGGCGGTTAAAAATCCCGGGGTTTATATGATGAATCCCGAGGCGAGGGTAGTGGATTTAATAAAATTGGGCGACGGTTTTACCAATGATGTTTCGGCGAAGTGGGTTTCAAAAAATCTAAATTTGTCGGCAAAGATGAAGGATTCGCAAAAAATATATGTACCTTTTGAATGGGAAATCGAGTATAAGTCAGATAATTCAATAGAGCTTTTGAATGATGACATTATGGACTATGAGGAAGCGGTGGACTTTATAAACCAGGAATCTACCCCTTCATATAGCGAAGATACCAGTGTTCAATATAACTCATCTTTAGTTAATGTTAATTCGGCAACCGAAGGCGGGCTGGATACCTTACCGGGGATCGGTAAAGCATATGCCCAAAAAATAATTTTGAACAGACCATACGCCGGTTTCGAGGAGCTGAAAAACAAATCCGGTATTCCGGTATCCACACTTGAAAAAATAAAAAGTTCTATTACTTTTTAAGTTTTTATCCAGGTTAACCGAATTTACAAAAACAATAATGCAGAATCTTATTTGTGAAAAATTGAAAAGAAATAAATTTCTGATTCTATTATTAATTATTGTCATGGTACGTTTTTTAAGCGTTTGTACTTTCGGCGCCGGCCATTGCGGCGTTAAAGAAAAAATTCGCTACGAAAGCTACAAAGAATACGAAAAAGAAGGATTGGATAGGGATAGGGCGGAGGCCGGCGGTACATCTTTGTTTGATTATTTTAACTTTATTGACCGGTTCAGGAATAGTTCTATTCAAAAGGCCAGAAATTTTTATCCCAGCCCTCACAGCGAACTGTTGCTGGGAATAGTTTTGGGCATCGACGAACTCCAAACCGTCCCAACGTTTAACGACATCTTAATTGCCACAGGTACGATCCATGTTGTTGTGGTTTCAGGGTACAATATAAATCTTTTGTTTAGTTTCTTAAAATCTTTTTTAGGAGGCATATATTCTTTTAAAAAATATCTTATTGCGGTAATTGCGACTTTAGTTTATTCGGTAATTTCAGGTTTTGAACCGCCGGTAATTCGCGCGTGGATCATGTCCAGCGTTTCGGGTTTGGGAATGTTTTACGGAAGGAAACTGGATCCTGTAATGCTGCTCTTATTTTCAGGCTTGGTTATGATATTTTTCGATCCCGGTCTTCTTTACAGCCTCAGTTTTCAGCTTAGCTTTCTTGCTTCATTGAGTCTTTTGATGTTTTCGCCTATAGTCAAGGCATTTTTCGCCATCATAAGCAAACAAAGTATGACAAAATCATCACAAAATTTACTGCAGGAAGATTTGGTTTCTTCTTTTTCAGCGCAAATACTAGTCTGGCCGGTTATATCAATTAATTTCGGACGGGTAAGTATCTTCAGCCCTTTTATAAATTCAATTATTTTATGGACTATTCCGGTATCCACGATTCTGGGGGCGGCTTTTTTATTTTCCGCTTTTATAAATTACTACCTTGCATTTGCGGTTTCACTTTTTTTGTATGCTCCTCTCGATATATTTGTCCAGGTTTTAAGGCTTTTTTCCAATATACCCTTTTTGTCTGTAACTTTAAAACTAAATGCTATATATTTAATCGTTTATTATCTGGCAGTCTTTGTCTTATATCAGCTGTTTAAAAAGAAACTGGAGTCTGTAGCAAATTTAGAGAGAAAGTATGTTCAAACCTAAATTATTGGTTATTTTACTGTTGTATGTGGCAATTAAATCCTTATTTATTGAGTTTGCAGGTTCTTTGCAAAATGGGAAGACCATCCTTGATTTTATAGATGTCGGTCAAGGTGACTCAATATTTATAACTACGCCTTTAGGTCGGACAATATTAATAGACGGGGGTCCTAACTATGATTCAGATGCATTTTTAGACGACAGAATCCCCTTTTGGGACTGCTATATTGACTATGTTATTATTACCCACCCCGACGCGGACCACTTAACCGGAGTAAACAGAATTCTGAAAAGGTGTAAAGCAGGATTGCTGGTATTTCCGGGGATTCCGGTTGAATCACTAGATTCTGATCTTTATAAAGGATTTATTAACTCTAATGCCCTAAGGGATAATAAAATCAGCAATAAAAGTTTTGATAAAGTTATTGACGGAGTCGAATTCCACTTTTTAATGCCTTCCGAATTTATGAATCTAAATCCGAAAAATACAAATGACCACTCGGTATTCCTTTGTATGGATTACGGGGGATTTGAAGCGCTTTTTACCGGCGATGCCGGTGCAAAAGTACTAAAGTCAATGACCTCGATTGTTAAAAATAAATGCGGTATTGACGAACCTTTGGAAGTTCTGAAAATCCCCCACCACGGATCGAAATATAACTACGACCAATATTTTACAGAAGAAGTGAAACCGGTAGTTGCAGTAATTTCGGTAGGAAAAAACAAATTCGGTCATCCCGATCCTCAAGTTATAGAAAATTATGCTAAAAATGGCACCGAAGTGTTTAGAACAGACGAATTAGGAAATATCTCCATAGTAATAAATAAAAATAAATCATTTAAATTGAAATAGGGTCGTAGATAATTTCCACGTTTTGCTTTATTATCGAAATATGGATATAAAAAGCATCCTGGAACAGTATATAAGAAAAGCTGTAAAGCAGAAATACGACGTTGAGCTGGAAAAAGTCCACTTGGAGCACCCTGAAAACGAAAAATGGGGTGATTATGCAACTAATGTTGCTATGGAATTGGCAAAAGCTGTAAAGCAGAATCCAATTGAGATCGCTAAAAGTATATGCTATGAGATAAGAGGGTATGAGCTTTCAATTACCGAAATAGACAAAAAGTACAAAATATTTGAAGAAGTGAATTTCGTACAGCCGGGGTTTATAAACTTTAAATTATCCCAAGAATGGTTATTTAGTGTACTCTATTTGATTTTGGCTGATCCGGAAGATTATGGGTCTTCGGAATTGGTAAATAAAAAACGGGTCGCCCTGGAACATTCGAATGTAAATCCGAACAAAGCAGCCCACATTGGCCACCTTCGAAACGCCTGCCTTGGACAGTTTCTTGAAAGAACTTACGAGTTTTTAGGATACCACGTTGAGGTTCAGTATTATACTAACGACCTGGGTGTTCAGGTTGCTACCTCATCAATGGGAATAGAAAAACTTCAGGATATAAAACCTTCGGGATATAAAAAATATGATCACTACGCTTGGGATGTATATTCAAAAATGGAATCTTATATAAATGAAAATGACGATTTAAAGAAGGAGCGGGAAAATTTAATGCATAAGCTTGAGGATTCTACAAGTACGGAATCAATTAAGCAAAAGGAGCTGGCGCAGAAAATTTTAGCGGAACAGTTAAAAACATTCCAGAATCTGGGAGTAGATTATGACGTAATAATCTATGAATCGGATATTGTAGCCTTAAAGATGTGGGAGAAAGCCTTTGAGAAACTGAAACAGAATGAAAATGTATATTACGCTGCTGAAGGTAAATCAGCAGGATGCTGGCTGGTTAAGGTTTCAAACTCAGCAAAGGGGAAAGAAGAAAGCGAAGAAAGTAAAAATACTAAAGAAAACAAAAATGAGGAAATAGAAGAGGATAAAATAATTGTCCGGGCTAACGGGATTCCTACTTACACCGGGAAAGATATTGCCTACCATATGTGGAAATTCGGGCTGATTGGAATTGATTTCGGTTACAAAAAAGCGGAATTCGGGACTCAAAGCAAAGATTTATGGCTTACTACTTCGAAAGGCGACGGGCAGAAAAACATTTCCTTCTCGGGCGTGGACATAGTTTTGAATGTAATAGGCGGCGAGCAGACCTATGCTATGGAGGTAGTAAAAAAGTCGCTGGAGTATTTGGGTTTTAAGGAAGAATCCCAAAATATGACCCATATAAATTACGGCTTTGTATATCTTTCTCCGAAAACAGCCCAAAACCTTGGAATTGATACTTCTGACGGAAAAGAAAAGTATGGTATGAGCGGGAGAAAAGGCTGGGGTATAAAAATTGACGATTTTATTGAACTGGTGGATGAAAAACTGATGTCTGACCACGGAGAGTTTGAATCTTTGAAAGACGTTAGAAACGGCGCCGTTAAATTTGAAATGCTTAAGTTCAATACATTTCAGGATATAGTTTTTGATTTGGACAATGCGCTGAATGTTAAAGGATTTTCAGGCCCTTACATCCAGTACACTTATGCCAGAACCAACTCCGTTTTGGAAAGAACAAATTGGATGTTTGATAAAAGCCTTATAGGATACCACTTGGATATTATGAAAAACTCTAATATAAATGACAAAGAAGTTTCAGTATTAAGAAGTCTGTATAAATTTCCGGAGATTGTAGCAAGATCGGCTATGGAATTCGCTCCGAATATTTTATGCAATTATTTGTATGATTTGTGCCAACGCTATAATACTTTTTACAACGAGCTTTCCATATTAAACGCCCCGGACGAGTTTTCAAAGGAGTTCAGATTGATGTTGACATCCTCTATCAATAGAGTGCTAAGTAACGGGCTTTTCCTTTTAGGTATAACAGCCCCCAGAAAAATGTAATTTATCCGCAGCACTGCCCATTTTTTAAAGGTTTTATTGAAAATATGCAGTATAATGTAAAAAATGGCATTGAAATCAAAGAAACAAAAAGAGGTGCCGCCTAATGTTTTGGGGCGATTAATAAGAACTTTTGCCGCAGTTGTGGTATTGTCAGCATTTGTGTTAGGTGTTTCATTTGTTATAAAAGGTGCTTCGGAATTTGATATTTACAGATTTGAGCCGCTACTTAGCAGAGTCGGGGTTGATCCATCCGAGCTGAGCAAGGTGGCAGGAATTTTTGATAACAGAGAAGGCGGTAGTGGTGAAGGATCAGATAATGAAACTGAAGAAAACTTCGAAAGTCCTGATATTTCGGCCGCGTCTACTGTAAGACCTGCCGGAGGGGAAGGAAAAGACCCGTCTGATAATACTTCAAACAGCCGGCCCGGAGAAGTTGAGGGCGAAGAAGATAACAAAGCGTATTTAACAGTGTCTTTAATGAGTGATTCTCACGAAAGCAATGATATGCTGGCCAAGGCTCTAGAAATGACGGCGCAAAAAAAAATCGCCCAGGTTTTTTATTTAGGGGATTATACAGATTTAGGGATTGAAGAAGCCTTAATAAGTGCGAAAAAAGTTATGGACAACTCCGGGATTAAATATTATTCGCTGCCCGGCGACCACGATTTGTGGAAAACGGTTGGCCCTGAGAACTTTATTAAAGTGTTCGGGAAAAATTATCAAAGTGTGACTTTAAGCGGATTTAAATTTGTGATGCTTGATAATAGTGCAAACTATACGGTAATAGATTTAGCACAAATGGACTGGTTTACGAAGGAATTGGAGGATGCCGACTTTGTGTTGGTTCCTCAGCCACTTTACCACTCTACCAATAACAGAGTAATGGGAGTTGTCAACGGTGAAGAAGTAAAAGAGGTACGCAAGCAGGCGTTGGAAATTTTGGCCTTAATACGAGAATCCGAGGTTAAAGCTGTGATTGCGGGAGATCATCATAGTTCGAGTACAAATACTGATCCGGAAAAAGGGAATTTAAAACACATTGTGGTAGGGGCGATTACCAAAACCAGAGCCGGCGATGGTGTAGTAAATCTGCAGACTCCGAGATTTTCTCTTTTAAAAATATATAACGACGACAGTTTTGAGCTGGAAGAAGTAGTTTTGTGAACAAAGTTAGTAATGTAGCAAATCCTGACTCACGCGGATCCTTGAACTCCTTGTGTCTTTTTGATATCTTACACGCATGATTCAGAGGTCTTTAGTATTAATGAAACCCGACGCGGTTAAAAGAGGTATTGTAGGGGAAATTCTTCACAGATTTGAAAGGGCGGGCCTGAAAATGGTGGCTGTTAAGCTTATTCAGCCAAACGAAGCATTAGCTGAGAAACATTATCCAAATACCGAAAAATGGAAATCTACCGTTGGACAAAGAACTATAGACGAATGTGAAGCTAACGGCATAGATTTAATGGAAAATGTAGGTGCAACCGATCCCCTAAAAGTAGGAGAAATTGTAAAAAAATGGAACGAAGATTTTCTAAAGTCAGGACCGGTATTAGCTATTGTTTTTGAAGGCGTAAATGCTGTTGAGAGGGTGAGAGCTCTTGTAGGCAATACAGTTCCCTCAAAAGCCCAGGCGGGTACCGTAAGAGGGGATTTTTCTCTGGACTCGGCCCTTGCCGCAAATAGAAGGTCGAGGACCATTTATAATTTGATTCATGCTTCAGGTTCTGAGGAAGAAGCCCAATATGAAATAGACCTGTGGTTTAGCAAAGAAGAGATTGTGTCTTACAAAAGAATTCACGAAGATTTGTATTTGTATTAGTTTTTATGGGTTTTCCGATTTTTAATTCTAAAGAACTTTCTAACGGAAAGGTTTATAGTCTTAGCAATCCCGGCGGCAGGTATGAGTATTTTCACGCAAAACTGGGATCTAAAATTGATGAAGTAAAGTCGTTTCTGGAAAATAATACATTTGTCGGGTTTATGCTTGCCAAGAAAATGGCCGGTAAAGGTACCTATGCCAAAATGCTTGAAGAAATACTAGGCCGCGAGAGATTTGCGCATATTTCCGTGGGCGACATTGTGCGCGAAGTACACGAAATATTGGTAGATTCTTCAAGGTCGGCAGAGAAAAAAAATATGAGGCATTACTTGGAAAAATATTACCGTGGTCTTATGACAATAGAAGAAGCTTTTGAAGCTATTGAAAACAGAAGCCAGGGAAAAATAAGTATCCCTACGGAATTAATACTGCCTCTGCTTAAGCGGGAAATAGAAAAAATAGGAAGAAAAGCACTTTTTATTGACGGACTGCCAAGAAACCTTGACCAGGTGTCTTATTCTTTGTATTTTCGCGATTTAATAAATTACAGAGACGACCCGGACTTTTTTGTTCTTGTTGATACACCATTGGAAGTGATTGAAAACAGAATGAAGCACCGTCTGGTTTGTCCTGTCTGCAACACTTCGAAGTCACTTACATATAATCCGACTAAGTTTGTAAACTACGATGCAGGGCAGAATAAATTTTATCTGCTTTGCGACAATGTAAACTGCAGCGGATATAACAATGCCAGATATGTTGAAAAAGAAGGGGATGCGTCCGGAGTTGCGTCTATAAAAGAGAGACTTGATCTGGACGAAAAACTTATGAAGATGGCGATAACTATTTATGGAATACCGAAAGTTCTTGTGAGAAGTGCCGTCCCGGTGGAAATTGCACATGATTATTTAGAAGACTATGAGTTTCAGCAGGAATATTCGTATAAATATGAGGATGGAGAGATTAAAGTCAGCAAAAAGCCGTGGGAATTTAAAGATGACAGTGGTGTGGTTTCCAACACTATGCTGGCAGCGACTTATGTTTTGAATATGTTTTCCCAAATTCATAAAATTTTGATCGGTTGAAAGGGAAATGCATATTAGAATGGTTGGCAGATTATAATCGTTAGAATTATAGTTTTTCATGATAAAATCTATGTATTTCCTTTATGATAGTAGCTTGTTGGCAAGTCAATGGAGAGGTGCAGGGAATGGTTATCCGGACAGTCTTGAAAACTGTTTCCGCCAAAAGCGGATTGTGGGTTCGAGTCCCACCCTCTCCGCCAAGTGCTCCCATAGCTCAAGCGGATAGAGCAGAGGTTTCCTAAACCTCAGATCCCAGTTCAACTCTGGGTGGGGGCTCCATAAAGTCTGGTAAGATGTTTATGAGGGCAGCAAGAAATTGCCAGGGACTGGCGCAATAGGTAGCGCGCTACGTTCGGGACGTAGAGGTTCCCGGTTCGAGTCCGGGGTCCCTGACCATTTGACAAACCAGCCTCGAGAAATTTCGTTGGTTACATCACGAAAAATCTGATTCCGTAAAAATTTATAGAAAAGTGCAGGTTTCCCGGAATAGCTTTTAAAAAGCATATCCGATGCATTAAGTGACTAGACTATAATCTACTTATGTTAGAACTTAGACATTTTAGATTCCTCAACCCTGAGTGGTTTAGAAAACCGCAATCTAAGCTAGAAGCAACTCTCAGAATACCTTTAGTTACTAAGGAAATTGGTATTCTGGCATTAACTCGGGTTTTCCCGCTTATAGCAATATTTTCACTCACCATAAGATTTTTAATTACGTTTCCCATAATTCCTATTGTCCTTGGGGTTTTTCTTTATATTTTATTTGAATTGTGGGTATTGGAGCGTTGGTATAAGAACAACCTTTTACCTTACCATATAAAGAATATAGACTTTGTTAATAAAATGGAGATACCCGTCGATAGTAATGCGCTTATAGGTAATATAGAAAAATCTATTCGAATGTCTGCTTATGGAATTGTAAGAATTGGCTATGTTGGTCTCGCTTCTTGGGGGTGGGAAATGCTTTTTAAATTTATCTATCCATTAATAGCAAGAGACAAAGAATATATATATTCAGATTTGCTTATAGGAATGCCCAATAAAGTTTTGGAGTTTAATCAGACTCTTTGGGAAGTTGCTAATGAAACAGATAATAGTAAAAAAGTTATGATGTATCAAAGCTTCTTAGATAAGTTTGGAAGTGTAGTTGACGACATGGACTTATCCTTTAGAACATTTAGAGAAAAACCCAACGCTATAAAAATCCTTTTAGATCTAAATAAAGATACGATAGAACCAGATATTGACCATCAAAAAACGCTAAACAGATACCAAAGTACCTTAAATTCGGTAAAATTAATAATTCCGTTCCCTTTTTTTATTAACTTGGTTAATAAAGTAAGGGCTAATGTTGTACTGAGAGAGGATAGAAGGTTTTATGAATTTGTTATGGATTACAAAATACGAGTTATGATACTGGAGTTAGGAAAAAGAAAGAACATTGCGGAGTCGGAATTATTTAATAAATCATGGGAGGAACTAAAGAAATGAAGCAAATTAAGGGATTGTCTGGTAGCCGAGGTTTGGTTACAGGGAAAGCCAAAGTTATTCTGGATATTGAAAATTTAAAAAAGTTTGAAAAAGGCGATATATTAATTACGGTTTCGACAAGTCCTCAATGGACACCTATTATTAGATTTGCGTCGGCAATAGTTACAGACATCGGTGGAAGTTTGTCACATGCAGCCATTATATCTAGAGAATTTGGTATCCCGGCTGTAGTAGGAACACAAGAAGCTACTAAACTAATAAAGGATGGTCAGAAAGTAACAGTCAATGGTACTGCTGGCGTAGTTGAAATCCTTTAACGATTACAGGTTTATTGAATGCCGCTTTTTGTGTATCCTTTTATTATGAGCGTAAAAAAACTCAGGCGTTTTTACTTTGTAACCCTTCCCAAAATCCTGATAATTTTCGGATTTCTGGCCTTGGTTATGGCATACGGCCCTATTATAAAAGATGAGATATGGTTTGCCTTAAAGGAAGCCAAATCGCAGGTATTTGTGCTGGAAGATCCCCAAGCTCAAAAAGACAGCGTGTTCGCCAGGTTTTTGACTTCAGATCCCATTAGTATTGATCCTGTAAATAAAGATTTTTCTGTAGTAATTGAAAGAATAGGAGTCAATGCCCCTGTAGTTGCCGATGTTTCAGTTACGGATGAAGCCGTATACATAGAGGCTCTGAAAAGCGGTGTTGCTCATGCACTTACTTCCGAATATCCTTCTAAGGATCCGGGCAATGTGTATTTATTCGCTCACGCCTCTATTAATTTCTGGCAGCTTGGCAAGTACGCCACCGTGTTTAACTTATTGAGAAAACTTGATAACGGAGATAAAATCCACGTTTTCTTTGATCAAAAGGATTACGTTTACAGAGTGGTGAATAAGGAATATTTAAAGGGCTGGAATACTTATCCGTTAACGCGTCCGGTAATTGAACCTACCCTGACTTTGCAAACTTGCGACCCTCCAGGTACTACAATAAACAGATTGGTGGTTACCGCGACTTTGATAGAGGTTTTGCCTAAAGTGCCTTAATTTTATCTGATACCTAAAGTATATAAATTAGTTGCTCCTGTAGATTTAAAGGTTGTGAGCATAATCAACTTGTCGCCGCCCGGACTGCTGTACACATTTTCCGAATACATAGTGTTATTGTAAATTTCGGTATTGTTGGTTCCATCAATTCTAATCAAATTAATGGTCCCTCTGTTCTTTTCTTCAGGATCCATGCTGGTGAGAATCAGGTGGAAGCTATCGTAATACCAGGAAATTATTGGCTGACGGTCGGTTTTTTTGATCGTAAAGACCAGGTTGTCTACTTTTTCTCCTATCGGTATAGGTTTTTCCATGTTGTAAACACGGTATTCAGTGTCCTGGGCTACAGCTTTAGTATATAAGAATTTTTTGTCATCGGGGGACCACATTGTAGTGGGTTGCACCGCGACAGTTCTTATATTATCTGGGATTTCCAGTCTTTCCAGAAAATCATTTCGCTTTTTAGTCAACTCGTCTGACCATTCTTTTCTCACTTTTTCGGGAGAAGATGTTGACTGAGCTACCCCGCTTTGCAGGTCGACCAAATATAGCAGCTTGTTCGCATCCTCTACCAGTATCTTTTTTTCATCCGGGGACCATTCAATTATAGTTCCACCCGAGTATTTATTTCTTTGAGTGTCCTGTATAACTATATACGGGTTCGATTTGAACAGGCTCAAGCCGCCCTGGTTTAATGGAATAACCCAAACCCCGGGCTTTAACGGATCATTTGAAAAATATGCCAGCTTGCTTAGAGAAGGGGATATTATCGGGTTAGCCGCGCCAGTGTTGGTTAATGGTTCAAGTCTTGGACTGCCCGATACCAAAACTGCGGTTATGTCGGTTACAAGCTCAGCAAATACTTCCACGTCTTTTTCCCAGTCCACATATCCGGATTTTGATATTTTTAAATTGTGAATGCCCGGTTCTATTCCTGGTATAGTTGTATCCGTTGCGTTTGTAAGTTCGCCGTCAATATATATATTTGCCCCTTCCGGAATGGATTTAATACTCAGCATTCCGGTTTTTTTGAAGTCTATTTTTATTTTTTCCTCTCTTTGAAACCTGTATCCTGATGTATATAAATAAAGCGCGGAGGTAATACCGAAAATTAAAAGAATAGTAAGAATTGTTTTAAAGAGTGTATTTCTTTCCATAAGTATCCGGGCGCTTGCGAGTACTGCAGTAAGATTCTACCAAATCTCAATGATATAATCGAGTCATGCTGGGTAAAAAAATTGCGATAGATTTAGGTACAACTAACTCCCTGGTTTATGTTTCGGGAAGAGGGATTGTTCTGCGGGAACCTACGGTGGTTGCGGTTTCTGTTGACGACGAGAAAGTTGTGGCTGTAGGTTCGGAAGCAAGAGAAATGCTAGGCAAGACGCCGGAAAATTTAGTAGCCACTAAGCCTTTGAAAAACGGCGTAATTGCCGATTACTTGTTTACTGAAGCATTGCTTAGGTATTTCATAAATAAGGTAATGGGTTCATCAAGAATATTCAAGCCCGATATTGTAGTCTCTATTCCTGCCGGAGCTACTTCGGTTGAAGCGAGGGCGGTATTGGAAGCCGCGTATTCTGCCGGCGCTAGGCAGGCTTATTTAGTACCCGAACCTTTGGCGGCAGCAATAGGTTCAGGACTTCCGATTTCAGAGCCGTCAGGGAATATGGTTGTCAATATAGGAGGAGGTACGACAGAAATTGCCATAGTATCACTTTATGGGATGGTTGTACACGGAAGTATACGAGTGGGCGGAACTGCATTAGATGAGGTAATTATCCAACATATCAGACGCAAATACAATCTGATAATCGGTGAAAACACTGCCGAAATGGTAAAAATTGAAATCGGTGCCGCTTTTCCACTACCTAAGGACAAAGTGTTAGAGGTTCGGGGTAGAGATTCTGTTTCGGGATTTCCTAAAACTATTTCTATAACTTCGGGGGAAATTGTTCAGTGTTTGAGCCAGCCTCTTTCCCAAATAGGGTTGGCAATAAAAAATGTACTGGAAAAAACTCCGCCTGAATTATCATCTGATATAGTTGAAAAGGGGATTGTGCTAAGCGGTGGCACGGCACTGCTTCAGAATCTGGATAAGCATATAACCCATTACACCGGTGTTCCTACGCATATTGCCGATGATCCTTTGCTTTGTGTTGTAAAAGGGCTAGGAAGGACTTTGGACAATTTAGATGTATTTAATAGAAGCATGATAAAAAGGTAGTTTATTATGTTAATAGGTATTGACGCCTCAAGGCTGACCGAAAAAAACAGGACAGGAACTGAGAATTATCTTTATTATGTTGTTAATTGTCTATCTAAAATAGATGATAAAAATAAGTATATTTTATATTTTAGAGAACAACCTTCAGAAACTTTTTGGAATACTTTGGCATCAAATAATAAAAACTTTTCTTATAAGGTTGTTAAAAAATACATTTCATGGACTCAAATAAGTTTATCAATTGAATGCATAAAAGATCATGTTAATGTACTACTTTGTACATGGCATACTGTTCCAATCTTTCATAAACCTTCTATGAAAATTGTCAGCGTCATACATGGAATGGAATATTTCAGAATGAGGGGAGGTCCTACGATTTATACTATTTTGTTCTCCGATAGAGTAATAGCTGTATCCGAATATACAAAATCGGAAATTTTAAAATTGCTTCCAGTTAAAGAAAATAAAATAACAGTTATTTATGAAGGCGTTGATACATCAGTTTATTATAAAAGAAACCCTGTAATGGTGGAGAAAGTAAAAAATAAGTATGAAATAAAAGGAAAGTACCTATTTTATGTCGGAACTTTTGGCATAAGAAAAAATATTCCGAATATGATTAAGGCATTTCACAATTTTATAAAAGATCAAAATAGTAACAGCGAATTTAAAGATATTACCTTTGTTTTAGGAGGTAAAATCCCGCCAGAATACGAGGCAATCCGGGAGCTTACCAAGTCTCTTAATATTGAAAAGAGTGTTAAATTTTTAAGTTATGTGCCAGAGGAGGACCTGCCTGAGTTGATTTCAGGAGCCCACGCATTAATGTATGTTTCTAAATCCGAAGGTTTCGGACTGCCAGTTTTGGAGTCTTTATCGTGCGGGATAAAGGTTATTACTTCTAATGTTTCTGCTACTAAGGAAATCGGGGACGGTTTTGTATACTTTGCGGATCCAAATAATATTGATCAAATGACTGGTGCTATAAATAAATCTTTTAGCGATGCTGTTTTATATAATGATAAGGATTTAGTGTCTTATTTGAAAACTAATTTTGACTGGTACGAAAACTCGAGGAAAATTTTATCTGTATTAATAGATTTAAATTAAAACTTATTATATGACATACATACTAAATGTTAAAATAGATATTAACAATTCATTGGGAAATATTATGGGAGTTATAGATAAGTTACTTATGGATGGTAAACAACATATTATATGTACCACTAACCCAGAATTTATAGTTTATGCACAGAATGATAATGAATTTATGCATATAATAAATAGTAGTGATATATCAGTACCTGATGGTTATGGTGTTATACTTGCATATAATTATATCAATAGGATAAATAACATACACAATAATTTAAATGAGAAGAGATTTAAAAGTGTTAAGTTCTTTTTGACTGGTATAGGTGTTTTTATTGACTCTATTTTAAGTAGAAATATAGAAGGAGAGTGTGTTAAAGGAGTTGATTTATTTTTTAATATTTGTTCATATGCAGAAAAAAATGAAAAGAATATATTTTTGCTTGGCGGATGGCCGAAAGACATTTTTGGCAGAAAAGTAAATACTGATATAGATATTGCTTCTGTAGCGGCATTAAAACTTAAGGAAAAGTATAAAAACCTTAAGATTATCGGTGCTACATCGAAAATGGGAATGGCAGATAATGAAAAGATTGACTACATAAAACTCTGTATGAACAAAAATAATGTTGACCATATCGATTTTTTATTTGTAGCTTATGGCCATCCAAAGCAGGAAAAGTGGATACGTAAAAACGCTCATAAAATACCTGCACGTATATCTATAGGTGTAGGCGGGACATTTGATTATATTGTATACCCAAAAAAAAGAGCTCCGGAAATATTTATCAAATATAACCTTGAATGGTTGTACAGACTTATAATTCAACCTTGGAGAATTAGAAGGGTATTAAATGCCTTTCCCATATTTCCTGTAAAAGTTTACCTTTCTTCTTTGAAAAGTAAGTAAAAGTATCTAAATAGCATTATATGCAAAATAACACTATTATTCACAACCGATAATAATATTTTATTAATTACAATAAAAAATACAAAAAAATACTATTGACATGTAATAATACATATGTATATGATCAGATTATGAACTTAGAAGAAAAGTTGTATACATCTACAGAAGTTGCCGATATTTTGGGAGTAAGTTTGAGATCAGTTTACAGATATATGGAAGAAGATAAATTAAAAGCTGATGTAAAAACTGCAACAGGGAGACATAGGTTCTCAAAACAGAATATATTGGACTTTTTATACCCCGATGGATCTTCCGGTAAAGTTTCTCAAACACAACAAATGCAACAACCTCAACAAGCCCTACAGCAAGAAGCACAACAGCATAAGACTATGGCAAAAATTAAAGTAATTCCTGAAGAGCCGGAGTACCCGTCAGAACCTATAAAACAAAAAGTTGAAGAAGTACCTGCTGAACCTGAAGTTGAAGAAAGGCCGGCAGCCGAGCAGGAAGCTCAAAAAGAAGAACAGGAATCACCCGTTGACTGGCTGGCAAAATTCAGAGAAGCGGCAAGCAAGTTTAAAACCGCGGAAACTGAAGAAACACCTGCGCAAACTGCAGCTCCAGACGTTGAACCGGTCCCACAAGTGAAAGCTGAACCCGTAAGCACTACCTCATCCATATCTGATTTTTCAGGAGAAAAATTTAAAGACGTTGAGAAAACTGAATTATATTACTATAGAAGTATGCTGGGAGGGCTTAAAGAAATTGCGCAAAATATTGATAAGAATGCTAGAAGGGCATATGTAGATTATGCCTTTACCATGAACGCAGGAATGTCTTTACACAAACCTATAAAGCCATTCTCGTTGTTGCATTTTTATGTTAGACCTCAGGACAGAGAGTTTTTTGAAAGGATTTTAAATCTTATGCCCGCAGATCCCAGAGAAGCACAGTTATGTATAATTACTGATAGAGCAGGCTCTGCACTCCAAACTAAAAAAGAAATGCACGGATTGTTTGTAGTATCTGAAAAACAGCTGAAGTCGGATCTGATGGAATATGGTGAAAACGATTTAGCATCTGAGCTGGATTCAATGGTGTCCAACTATTGATTTTTGAAACCCACTTCATAAGTTACATTAAAGGACCCTTTTTTACTTAATTATTCGCGGTTGTGGTAAAATCTAATTGTATCTGCTCTTTACAAAGAACAACATGTTAGGTTACTTAAATAAACCTGAAAAAAAGCTAATAGGCAGTTTAAAAGATGGCCAGGACAGAAAGCTCAAGATTTTGCTGGTGGGTGCCGAGGTGTCACCTTATGCTTCAGTGGGAGGTTTTGCCATGGTGCTTGCTTATTTATCACGCGCATTGGTGAGAATGGGTCATGATGCAAGACTTTTTATTCCTAAATTCGGATTTATAGATGAAGAAAAATATGGTTTGGAGATGGTTTGTGAAGGACTGGAAGTACCGACCAACGACGAAACACTGCCAAACCTTATATGCAATGTAAAAGCCGCCAAAGATTTGGCCGGTGTAACAACTTATTTTCTGGAAAATCAGGAATATTATGAAAAACGCGCAAATGTTTATGGCTACAGCGATGATCCCACAAGGTGGGCACTTTTATCAAGAGGTGCTTTAGAATTTATAAAAATATGCGGCGATTTTGTACCTAATATAATTCACTGCAATGATTGGCATACCGGTATAGTTGGAAATTATTTAAAAACCGTTTATAAGGAAGATAAAGTTTTAAGCAAAATCTCCAGCGTATTTACTATGCATAATTTGAGGTTCCAGGGTAATTTTGACCACAGATATGTTTCGGAATTAGATTTTGATGACGGCAAGTCCTCGATAGAATCGTTTTTTTCTCCCAGACTTAATACGCAGAATTTTATGAAACGCGGAATTTTATATTCCGACGCCGTTAACACCGTTTCTAAAACTTATTCCAGAGAAATACTAACTCCGGACTTCGGCGAGGGTCTGGATAAACTGTTGCTTGAGGTTAAAAGCAAATTATTCGGTATTGTTAATGGGCTGGATTATGATGAGTTTAATCCCCAAACCGACAATCTTATAGAGCAAAATTACAGTTTAAGAAACGTGGGTTTAAGAAAATTAAACAAGACCGCATTACAGAAGGAGTATGACCTGCCTGTCAGTGACAACACTTTACTGCTGGGATTTGTTGGTAGACTTGACATGCAAAAAGGGGTAGACCTTATAGTTCAAACTTTATACCATGTACTAACAGATTATGACGTACAATTTGTACAGGTCGGTGGAGGAGAAGGGGCTCTGGTGGATATGCTTAATCATCTTAAATCAACATTTCCGAATAAAGTAGGGATACATCCATATCCGAATTTTACTTTGCCTCGTCTTCTGTTTTCAGGATCTGATTGCATATTGTACCCATCAAGATTCGAGCCGTGTGGCATAGTTCAGATAGAAGCAATGAGGTATGGAGCAGCACCAATTGTAAGGAAGGTCGGAGGTTTGGCTGACACAGTTGAAAACTTCGATTCGAGCAAAGGTACAGGAAATGGTTTTGTTTTTACTGATTTTAATGAGTTCTCGTTATTTGGCCAGCTCGTTAGAGCAGTTGAGTTGTATAAAAATAAGAAACTATGGCACAAATTGATGCAAAATGCGATGAAGAGTGACTTTAGCTGGGAGTATAGTGCAAAAGAATATGTGCGGCTTTATGAGAGAGCAATTTCATTTAAGAGTAAAAAAGGCTATAAATCACGCAGTATAGAAGCAGCACTCTTTTAAAGTAATATAAATTATATAAAATGTGTGTATTTCCTTTAATAGTGCTGTTTATAGCACACCCCACTAATTGACAGACCTATAATATAGTGCTATAATTCTATGTATAAATGAAGCCCAGTCTGGGAAGGAAAAGATTCTTGTTCTGTGGGCAGGAGAATAAGAAATCGTCCCTCCCAGGCTGGACTTCATTTTTTTACCCCTTAAATCAACTATTCTCTTACTGGACTTTAAGGTCTTTTTTATAGATAATAGGTTAATGGCTGTAGCAATATTGTTACATTTGTACCAACCAATTACTCAATCAGAACAGTCGTTCAGAGAAATATATGAAGCCTGTTATTTACCTCTATTGCGTTTAATAAAAAATAAAAGAAACTCCAAATTCACTCTTAATGTTCCTCTTAGCTTAATACAGCAAATACATAGATATGGATATAAAACGTGGATAGAATATCTAAAGGAATTAAAAGAATCAGAAAAAATAGAATTAACCGGTACCGCGGCCTATCATCCTATTTTAACCAAAATTCCGCAGGAAGTTGCCGAAGACGAAATAATATTGAATGAATATGGGACGGGATATTATTTGGGGAGACACAGTGGCTTTGAAGGGGAAGCGGGCATATTGATAAAAAATCTGAACGGATTTTTCCCTCCTGAACTTGCACTTAATTCCAATTTGGTAAAAGCTATTGAAAGTTTGGGTTACGAATGGGTTATTGCAGATGAAACATGCGGTCATAAACCTGGAGTTTATTCCTTAAAGGACTCCGGTTTAAAACTTGTGGTCAGAGACAGAGATCTTAGCAATGCTATGGCGTTTAAAAGAGATATTAATGTTAAAGACCTGCTATATTTCACAAATCCCGGCATAAGTGAAAGAAAAGATACGGATCATGTAATTGTGCTGGACGGAGAAACTTTCGGCCACCATTATAAAGAAGGTATTTATATACTGGATACTTTTTTGGAGGAGCTGTTATCCCGTGAAATAGAAGTAATAACTGTGAGCGAGCTGGTTGAATCCGGCCAATATAGAGAATCAGTGGAGATAAAAGAATCAAGCTGGGGGGCGAGCGATTCGGAAGTAAGTTCCGGTATTTTGTATCCTATGTGGGACCATCCGGAAAATGAAATCCATAAAATTCAATGGGAAATGGTAAAGCTGGCCCTGGATAATTATAAGAATATTTATAAGCCTATATCGGACGGAAATGAAACACTTCCGATCTGGGATTTTTCATATCTGTCAAAGATTCAAGATGAATCCGAAAGAAAATTTTTAAAAAAGAAAATCCTGCTTTTAATGGTGATAAACAGCGACCAGTTCTGGTGGATATCCAATAAAGTTCTCCCTACAGGCGAGGTTCTTTTTAGTAAAAATATGATTGAGAACAGTTTGAATCTTTGGCATAAATATGGCGATACATTGGGGCTTCCTCAAATTCACGATCAGATAATATCCTTAAGTGCGAAGATACGAGAAATTATGTTAAAATATGAAAATAGATTATTCTAATTGATTTAATCTTCATTAAATAATATGCAATGGATTAACTTATTACATTTCTATCAACCGTATAATCAGCAGGATGATATTTTGCTTCGTATAGTTAATGAATGTTACCGTCCTTTGATTAAAGGATTTACCCAATATAAAAAAAGTAAAACTTTAGTTAATATGAACGGAGCGCTGACCAAACTTTTATTGGATCGCGGATATGAAGATGTTATAAACGGCTTAAAACTTCTCGCGTTAGAAGGCATTGTAGAATTTACCGGCAGTGCAATGTATCACGCTTTTCTACCTCTTCTTCCTGAAAATGAAATCGAAAGACAAATAAAGCTAAATGATGAAGAAAATAAAAAATACTTCGGCGAAGTATATAAACCTGATGGATTTTTCTCGCCTGAAATGGCTGTAAATGACAAAGTATTGAAGGTAGTGAAGGAGTTGGGATACAAGTGGTTGGCTGCGCCCGAGCTGTCTTATGGAACTGAAGAAGCCGGAGCCGATAAATTATATACGGGTAATGATTCAGGGTTGTTTGTGTTCTTTAGAAATAAAAGGGTAAGCGCCTTGATACTTGGTGCAGTGGTTCGTTCCGGCGAAGATCTTTTGTATGAAACCCAGGATCTGCAGAAAAAAAATAAATACTGGTTTACGGTAATGGACGCGGAGACTTTCGGACACCATAGAATCGGATATGAAAAAGTATTGTTCGAACTATTAGCATCGCATAAGCTGCAATCTGCTTATCCTTCCGGGCTTATAAAAGATGTAAAAGAGGTAGAAGAAGTTAACCTCCGTCCTACAACCTGGACCAATCAAGAACAGGATTTTTGGCTGGATAGGGAAAGGACCCAATACACCGAAAGTAAATCCTTTATTTTATGGAAAAATCCCGAGAATCCGATTCATAATCTGCAATGGCAGTTTGTGGAATTTTGTTTGAGTACACTAGGAAGCTGTAATGACAAGGATACGGATTCCTGGAAAAACGCGCGGGAAAAAATGGATAAAGCCTTAGCCTCTGACCAGTTTTGGTGGGCGAGCGCCTTGCCTTGGTGGAGTTTGGAAATGGTGGAGCAGGGAGCATTTGCTTTGAGGGAAGTAATTTATACCGGGGAGTTTGAAGCAAAAACCAGGGAAACGGCCGAGAAATTATACAGAGATATAGTAGACCAGGCTTTTGAATGGCAGAGAAGCGGTTATATAAGAAGGAAACACCTTGAGAATTCCTCGACATTTATGAAAGATTCTTTTGGCGTCCGTACACCACCGGAATGGTATAACCAGATAATCTTGGAGTTTGAGGATGAAATGAATAAATCTGCCCGAAGACAGGATTTTGAAAAGGCAATTAAGTGGAGGGATGCCATAATAAAGCTGAATCAGGGCACGGATATTTATGATGTTCTACATGTAGTTGACGAATTGTGGGCAGCCAGACATATACCGTCGGTAAAACCTTTCTTAGAACAAAAATGGGAAGAATTTTCGGATTTGGCCAGAGAGAGTTTTAAAAATGTAAAAACCAAAGAGGATTTTGAGAAATGGGTGAAGGAATCAGGCAGATTATAATTAAAAGTAGTCATAAAATGCATTTTTTGATACCCTTATAGCATGATGAAAGTATTAATTGCCGCCTCCGAAGTTGCGCCTATTGTAAAGCTCGGCGGTTTGGGGGATGTAATCGGTTCGCTGCCTAAAGCTTTGGAGAAAGTAGGAGTAAACGCTGACGTTGTAGTTCCTTTTTTTGACAACGCTAAATTGGAAGACCGGGATGTTTACAAAAGTCTTGATTTAAATATTCCATTTGGTGGGGAGAATAATCAGGTTGAAGTATATAAAACTAAGCTTCCTGGCACAAATGTAGATGTATTTTTGCTGAAAAATTATAAATACTTTTCAAAGGGTGGAAGAGAAGCTTTTGCTAATAATATATCCGAAACCGAAATGTTCACTTTTTTTGATATGGCTGTTGTTGAGTATGTTAAATCAGAATTTAACACCTATGATTTAGTCCATTGCAACGACTGGCATACCGGTCTGATTACACATTTGCTAAACGACGAACTGGGATTAGAAAGACCGGCGACATTGTTTACTATTCATAATCTTTTATACCAGGGCAAGGGCGGTGTCGACTTGGTTAAGGATGTAGGAATTTATCCCGGCGAGCACAGATTAATAGATTGGGATGTTTCCGACGGTGACTTAAATTTGATTTTGCAGGGTATAACGTCGAGTGATTATGTAAATGCGGTCTCTCCCACGTATGCACGTGAGATTGTCACACAGGAATTTGGCAAAGAATTAAGCGAAGTGATAAAAGGCAGAGAGGGCAGGCTGACCGGAATTTTAAATGGAATAGACTATTCGCAATTTCCCAGAAATTATGACTCGGGTAATTACACTTCAGCTAAAAAAAGCTATAAGGAAGATATTCAAAAAGAATTAAAACTAGAGAATTTCCGCAAGCCTACGTTTGCTTTTATTTCCAGGCTTGATGCGAATCAAAAAGGTTTGGATATTTTGATTAAGATAGTTCCCGAAATAGTGAAAAACGGTGGCCAGTTTGTGCTTTTGGGAACAGGAGATAAAGAGTGGGAGGCAAATTTTGCCAAATTAAATGAAAAAGAAGGATTAGAAGGGAATGTTTCTGTGAATATTAAATTTGACGTTGAACTGGCAAATCAAATATATGCGGCCAGCGATTTTTTACTGGTGCCTTCCAAATATGAACCTTGCGGATTAATTCAAATGATCGGAATGTGGTACGGATCTTTGCCTATTGTTCATGAAGTCGGCGGTTTAAAGGATTCTGTAACCGACGGAGTTAATGGATTTTCATTTGATACTTATTCTTCGGGCAGGCTTTTGTCGGCTGTGCAAAGGGCATTTAAAGTTTACGGGACCCATTTAATGGATTCAATGATAGAAAACGCGATGAAAACAGATTTCAGCTGGGATAAGAGCGCTTTGGAATATAAAATATTATACGAAAAAGTTGTAAAATTGCATGAAGAAAGTTTTATATGACCACATTTATTTTTGATGAATTAACCGGGATTCCAACAATACTTGCTACCAACAGAGCCAAAAGAGCTGATCAAACAGGTGCTGCCGGATCCGGTATAAGTACATCACAAACTCCAGTAAACGTAGATCGATTTGCCAAAGGGAATGAGGATTTGACTCCTTCTACCGTTTATCAAGATGCCGAAGACTGGAATGTACGCGTATTCAGAAATAAATATCCTTTGGTTGAAGATCACGAAATAATTGTGCACTCTCCATATCAGGATAAAGATATTGAAGACCTGCCACAGGTACAAAATGTCAGAATAATGAGGGCATTTTTGAACAGGGTTACATACTATAATTCCCAGGATAAAGAGGTAATGATCTTTAATAATAGGGGAGGAAAAGCCGGAGCTTCTATACTGCATCCTCACTCGCAAATAGTGGCATTAAAAGGTTTCCCGGGAATAATAGAAATGGAAAAGACCGAAGCGATGAAATACTACAATGAGCATAATTCCTGTTACTGGTGCGATAAAATAAAAGTGGAGCTGGCATTGAAGAAAAGGATAGTCCATGAGACTCCTCATTTCGTTTTGCTGGTACCGGTAGCCTGCAGATGGAGCTATGAAATGCTTTTAATACCAAAAGAACACAAACCCAACTTCGGATATGTAAATGACATGGAGATTAACGACTTCACACAGATTTTAAAGGCCGCATTATGGTCATACAATGCTATGTTCAATAAGCCTGACAGAAATTTTTGGATTCATACAATGAAATATGAGCCTTACCATTGGCATGTAGGATTTATTCCGCATATTAAAGTTTTCGGAGGTTTAGAGCTTGGCGCGGGAATTTGGGTTAGCGACAAAGCCACTCCGGAGGATGCAGCCGAACAGCTGGGGGAGAATGTGAAAACTTGTTACAGGGAGTTTATAGGTTAGTAAAATGTATACAAAAAAGTCCTCAATCTGAGGACCTTTTTGAAATTATGGTACGACTTACTTCAATTCCACTTTTGCGCCTGCTTCTTCAAGCTTTTTCTTAGCGGCTTGAGCAGCGTCTTTTTTGGCGCCTTCCAGTACCGCTTTAGGCGTGGATTCTACCAAACCCTTAGCCTCAACTAAACCTAAACTCTGGTTCAATTCTCTAACTGCTTTAATAACACCTATTTTATTGGCCCCTGCGTCGGTTAAAACTACGTCAAACTCTGTTTTTTCTTCCTCAGGTTCTGCAGTCTGTCCGCCGTTTCCGCCCATAGGCATTGTTCCCATCATAATCGGAGCAGCCGATACGCCGAATTTCTCTTCCAAAGCTTTTACTAAGTCATTTAGTTCCAAAACTGTCATTTTTTCAACTAAATCCATTACTTTTTTGGAATTTTCGCTTAATTTATCTGACATTACTAAACACCTCCTTCAACCTTGTTTCTTTTTGGCAAGAGCGGACAAAGCATACACTAGTTTGCGTTGTGATCCGCCTAAAACATTTACAAATCCCGATAACGGAGATTTTAATCCCCACACAACTTGTGAAATCAATTGATCTTTTGAGGGCAGATTGCTAATTTCTTTTACTTTTTCAGCATTGAAATACTCTTTTTCTATAAAAGCCCCTTTTATAACGGGGAGTTCAACTTTTTTAATAAATTCGGCTAGAGCTTTTAGAGGCGAAACCGCGTCATTGTATGAAAAAAACGCTAAGGTAGGACCTTTCAAGTGTTCTTTAACTTTTTCCGCATCGAACTTTTCTTCTTTAAGAGCGATGTTTAAGAGAGTATTTTTAGCTACAGTTAATTCCACGCCTTCTTCAAGCATTTTAGCCCTTAATTCGTTGGCCTTATTTGCGTCCAATCCTTTATAATCAGTAAAAACAATAGATTTAGCCTTGGATACTTTTTCTTTTATTTCTTTAACTGTTTGTGTGTTTTTAGAGTTTGGCATATATTTTTTTATCTTTTGACCAGTTTTTCAAATTGTCTTGTTCTTCAAGCAAAAAAAAACTCACCAAAGGTGAGTCTAATCATTTGATATGCACTTTAAAACATGCGACTACTTTAAATTAGTGCTTAGAATCGCTGTGTGCTTTCAATGTTGATTAACCTAGGCAAGATGTTTAATTCTTTTTAAGCGGCTTTGTACGC
>MEVD01000001.1:0-5223 GCA_001772865.1 candidate division WWE3 bacterium RIFCSPHIGHO2_02_FULL_38_14 | reverse complement strand
TAATTTTAAAAAGCTGAAAGTTGAAATAGTTATAACATAGAACTGTCATAATATACGACAAAACATGTTTTATTAAGTAGATATTTGTGTACTAAAAAGACTCATTATATTGTTATTTACCATATAGATGAAGTGTTGTAATTGAGTAACAAACTTAACCATATACTAAGCATCATGTTTAGCACTTGGAGATTTTATCAGCTTCCCGTAATCTGACATAGTATTTTTTAAATTTAAATCGAATTGGGTCTTAAATGAATACATAATAATCCCTATGGAAATACTCATTAGTTATTATATAACATGTTATATAATTAATACGTATAAGGATAATATGGCTGCGATTATTTATACACTCATATAAATATATTATAGTATATAAGAACATGTATGGAGCATACGTGGCATATTATTATAGTTAAGTGGGATGGTGTGTAACGTAATAGACATATTGGTAAGTATAAGATGGAGAAATAATAATATGGAAAGAAATGTAAGTAAAAGAACTGTTAGTGAATTTTAAATATAGTTGAAATAATTTATTACTTTGTAATTAAAGAGAATTTAAATCAAGTTGAGCGGAAGGACTCATAGTTGCAGATAAATATATGGACTTAATCCAGTCATTTGAGGATTTTTGAGGTTTGTTATGTTTGATAGCAGAATATAACTCAGTAAAGTTTTCACATAAATTTGGAGTATCAAAGCTAAGTTTACCTATTATAGTGTGAATAAGAGAGGCATTCGGTTCGGTTTTAACTTCAACTCTACCTTTTTTTACTTGCTCTACAGCTTTTTCAACTTCTTCTGTTACAGTTCCATTTTTAGGATTAGGCATCACACCTGCAGGTCCTAATACTTTTGCCGCTTTAGCAAGCTTTGTCATAAATCTGGGTTCGGAGATAAGAACATCAAAATCAGTTTTGGGTTTTAAAATAGATTTTTCTAGCTTCTCTATATCTGATTCGGATAACTCCAAATCGGCATTTTGTATTTTCTTGCTTGCCAAAACAGCTACTTTTTTGTTTTTTCCCGTTCCGTGGGGAAGCACTGTGGTGAACCGTATGTTCTGCTCCTGCTTCTTTTTGTCGAAATTTAGGTTTATGTGCACTTCTAAAGTAGGGTCAAATTTGGTTTTGGAATATTTTTTAATATACTCTATTGCTTCTTCCAGCTTATATAGTTTTACTTCTTTTATTCTTTTAGATAATTTGGCAGCGTTTTTCATTTAACTTCTACCCCCATTGATCTGGCTGTTCCTTCAACAATTTTTAATGCCTGCTCAAGATTAA
The DNA here is from genome assembly GCA_001772865.1 of candidate division WWE3 bacterium RIFCSPHIGHO2_02_FULL_38_14. Lineage (GTDB taxonomy): Bacteria > Patescibacteriota > WWE3 > UBA101185 > UBA10185 > 2-02-FULL-38-14. The sequence goes on along the minus strand of MEVD01000001.1, from coordinate 3,931 downwards.
TGGTATTAAGGTCATCCATCTTTAACTTGGCAATTTCTTCGGCCTGGGTTTTTGTTATAGAGCCGATTTTATCTTTATTTGGAATGGCTGAGCCTTTCTCTTTTTTTAATGCTTTTAATATTAATGAAGAAGTAATAGGGGATTTAGTTATAAAAGTGAAGGATCTGTCTTCATATACTGTAATTACCACCGGAATAAGATCGTCTCCCATTTTTGAGGTTCTGGCGTTGAACTCTTTGCAAAAATCCATTAACGGTACACCGTGCTGACCTAATGCGGGACCTACAGGAGGGGCGGGTGTAGCTTTTCCAGCCTGTAAGTTTAGTTTAACTAATGCTTTTAATTTTTTACCTTTCTTTGTTGTTTGTGTAGCCATAATACCTTGCTATTTTATATTTAATTATTAATTTTGGCAAAAGCGGTAGCCGGTTTCATAGTTTTGCATAAGTTCACAATCTGTCAAAAATTTAAATGCTTGAAACCTGCAAAAAGTCCAGCTCTACGGGCACTTCTCTTCCAAAAACAGAAATCAAAACCTTTACTTTTCCTTGTTCTTCATTTACTTCATCAACTTTCCCAAGATGCTCTTTGAAAGGTCCGTCAATAATTTTTACCGAATCTCCGACGGAGAATTTTGCCTCAAATTTGGGGGTTTCCATTTTAGTGAATTTCATCAAGGCTCTCACCTCAGATTCAGGCAGAGGAGTAGGGTTATTGCCTGTTCCTACAAAACCGGTGACACCTCGTGTCGATCGTACAATATACCATGCGTCGTCATCCATTATCATATTAACCATGACATATCCTGGAAATAATCTCTCATCAACTGTTCTTTTTTTACCTTCAGAAATCACTACTTTTTGCTGTTGAGGGATAAAAATTTTGAAAATCCTGTCCGTAAATCCTCCGGCTTCAACTCTTTGTTTTAAAGTAATGGCAACTTTTTTTTCGTGCCCTGAATAAGTATGAATAACATACCATTTAGCTTTGTCGTGGGGGCTTCTGTTTATTACAATTACACCTTCTTCCGCGTTTTCTTCTGTATTTAAGTTTTGATCGGTGTTTTGGTCATCGGTTGTATTTAAATTTTGCATTTCCAAATCATTGTCTGTCATAGTATTTTTGATTATTTTACTAGAGCTATAGATAATCCTTCTGAAAATATATAATCTATCCCGGCAACAATTAAACCGACGGTAAAACTAACACTTATTACATATATCGTCAAGCGGAAAGTCTGGTTTTTATTCGGCCACTGAACCTTTTTCAGCTCTTCGAAGGCGTTGTTTATTAAATTTGTCATTGCTGGATTTTATCATTTTTACTTTGTATTTGGAATATGAGGATTTTATTTTAATAAATTTGTAATTTCTTCATATTTTCCGGTTTGAATTGTTTTTTATGGTATTATCTTATTTATGCTGATCAATGCGTTAGTCGAGAGTCCAATATTGTTTATTATGCTGGCGTTATCCTTAATATTTTCTATTACTATACATGAATTTGCCCATGCCTATGTGGCAAATAAATTGGGAGATCCCACGGCCAAAGCATTAGGAAGAGTTACTTTAAATCCTTTAGCGCACATGGATCCAATTGGGACTCTTTTATTAATATTTGTAGGATTCGGATGGGGAAAACCGGTTCCTTTTGATGTGACTTTTTTAAAAAATCCTAAACGGGATTCGGCTCTTATTGCATTCGCCGGACCGCTTTCAAACTTTATTCTTGCCTTAATTATAGCTTTAGTGTTAAATGTATTTAACCTACCCAATGTATTTGGACTTAATTTAATTAAACCGGTTCTAGGGTATACTGCCTATTTTTGTTTTATACTTGGGTTTTTCAATCTTATACCTATTTACCCTTTAGACGGATTCAGAGTAGTCTATGGTTTATTACCCAAAAACCTGGCTTTTCAATGGTTGCAGATGGAGAGGTACGGAATATATTTGCTGCTTATACTTGTAATATCGGGTAAAGCGGGTGATTTACTTAGACCTTTAACTTCATTTGCTGCAAAAACTTTACATTTATAAATTTTAATATAGTGTACATTAGAAAATGAGAGTATTTTTATGCCGGTTTTAGTTGTGATATAATCAAAATGTTTCTACGCACATTATGTCATATTGACTATCTGTTTTAATATGTTATTTTTTACACAGGATGTTAAATCCAAACTCATCCGCCGAAGGTGGATGCGTCCTAGTGTGTTCGCTTAAGCTGAGATCCTTTGAGATTTCCTCGGCGAATTCTCTTCCTTTTGGGATCTTTTTAACTTTTCATCTGAGGATGATAAGCGCGGACCCCACTTATACACGAAGGAGGGCTCAAAGCAGCGGCACGGCACATTGGGAACGGCATTATTTTGTACTCGAAGTATAGTTTCAAAGCCTCCGTACACCGGAGGCTATTTTTTTCAACCTTTTATAATTATTGTGCTATTACTAAAGTTTGAATATATTTAGTATTAATATATTATAGTGCTAACGCTAATACTGTACCATTTTTACATGCTATATAATGTATAATCTCAATATGAATTTATTCGACGGAAAAACGGAAGCTAAGAAACTGGATTTATTAATTATTAAAAATATACAAAAAATTAAAGATTCCGGGAAATCAATCGGTAGACTTTTGATCATTCAAATCGGAAACAATGAAATTTCAAAAAAGTATGTTGAACTTAAATTAAAAGTTTGTTCTAAACTTGGAATAGCCGCGGATCATGTATCTTTAAGCGATAGTGAGTCAGATGATGCTATATATCACCAAATACACGGTATGTTGAGTAGTGAGGATGTGACAGGTGTTATTATTCAAATGCCATTACCAAGACAAAGTCTGAATAATATTATAAATTTAATTCCTCCGAATAAAGATATAGATGTTCTTTCGAGTAAAAACCAGTTCCGGTATTATTCAAATGATCCGGTTATTTTTCCACCGGCTGTAAGAGCTTTAAAATATTTTTTAGATATTAATGACATAGATATTCGTAATAAAAATGCCTGTGTTATTGGAAATGGAAATTTAGTAGGACGTCCTGTCGCTCATTTTTTTAAATTAAATAGAGTAAATTTGTCTGTTATTGACAATTACGTTCAAGGTGAGAAACTCGATTATCACATAGTTATATTAAGTGCGGGAGTACCAAATTTAGTTAACTCTTCAGATATTGTCACAGATGCTGTGGTTGTAGATTTTGGTACATCAATGGTAGACGGTAAAGTAAACGGAGATTTAGATTTAAAATCTGATATGTCACATTTAAAAATTGTATCCCCGTCGCCGGGAGGAATGGGACCGTTGGTCATAAGATTTCTTATATTGAACCATACGAGAATATATGATATCGGAAAATATGTTGCGAAGAATATACCGACAAAAATATACGAATGAAGAAAATAAATATACGTATCTTGAGGAAAATGTTGTAACTGTGTCAAAGGAATTTAGTAATTATATTATAAATACTGTTGACGGTTTAATGAATCTGGGTAAGGATGCTTAGTATATATGGGAAAAAACTTACCTTATTATATCATCTTATTTCATATATAATTCATTGGAATATATTCACACACGTTTTTTAGTAAAAAAATATGAGTATGAAATGTTAAGCAGTACTATTAAAACGGTGTTTAATCAAAAAACAAATATAAATTCTGATACTTTTCAAAATGAATATGAATCCTTTTCTTCAGGAAATAATTATATGAGGGAAATGTATGTAGGCGATAAAATAGTTAAATTGTGTGGCGGAACCTTTAGCAATAGATTGCTTATAGATGAAATCTGCGTAATATTCCACTTTTATTTTGATAATGTAGCTATTCCAAAATTAAATAAATTACGGCTTCCATAAATACCGAGATCGCATTACGCAGTGCTACTTACATACATATGCATATAATCGCATAAG